>JAYVCL010000246.1:0-6426 GCA_043749975.1 Burkholderiales bacterium
CAGCGAACAGCGCGACCGCGAGGCGTTTCAAGAGATCGACTACCGCCAGATGTTCGGCCCAGGAACGCTGGGCATGGCCAAGTGGGTGGGCGAGGTGAGCGAAGCCGATCGCCTGCCCGAGTACCTGGCCCGCGCGTTCCACACCGCCATGCAGGGCCGCCCCGGCCCGGTGGTTCTGGTGCTTCCCGAAGACATGCTGGCCCACTTGACCACGGCGCCCGTGCTGGCACGCGTGGAGCCTGCGCAGGCCTGGCCCGCCCCGGGTGCGCTGCGCGAAGTTCGGGCCCTGCTGCTGGCCGCACAACGTCCGTTCGTGATCGTCGGCGGCAGCGGCTGGGAGGCTGCTGCCTGCGATGCCTTGCAGCGCTTTGCCGAAGGCTGGAACCTGCCGGTGGGGTGTGCGTTTCGTTTTCAAGACCTGTTCGACAACCGCCACCCCAATTACGCCGGTGACGTGGGCGTCGGCATCAACCCGAAACTGGCGCAGCGCGTGGCGGAGGCCGACCTGGTGCTCGCCATCGGCGCGCGACTGGGCGAGATGACCACCGGTGGCTACAGCTTGCTGGCCGCACCGCGCCCGCAACAAAAACTGATTCACATCCACGCCGGTGCCGAGGAACTCGGGCGTGTCTACGCGGCCGACTTGCTGCTGCAGGCTTCGATGGCAAGTGCCGCCAAGGCGCTGGAAACACTGGCACCACCCGCGCCCCCGACAGCGCTGCCCTGGGCCGACTGGACGGCGCAGGCGCAGGCCGACTTCCAGGCCAATCGAGTGGCCCCCGCGGTCGAGCCGCTGGACATGGCGGTGGTCGTGAAGACGGTGCAACGCCTGGCGCCGGCCGACACCCTCTACGCCAACGGGGCGGGCAATTTTTCCGGCTGGCTGCACCGCTATTGCCAGTACGCCTGCCTGAGCCGGTTCGGTCGCACGCAACTGGCGCCGACCTCGGGCGCGATGGGCTACGGCGTGCCGGCGGCGGTGGCCGCGTCGCTGCTGTACCCCGAGCGCACCGTGGTTGCCTTTGCAGGCGACGGCGACTTTCTGATGACGGGGCAAGAACTGGCCACCGCCACCGGCCATGGCGCTGGAACGGGCCAGGGCAGGCTGATCGTGATCGTGGTCGACAACGCCAGCTACGGCACGATTCGGATGCACCAGGAGCGCGAGTACCCGGGCCGCATCAGTGGCACCGACTTGTTCAACCCCGACTTCGCGGCGCTGGCGCGTGCTTACGGCTGGCGCGCCGAAGCGGTGCACGACACCGCGCAGTTCGAGCCCGCGTTCAGCACGGCGCTGGCCAGCCAATTGCCCACGCTGCTGCACCTGAAGCTGTCGTCCGATGTGTCCACCAGCCGCAGTACGCTGGCGGCAATCCGCGCCTCGGCATTGGCGCGCCAAGCCTCCAACCCAAAACAAGGTGCGTCATGACCACGTTCAATTTCTCCACCTGCGATCTGTGCGACCTGCACAAGCCCGACTCCAGCGGTGACTTCCGGGTGTTGCCGCCGGTGTTTGCGCGCTTCGGCGGGCGGCTGAAGTTTGCCGGCCGCGTCAGCACCGTGAAATGTTTTGAAGACAACTCGGCCGTCAAAGCCGCACTCGATGAAGCCGGCGCAGGCAGGGTGCTGGTGGTTGATGGCGGCGCATCGATGCGCTGCGCGCTGGTGGGCGGCAACCTGGCCGCGGCCGCGGCAAAAAATGGCTGGGCCGGCGTGGTGGTGAACGGTTGCGTGCGCGACGCGGCGGAACTGGCTGCGTGCGACGTGGGCATCCGGGCCCTGGCTTTGATGCCGATGCCGCCCCTCAAGCGCAACCCGGGCGACCGTGACTTGCCGGTTCAAATTCAAGCCGTCTGGGTGCGCCCGGGCGACTGGCTCTATGCCGATGAAGACGGCATCGTCGTCGGCGCGTCGCAGCTACATCAGCACGACTGAATTTCGATTCGTCGCATTCGCCTCCAACTGCGGCATCTGGGCGAACTTGCCCGCCATCGCATCGCGCATGGTCACGATCAGCTTGGCCCGCGGCAGCGCGTTGTTCGACTCGCGCACCGCCTTGACGTAGTAGTAGGTGAAGGCACCGTTGTAGCGGCCGCTGAAGTAGGCGTCGGCGCTGGTCTGGTCGGCCTTGCAGCCGCTCCACAGGATGTGGTGCTTGCCAGCGACGGCGGTCGGTTTGGCGGCCACCTTCGCCGTGCCCGTCGCCTGCGGCCCCAGCGTGAAGCCACGCACTGTTGCCTGCTTGCCGGTGCCCTGCCGGATCGGCGTGGGCGGTGCCACGTAGCGCGGGCGCGGCGCGTGCAGGCCGAACTCGGCACCGCGCAGGCCCGAGCCGCTGTGGCAGGTGTCCAGGTAGACCTCGAGCAGCACTGCGTCGGGCAACTGCGTGAACAGGTCGTGAAGCTCGTCGTCGATGATGAGATGCGCCGGGTCCCAGTTGCCGGATTTTTCCGCAATGTCGTAGGGCACGAAGGCCTCGTCCATGCCGTCGGGCTCGTCGCCGCTGGTGTCGGTCATTTGCGTGCCGTGCGACGACCAACTGAACAGCAGGCTGCTGATCTTGCCCGCCTTGGCGTCCTTCACTGCGGACTTCAGCGCCGCCATGATGACCGCCTTGGTGGCCTTCGCATCGGTCAGCAGGATGATCTCTTCGGTCTTGTAGCCCAGCACCTGCTTGCACAACGCGACCATGTCCTTCGCATCGTTCACGCAGCCGTTCAGCTCGAACTGCGGGTACTTCGCGAACTTGTTGATGCCGACGCAAATTGCGCGCTTGGCCATGATGGGCTCCCTGAGGCGGGTCGTTGAGAGCCCGAGTTTGAACCGCGCATCGAAAGCAGGCATCCTTAAAACTTACTAGGAGAAAACGCTCAGCAATCGGTCCAGGCCACCTTCGTTGATCGCCACCATCGCCTGCGCCCGCACCGCCGGCTTCGCGTGATACGCCACCGACAGCCCGGCAGCGCCCATCATCGGCAAGTCGTTGGCACCGTCACCCATCGCGATGGCCTGGCGGGGTTCGATGCCCAGTTGCGCGCAAGTGGCCAGCAGCATGCGGCGTTTTTCTTCACCGTCGCAGATGTCGCCCCAGGCCTGATCGACCAGGCTGCCGGAGAGAACATCGTTCTGTACCCCCAGCACGTTCGAGCGCGCGAAGTCAATCTTCAGCAAGTCGCGAATCCGGTCGGTGAAGAAGGTGAAGCCACCCGACACCAGCAGCGTCTTCATGCCCGCTCGCTGGCAGGCCTGCACCAGGATCTGCGCACCGGGGTTCAGGCGCAGGCGGTGCTCATACACCTCGTGCAGCGCAGTCACCGGCACGCCCTTGAGCAGGACCACGCGGCGCCGCAGGCTGTCTTTGTAGTCGGCAATCTCGCCTCGCATGGCGGCCTCGGTGATGGCCGCGACTTCGGCCTTGCGGCCAGCGGCATCGGCGATTTCGTCGACGCATTCGATGTTGATCAGGGTCGAGTCCATGTCGAACGCGATCAGCTTGAAGTCGGCAAGGCGCAGCGGCGGGGTGAAGCCGCGTGTTGCGAGGCCGGCAACGGACGAGGGTGCAGGCGACGGTGCAGGCGAGGGTGCAGGTGCATTCATGGACTGCCTATTTTGTCGGATCGACCGTTGACGGATGACGATATTTTCGGTCGATCATGCTGCTGGCTGTCACCGTTGCCGATCTCGCCTGTAAAAGACAGGTGACCCCCACCGACCTCGCAGCAGAACCCTTTCGTTTGGACATCGCCACCCTTTTGCAGCGTATCGCGCGCGGCGACCCTCGGGCCTTCGCTGAGTTGGTGGATCGCTACCAGCGACCGCTGTTTGCTTTTCTCGGCCGCATGGGGCTGGAGGCGGCGCGCGCGGAAGAGGTGGCGCAAGAGACGTTTTTGCGGGCATGGCAGCACCTGCCTCGCTACCGCACAGAGCAGGCGCAGTTTTCGACCTGGTTGTTCACGATTGCGCGACGGCTCGCGCTCAATGAGTTGGCGCGGTCCCGCAACCGGCATGAAGTAGCCGCTGATGACGACGCGCCGGAGCCTGCCTGCGCCGCCGCCCGGCCTGAACAAGCGCTCGATCAGCGTCGCCTGCAAGCGCGCATCGACGCGGCGTTTCGATCGCTGGGTACCGATGACCGCAGCGTCTTGGCGCTGGCCTACACCCACGATTTGGGCATGGCCGAGATCGCGGTCATCGAAGGCTGCAGCGTCGACGCGGTGAAGACGCGCCTGCACCGGGCACGGCAACGGCTGCGAATCGCGCTCGACATTCCACCGGAGCATGGCCATGAAATTTGACGACGACGACCTGTTGGATCGCTGGGTGGCGCGAACGGCGATGCCGGTGCCGGACGGGTTCGCAGCACGCGTCATGACGCGACTGCCGACCCGCGCGCCCCTGGTGGCGCGCATTCGCGTCGCGTCGATCTCGCTCGCGCTGGTGGCGGGTGCGCTGGGCGGGTTGACGCAACTGCTGCTGTACGTCTTCGGCATCTGGATTGCGACCGCCGCCGGATGAGCGCGTCGTGGCCGCTTCAATGCGGGCCACACGCGCGGCGCAGCACCACACACAACGATGAGGAACCACGATCATGAGCACCGAAATGTTTTCACAGCCCGCCCTGAACCCACCCCCTGCCGCGTCGCCTCGTCGTCCGTGGCTGGCCGCGCTGATGTCGCTGGTGCTGCCGGGGTACGGCCAGATCTACAACGGCGAGGTCAATCGGGCCATTTGGCTGTTTCTGGGTTTCGCGCTGTTGAGTGTTCCTGGCCTGGTGGTTGCCGCGCTTTATTTGCCCGATCAATGGACCGTATCGGCCCTGGCGGCAAGCTTGCTCGCGACCTTGGGCCTGTGGGGCTATGCCGTGTCGAACGCGTGGTCGGTCGCGCGGCGATCATCGGGCTATCGGCTGCAACCGTGGCAGTCGAGCGGCTTCTATTTGCTGGTGCTGTTGGTGTGCGATTCGGTGGTCTTGCCGATGCTCATCGGCTACGTGCGAACGCAGCAGGTCGAGGCGTTCAAGATCCCTTCGAGCAGCATGGCGCCGACCCTGCTGCCCGGCGATTTTTTGTTCGCAGACAAGCGCTACAACTGCCCCCAATGCAAGCGGGCAGTACGCCGCAACGACGTGGCGATTTTTGTCTACCCGAACGATCGAACGCTGTATTTCGTCAAGCGCATCGTCGGCTTGCCGGGCGACCACATCGAGTTGCGCAACCAGCACTTTTTCGTCAACGGTGTGTTGTTGCCGATGCGCACACAGCCCGCAAGCATCGGGCTTGCGACCGCTGCAAGCTCAGCGCAACCGCAGGCCTCAATTTCACCCGAAACGCTGGACGTCACGGTGGCCGCAGGCACCGTATTCGTACTCGGCGACAACCAGCAACACAGCCAGGATTCGCGTCAGTTCGGCAGCGTGCCACTGCACGACGTGCTGGGCCGTGTCAGGCAGGTTTGGTTTTCGTGGGGCGAAGGTGGCGTGCGCTGGTCTCGATTGGGATTGACGCCCGAGTGAACGCCGTGTGCCGCCTAATGGTCGTTCCGTGATATCGACCCTTGTGCGGGATTCGACGTCGATATCGACCAGCACGGCGTGATCAGGAGGTGGTCAGCGGGTCAGCGCTTCGGCCAGCGAACAAGTGAACTCGGGCGCGGCGCGGCGGAGCCTGGCGTCTTCAGTGATCAGAGGTTCACCCAGGGCCCGGGCGACGACCAGGAAGCGGGCATCGTAGCCGCTGACGCCAAAGTGCGCAGCGGCATTCAGCACGTCGCGATCTTCCGCGTTGCGCAGACCGGCCGACATGAGGTGCTGCGCTTCGGTCAGGGTTTGCAGCGACTCGGCGAGTGGGCGCTTGGCGTTGCGCATGGCGGTGGCCAGGACGTTGACGAGTTCGACCATCAGGAACGATTCGCTCTGCCAGTCGCTGTCTGTGGCGTGCAGTGCGCGCGCCGCTTCGCTGTACGGCCCCTCCAGAAGCAGGTAGACGACGATGTTGGTGTCGACGAGTTTCATCGGCGCGTGTCAATCACGGCCATCGGCGATAGCGGCTTCTATCCACTCGGTCGTCACCGGCCCGGTGGACAGTCGCACCAGCGGCGGCAGTGGCCGCACCGGGGCGCGCGTCGCACGTGGTGCCAGCACCCCTTGCTCGATCAGCGCGATCACCTCCTTGGTCATGGATCGGTGGTGTTCTTGAGCTTGCGCTTTCAGACGCTCGTGCAGTGGCTCGGGAAGATTTTTGACGACGAGAGTGGGCATGCTGAGCTCCCTGGGAAGCAAAAAGGAAGCGAAATAGTAGCAGATCGGATGATCGGGTGTGGCAAGCCAGCCGCAGAAACGATCAGGCCGGCCGACCCGAGGCCAATGCCTGCAGCGCAGCTTCGCGCGCCGCGTTCGCACGCACAGCCGCACTGCCATGGAAGTTCAGC
>JAYVCL010000247.1:0-2949 GCA_043749975.1 Burkholderiales bacterium
CCGCTGGACTCACCGCATGAATGCACACATTCCCGCCCACGATATCCATCACCTCGTGGGTGAAAGCGCTACACACCCGAGCGAGCCACGCTGCGGCGCTCTGGCGGCGTTGCTCCTCCTTGCGGGCATGAGCCCGCAGCGTTGTCGCGCCTTGCCAGCGCACCCCATCGCGGCCCGCTCGGGCGCGTCCAACTGCGGTTTCTAGGATCATCCGCAGTTCAGAACATCGCGCCGTAACGCGCCAGTTCCCAGCCGCTGACGTGGCGTGCGTACTCGGTCCACTCGGCGCGTTTGAGTTGGCTGAACTGCTCGGTCAAGGTTTGGCCCAGCGCGCTGCAAATCACCTTGTCGCGTTGCAGCGCGTCGACAGCCTCGCCCAGGCTCTGCGGCAACACCGCGATGCCGCGTTGGCGAATCTCGGCCAGTGAAAGCTTGAACAGGTCTTCGGTACACGGCGCGCCGGGGTCGAGCCTGCGGTCGACGCCGTCGAGACCGGCCGCAATCAGCGCGGCGGTGGCCAGGTAAGGGTTGGCCGAGGCATCGGGCAGGCGCCACTCGAAGCGGCCCTTCAAGCTGCGAACCAGGGCGGTGCGGTTGTTCGGCCCGTGCGCCACGTACGCAGGTGCCCAGGTGGTGCCCGAGATCGACTCGCCCACCACCAGCCGTTTGTAGCTGTTGACCGTGGGCGCGGCCAGTGCGCACAACGCAGCCGAGTGCTGCAGCACACCGCCGATGAAATTCAACGCCAGCGGCGACAGTTCTTGCGAGCGGTCATCGAAGACGCACTGTGCCTCAGCGCCTTGCGCTTCCCACAGCGACACATGAAAGTGCATGCCGCTGCCGGGTTGGTTGGCGAACGGCTTGGGCATCATCGAGAACACCATGCCGTGGCGCTCAGCCAGTTCGTGCGCGGCCAGCTTGAACAGCATCAAATGATCGGCGCTGGTCAGCGCGTCGGCGTGGTGAAAGTTCAGCTCGTACTGGCCCTGCGCGTCTTCGTGGTCGACCTGCAAAACGTCGAGCCCGCAGGCTGTCAAGCCGTCGGCCAGTTGCCGCAAGAACTCGCGCTGGCGCGGCAGGCTTTTGAGGTCGTACGACGGCTTGGCCAATCGGTCGAGCGGGTCGGCGGGCTCGAAGCCGCTGGCGCTGCGGCGCAACAAAAAGAATTCGGGTTCGATGCCGGTGCGCAGTGTCCAGCCGCGCTCGGCCAGCCGCGCGATCTGGCGGCGCAGCACCTGGCGCGGGCAGGCGTCGAAGGGCTCGCCGGCCACAAAACCGTCACACACAATGCGTGCATAGCCGGGCAGCCAGGGCAGGGCGCGCACGGTGTGCGCGTCGCCCCGGCCGTAGTACTCCGAGCGCGGGCCGGTGCGCGGCAGGCCGGTGCCCCAGATCGAAGGGCCGGCAAAACCGACGCCGTCACCAAGCAACAGGTGCAACTGGTTGAGCGGCACGAACTTGCCGCGCGCCACGCCGTGCAGGTCGGTGAACTGGGCGACGAGGGTGTGAACGCCTTGCGCAACGAGGGATTCTTGCAACGCCTTCATCGGCTCAAGCCGCAGCGACAGCGCGTACCGCAGCCTGCAAAATCACCATCGCCTCATTGAAATGCGCCTGCGCAATCGTCAGCGGAAACATGAAGCGGATCACGTTGCCGTTGACGCCGCAGGTGAGCAGGATCAGGCCGCGCTGAAGCGCCTGGGCTTGCACTTTTTTCGTGAACTCGGCGTCCGGCTCATCGGTGCCGGGGCGGTTGAATTCAACCGCCACCATCGCGCCCAGGCCTCGAACGTCAGCGATCTGCGGCACCTCGGCACGCAAGCTTTCGAGCACCACTTTCAGCGCATCGCCCAAGGCCTGGCCACGTTCGGGCAAGCGCTCTTGCGCCATCACCTCGATCACCGCGTGCGCCGCGGCAATCGCCATCGGGTTGCCCGCGTAGGTGCCGCCCAGGCCGCCGGGGGCGGGCGCATCCATGATCTCGGCCTTGCCGGTCACGGCCGACAGCGGCATGCCGGCGGCGAGTGACTTGGCGCTGACGATGATGTCGGGCACCACGCCGTCGAAGTGCTCCATCGCAAACATCTTGCCGGTGCGGCCGAAGCCGGTTTGCACCTCGTCGGCAATCATCACGATGCCGTGCTCGTCGCACAGTTCGCGCAGCCACTTCACGGCGGCTGCCTGGATGACGTTGAAGCCGCCTTCGCCCTGCACCGGCTCGAACACGATGGCTGCCACGCGGGCGGGTTCGATGTCGGCCTTGAATAGGTGCTGCACCGCCTTTTTCACCTCGTCCAGACTGGCGCAGTGGCAAGGGAAGGGCGCGTGATAGATCTCGGGCGGAAAGGGCCCGAAGCCGGCCTTGTAGGGCTGGACCTTGCCGGTCAGCGCCACCGCGAACATGCTGCGGCCATGGAAGGCGCCGCTGAAGGCGATCACGCCCGAGCGCTTGGTGTACGAGCGCGCGATCTTGACGGCGTTTTCGATTGCCTCGGCCCCGGTGCTGAACAGCGCTGTTTTCTTCGCGAAGCTGCCCGGCGTCATGGCGTTGAGCTTTTCAGCCAGCGCGACGTAGCTCTCATACGGCACCACCTGGTAGCAGGTGTGGGTAAAGCGTTCGAGCTGGGCTTGCAGGGCGGCGACGATCTTGGGGTGGCGGTGGCCGGTGTTCATCACCGCGATGCCGCCGGCAAAGTCGATGTAGCGGCGGCCCTCCACGTCCCACAGTTCGGCGTTGTCGGCCCGGTCGGCAAAGAAGCTGCCCATCACGCCGACGCCGCGTGGGGTGGCGGCGGCTTTGCGGGCCATCAGTTGTTCGTTGAGTGAGTGGTTCATGGGTTTCTCTTTGTCAAAGGGCAACGCGAAGCAAGCCCCATCAAGCAACGACTCACGCACGGGTTTCCCGGGCGTAGAGTTGGCGCCCCCTGGGGGCAGGAGCGCAGCGACTGG
>JAYVCL010000248.1:0-3146 GCA_043749975.1 Burkholderiales bacterium
GCAGCTGCAATGGCCTCGGTGGTCAGGCCGCAGACTTCGCGCAGCGTGAGCGCGATGCGTGCTTCTTCGGCCAGGCTCGGGTGGCAGCAGGTGAAGACCAGGCGCAGGCGGTCGTCTTCGATCGCATCGCGCTCGTCGATCAGTTGCTCCCAGCCGGGCGCGTCGTCGCCCACCGCCTCGGCTTGTTCGCCGGCTTCTTCCCAAGCCACGACTCGTTTGTCGCGGCGAATGCGGTCGATGGCCTTGAAGTGGCCGGTGGAGACGAGCCAAGCCACCGGGTTGGCCGGCACGCCTGCTGTGGGCCACTGTTCGGCAGCGGCGACGAAAGCGTCGTGCAGCGCTTCTTCGGCCGCGTCGAAGCTGCCCAGCAGCCGCACCAGCGTTGAAAACACGCGACGGCCCTTTTGCCGGTACAACGTGACCATGATGTCGTTCATGGCGCTAGGTTAAACCGCGCGGTGGCACACGGATAGCGCATGCGTCACCCCTGATGGCAATGAGGTCGTCGTCCTGTTCGAAGCGCAAGATGTCGACTTCGCCCGAGCGTTCGCCGAACCTTACAGACTTGCGTGAGGCGATGCAAAACATCGGCATGATCGCAGCGCCATCCCTTTGTCGAACGGAGAAGCCCGCCATGATTCGAAAACTGCACCACAACGCCTACCGCTGCCGCGATTCGGAAGAAACGCGCCTGTTCTACGAAGGCTTTTTAGGGCTGCCGCTGGTGAACACACTGAACCTGAGTGAAACCAAGACCGGCCGCGCCACCCACACGCTGCACACCTTCTACCGGCTCGACGACGGTTCGTGCCTGGCGTTCTTCGAGACCGACGACTTCCCGTTCGAGTTCAAGCGGCAGCACGACTACGACCTGCACATCGCACTCGAAGTCGGCCCCGAATCACTGCAGCCGATGCTGGCCAAGGGGCGCGAACGCGGCATCGAGAGCCGCGGCCCGTCGGACCACGGGATGATCGACTCGATCTACTTCCGCGACCCGAACGGCTACGTCATCGAGCTGTGCGCCAAGCGCGCCGGCCACGACGCCGCAATGGACCCCGCCATCAACGGTGCGCGCGACGCGCTGCTGCGCTGGACGGCCGACAAAGCCAAATCAGCGGCGTGACCGCCTGCCTGACGGAGCCTGCCGTTTCGACGTCCTCATCACCCCTTTGATCCGAAGGCTCGTCGAATGCTTTGCCCAATGCGGTTGTGAGGTGGCCAAAAAGACGAAAGGGTCAGTAGGCGTTGACCTACTGACCCTCGTCTTTTCTGGTGCGGCTGGCAGGAATTGAACCCACGACCCCTTGGTTCGTAGCCAAGTACTCTATCCAACTGAGCTACAGCCGCGCAACTTTGAATTGTAGCAGCGCCGACACGCCGCTCAGCCGATGCGCGCGGCCTGCGCGTAGCAGCGGGACGCGCGGGCGGCGTCGTCTTCCTCGTCGGCAATGCGGGCCAGCGTGAGGCAGGCATGGCGGCGGGCCGCTGCCGCCAGCGTGGGGTCGGCGGCCGCGTTCTCGAGCAGCGCCCGCGCCTTGCCCCACAGTTGGCGCTCGGCCAGCGCACTGCCCACGGCATGGCCGATGGCGCTTTCGCGCGGGTAGGCCTGCGCGGCCGATTCCAGGCGGGGCAGCCACTCGGGGCCGAGCCCGGGCAGCGCACTCACCAAAGCGCCGGCCAGCGCGGCCCGCTCATCGGGTGCCAGGTCGCCCAGGCGGTCCCAGAACGGGCGCAGCCAACTGCGGGCTTCGTCGGGTTGACCCATTTCGGCGGCGCGCGTGGCAGCGCGGGCCGCCACGAAGGCATCGCGCCGGTCGGCGCTGTCGAACTGAAACCAGATGCGGCGCAACTGGTCGCTGTCTCGCGCGGTGTCGAGCGATTCGAACGCAAGCGAGCGCAGCAAGCCGAGCGCGGCCACTTTCGAAAACCCCTGGTGCTTGGCGAGCAGGCGCGCGGTGCGCAGCGCTTCGTGCGGCAACTGCCCCAAGCGGGTGGCCTGCAGTTTCAGGCGCAGTGCATGGGTGCGGCGCGCCACGCCCGGCGGCAAATCGGCCAGCAGTTGCAGGCTGCGCGCGGCATCGCGGTCGTCCAGCGCCCACTCGGCGGCCAGCAGGCGCGCACCTTCTTCGGCCGACCGGGCCGACGCGCTGCGGCTGGCCAGTTGAAGCGCGCGCGTGAGCTGCTCGTCGCGGCTGGCCCGGTCTTGCAAGCGGTGGGCGCTGCCGGCCGACAGCAGCAAGCCGAGCACGGTGAACTCGTTGTCTTGCGCCAGGTCGGGCGTGTCGGCCTGGATCGCCAAGGCACGCTGGGCGGCGCTTTGCGCGCGGCTGTAGCGGCCGCCGAAGTACTGCGCCAGTGCATCGCGCAGCGCAGCCTGCGCGGTGCGGTCACGCCGGGCGACACGCCATTCGCGCGCCCGCTGCGGCAATCCGGTGAGCGCGTTGACGGCCTGGATCAGCGTGACCAGCAAAAAGCAGGTGCCCACCAGCAGCAGCAAAAACAGGTTGAGCGACATGTCGAGCCGCCAGGCACCCGTGTAAAAACTCACCAGCCCGTCGTTGGTGCCCAGGCTGGTGGCGGCCACCACCGCCACGGCAAACAGCAGGGTGAACCAGACGGCGGTGCGCATTGAACCCAGGCCGTGCGGGCGTCAGCGCCCGGCAGACGCTGCCGCCAGCGCGGCCAGCGTGTCGTCGGGGCGCGGCAACACCACTTGGCGCGACTGCACGGCCACCTGCTTGACCAGATCGGTGGCCAGCCCGGTGCGGCGTGAGTTGCGGTCGAAGTAGCGATCGAGCGAGGTCTGGGCGATTTGCAGGTCGGACTGCGCGGTGTCGAACTGGCGGCTCAGCAAGGCGAGCCGCGCATTGAGCAGGCGCAGCTTCAGGTTCTCGCGCAGAAAAAAGGCTTGCTCGGGGGCCAGCAGCATGGCCTCGGGCCGGTCGATGCGCGTCAGGCGAATCAGCGACCTGGCTTCTGCCCAGACGCGCTGCGCCGCCGCGGTCCAACCGTCGCTCCAGGCTTGGGCCCAGGCCTCGGCACTTGCCAATTGGCCCAACTGGCCCAACTGGCCCGCCGTGGCCGCCTTGCCCGCACTGGAAGCGGCCATCGGGATCGACGCAGCCACTGCCGCGTGGCGCGGT
>JAYVCL010000249.1:0-3535 GCA_043749975.1 Burkholderiales bacterium
AGGCTGGCGTGCTGGCCGAGCAAGTCTTCGGGTGCCACGAAGAACGCTTCGGAACAGACCGCGAAGAACTCCTCGATCGCCTCGGCCCCGTACGGGTCGATCAAGGTTTCCTGGCCGGAATCCACCTCGAAACAAAAGGCACGGTACTCGTCCGTCAATGCAGTAAGCCACGCCTGGCGTGCGGCGGGCGTGTTGCCGGCCGCAGCCGCGCCGTCCATGTCGAGCACATGTGCAAACTCGTGAATCACCACGTTATAGGCCCAGGCGGACGATTCGCCTGCGCCCTCGACATCGGGCCACGACAGCATCACCGGCCCGCCCTGCATGGCTTCGCCGGTCAGCGTTTCGTCGTACTCATGCACCACCCCGTCGTCGTCGGTCACCACCCGCTGCGCGACGACTTCATCGGGGTGGATCACGATGCCGACAAAACCGTCATACCGCTCCAGGCCGAGTTTGAGCACCGGCAGGCAGGCCTGTGCGGCCACGGCCACGGCGACTTCATCGTCGACCTGCATGCCGCCAGCGCCGGTGAACTCTTTGCGGTCCAGGAACAAGGTGGCCAGGCGGCGCAGATGATCCAGATCGACCTGCGCGCGGCGGGCGATGAAGGGGTAGCGCGCCAGCGTCAATTGCCACAGCGCATCGGGAATTGCACGCCGCTGCAGGGTGGCGGCGTTTCGGCGCTGACGCCATGCCCGAAGCCAACGCGACAGCACAATCAGAGGGCCAGCGTCTCTGAAGTATTTGCCGAAGGACGCCTGCGCGCAAGACCACCGCGACGCCAACGCAGCACTTCGAGCCGCGGTGCCTTGGCGTCGTCGTCGTCGAGGTCCCAGTCGCTCAGCACCCAGCGCACGAATCCGGGGGCCATCGTCTCGGTGGCAGGCCGGTGCGTGTGGCCATGGATCAGGGTCGGCGTGCCTGCCTCGTGCATCCATCGAACGGCGGTGGCACAGTCGACGTCGAACCATTCGCCGGACGCTTGCAACTGTTTGCGGCGCTGGCTTTCAGCGCGAATTTGCCGCGCCAGCTTGCGCCTTTCGGCCAGCGGGCGCGCCAGAAAATTGCGCTGCCAGGCTTCTCCGCGAACCTCGGCACGAAAACGTTGGTAGGGCAGGTCTGACAGGCACAGCGCGTCTCCGTGCATCAGCAGCACGCGCTCACCGAACGCCTGCAAGACAGTTGGGTCCGGCAGGGCCATCACACCGCAGGCTTTGAGCATCTCAGCGCCGACCAGAAAGTCGCGGTTGCCGGCCATGAACCCCACTGTGCGATTCGACGCGGCATCGCTCAGCACCTCGGCGCAGCGGGCCTCGAAACCGCGGTGACGCGCATCGTCGCCAACCCACACCTCGAACAGGTCGCCCAGGATGAACACCGCTTGTGCATCGGTGCGATGCAAAAAGTCCGCGAACGCGTCGAAGGTGCGCGGCGTGTGTGCCGACAGGTGCAGGTCGCTGATGAAGTCGATGCAAGTCCAATCGTCGGGGACGCACATTTCCCAGAATGTGGGCAGGGGCATCAACCCTTCGCTGGTCATCGAGGGCGATCGCAGGTCAAAGAAGCACGGCTTTCTGAATCACCACATCGTCCAGCGGTACGTCGTCGTGAAAGCCTTTGCGGCCGGTCTTGACCTGTTCGATCTTGTCGACCACCTCGTTGCCCCCCACCACTTTGCCGAACACGGCATAGCCCCAACCGCTGGCCGTTTCAGACTTGAAATTCAGGAACTCGTTGTCGCCCGCGTTGATGAAAAACTGGGCTGTGGCCGAGTGAGGGTCGGAGGTGCGGGCCATCGCCAGCGTGTAGCGCGTGTTCTTCAAGCCATTCGAAGCCTCGTTCGTGATCGAATCGTTCACGGCCTTTTGTTTCATGCCCGCCGCAAAGCCGCCGCCCTGCACCATGAAGCCCTTGATGACGCGGTGAAACACGGTGCCGTCGTAGTGGCCCGCCTTGACGTAGGCAAGAAAATTCTTGGCCGACACGGGGGCATTGGCTTCGTCCAACTCGATGCGGATATTGCCGTGGTTGGTTTGCAGCTCGACGTTTTGGGTCATCTCATTTCTCCAGGGTGGCTTGCTTGATGATGACTGGCTCGAGCGGCACGTTCTCGAACGGGCCCTTGTTGCCAGTCGGAACGGCGCGGATCTTCTCGACCACGTCCATGCCCGAGGTGACCTTGCCGAACACCGCATAGCCGTTGCCGTCGCGCGAGGCGGCGGCGTTCAGGAAATCGTTGTCTTTCAGGTTGATGAAGAACTGGGCGGTGGCCGAGTTGGGTGCGTTGGTGCGTGCCATCGCCACCGTGCCTTTGTCGTTGTTGAGGCCGTTACGGGCTTCCAGCGTGATCGGCGCGCGGGTGGGCTTTTCTTTCAGGTCGGGCGTCATGCCGCCGCCCTGGACCATGAAGTTGGCGATCACGCGGTGAAACACCGTGCCGTCGTAATGACCGGCCTTCACATAGGCCAGAAAGTTCTCGACCGACTTCGGTGCCTTGGCAGCATCGAGCTCGATCACGATGTCACCGGCCGAGGTCGCCAGCTTGACCTTTTGAGCAAAGGCGGGTGCGCTGCCGAGCAGCGCCAGGCCCAGCGTTGCGAGGGCAGCGCCTCGGAAAATCGAACTGCGTGTGATCATGGGTTGCTCCAAAGAAAAAATCAGGGGGTGCGAGGGATTGAAGGCTGGAGCGTCATTTGCCGCAGCAATAACAGCCGGGACGCGAGCGCTGCATTGGATGGGTCGAGCTGGGCTGCTTTCGCATACGACTGACTGGCCAGTTGCAGCAGCACCTCGCCCAGGTTCTGATGCGCGACAGCGTAGCCTGGGTTCGCGGTCAACGCGGACTCGAGCGCCATTCGGGCCTGGGCATAGTCACCGCGAGCCGCATGAATTACGGCCAGGTTGTTGTAGGGCTCGGGCAAGTCGGGGTAGTCCTGGATGAGTTGGTGAAAAGTGATGACCGCATCGTCAGTGTGCTGTGCATCGGATTGCATCACGCCCTTCAGAAACCGCAGTTGTGGGTCTTTGGGCTGGGCCGCCAGCAGCCTGTCGATCTGGGCAAACGCCTGCGCCACCTGCCCGCTTCGAAACAGCCGCGTCACGTCACCGGCCTCGTCTGCCCGGGCACCTGCGCAGAGCAACAACAGGCCACCTGCAACGAGGCTGATCCAACGCGAATGGAGTGCAAGCATCAAGGAGAAAGCGTCGAAGGAGAAAGCACAGGAGAGAAAGCGTCGCAGAGAAAGTGTCAACGGCGCGGGGCAAGAAGCAAGCGGTGAAGGAGCGTCGCGGCGATCGGGCTGATCGATGTGAAGGCCCCGCTATACTGATCCGATTGTAAGGTGCGGCTGCGTTTTTACGCACCCGGAAGGCCATGCTGACACCGCAACGAACCGCCTTGAACCGCCCTTGAAACGCCCGTGCCCAAAGGCTCCGACAAGGGCCTAGAACCCGCCGCCCTGTGAATGGGCCCGAACTCGCTCCTTGGCCCATGACCCTGCGCATTTTCAACACCCTGTCTCGGCAGATCGAG
>JAYVCL010000250.1:0-3414 GCA_043749975.1 Burkholderiales bacterium
TCGCGGAAATGGGCTGCGCTCAACGCGCCCGCATCGCTGATCGACGCGGGTGTCGCTGAGCCCGACACCAGGTCTTCGCCCTGCCGACCGGCCAGGAACTCGCCATACAGTGCGCGCTCGCCGGTATTCGGGTTGCGCGTGAAGGCCACCCCTGAGCCGGACCGTGCATCGAGGTTGCCGAAGACCATCGCCTGGATCGTCACCGCCGTGCCGAGCGTGTCGGAGATCGCATGGTGGGCGCGGTACGCCCGGGCCCGGCGGCTGTCCCAAGACTCGAACACCGCCGCGATGGCGCGCAAGAGTTGCCAGTGCGGATCGGCCTGCACTTCGCACCGGCCTTGCTCGGCGATCATTTTCAGAATGGTCTGCTCGAGCCGCTCGAACGAGGGCAGCGTCGTCTCGGCGCGTGCGGCTTGCACATGCGGCGCAAGAGCCTCGATGACGGCTTCAGCGTCGAGGCCCAGAACGATCTCGCTGAACATGCGCCAGAAGCGCAGCCACGTGTCCAGCGCAAAGACCGTGCTGCCCGCCTCACGGGCCAGTGCATGCGCACCGCCTGCGGTGATGCCGAGGTTGAGAACGGTGTCCATCATGCCGGGCATGCTCACCTGCGCTCCGGAGCGAACCGATACGAGCAGCGGCGTCGTGTCGCCGACGCCGAAGCGCCGCCCGGTCGCGGCCTCGAGCTGCTTTATCGCGTCGAGTGCCTGCGCTACAAGCGCATCGGGCAGCACGCCACCGTGAGCGCGAAATGCCCGGTAGCCGTCGGTGCCGATCACGAACGCGGGCGGCACGCGGATGCCCGCAGCGACCATGCGCGCGAGGCCGGTTGCCTTGCCACCGAAGCGTGCAAGCTCGGCCGGGTCGATCTGCGAGACGGGGTGAACGAAGGTTTCCATGCGCGCGGTCAGTGTGTTCTGTGCGGCGGCGGCATGCTCACTCACGTGGTGTCGCGCGGGCGACCCAGAACAGCGAGGATGTCCTCGTGGAACTCGAACCAGATGTTGTGCACCGAGTCGACGGTGGGCTTGCAGACGAAGTCGCGCTGACCCTAATCGACCTTGTCCATGCTGCGCTGCAGCCGCTGCGGATAAGACGCGTAGCGTGGAATCTGCGGAACCAGTTGAACGATGTCCTTGGCCAGCCTCTCGGCGGTTTGCAGCAGCCGGCGCTCGACCCGCGGGTCGCCCTCGGTGCGCTGCCATTCGCTGACGGCGGCGATGAATCGCGTGTTGAGAGCCTCGAAGTTCTGGTACCACCTGACCACGGCCGGGTCGAAGCGCACGCTGGCGTAGGCGTCGAGGTAGAAGGCCAGAATCTGCTCAATGCCCTGGTCCAGCAGCATCGCGCCGCTGGGCAGATCCATGAGCCAGCCCTGCTCGACAGCGGCGGCGAGTCGTTGCGAAACGATGTCGACCGGCAAGGCCGTCGCTTCGGCAATCGTCGCGGCAGTCGCCATCTTCTTCAGATAGACCGCGTTCAGGGCGATGAAGTCGTTGACGCAGAGCATGGTGAGCAAGTCGCACAGCAGGCCCGGCATCCGCCGGGCCGTGCAAGGTTTGCCTATGACCAGAAGTACTTCGATCGACGCCGGTCCGCCTTCTCACCGAAGGGCAGGTAGCCCTCGCCGGAGAAGATCTTCTGCGGCACCGTCGCCTGCGCGAAGCCGCGCTTGGTGATGTCGTAGTAGTAGTTCGAGACGCGCTGGTCGATCTCCCAGAAGTTGAGGTCGGTGCAGGCCTTTTCGTACGTCCCCGCCAGCCGCAGGTGCGGCAGGATCATGTCGATGTAGTAGACGTACATGCCGTTGGTGATCAACTGACGCCGCGACATGCGCGACATTTTCGAGTACAGCTTGAACGTGGCCTGCTGGATCCCCTCGAGGCGCTTGCCCAGGTCCGCCAGCGGCACCTTGTAGATCTCGCCCATCGGCGTGTTCCACTTTTCGCGCGCGAACACCGCCCCCGCCTTGATGTGCGGTATGTAGTTCTTCGGGCGCGTAAACGTGGTCGAGATGTCGTTGACGCGAATCTCGTTCAGGCCCATCGCTTTCGGGTCGATCTCCATCACGAGGCTGTAGCAGTGCGGCACATTCTCGTGGTCGCACACGTCGCTCCAGTGGTAGGCCTCCTCGTTGGTGAACAGGTCGCGAACGATCAGGATGTTGCCGTTGGGCAGCGGGTACGGGCCGGTGTCGCCCAGACCGAGCCGGCAGTCGAAGTGGTCGAGGAACGACAACAACTCCGCCGCCGCGTTGAAGCGGATGAACATGTCGTGGTCGGGGCTCTCGGCTTCGATCGGGTCCATCTGCGACACCAGCTTGTCGAGCACCGGCTTCTCGTGGATCTGGCAGCGGTAGGAGTCCTGAGAATTCAGAATCCAGCCGTCCTGCCGCTTGCCCCACAGGATGCGCTGCATGAACTTCAGGATCTCGTTGCTCTCTTCGATGTAGTCGTCGGGCTGGATGACCTCGAGTGCCAACAGGCCGCAGCGGCCCATGCCGAAGCCGACCGCGCCGATGCACCAGTCGTGCACGCAGTTGACCTTGGTGCCGATCTCCTGGCGCGCCGTGGCGCCGATGTCGATGATGCCCTGGGCGCCGACTTCGTCGGTCGTCATGCGCAGGATCTCGGGCCAGCGGTAGAACTCGTGCATGAACGCCAGAATCTCGTACTCCTGGCGCGGGATCATCCCCGACACGCCTTCGGTCGCGCGCATCACCAGCACGTCCCAGATGTTCCAGGCGAGGTAGTTGTTCAGGTCGTTCAGCTCGGCAATCGTGAACTGGTCGCGCAGCACGTCTTCCTTGCTGACCTTCTCGAGCACCTTGCTCTTGGCGCGCGCCTTCATCATGCGGTCGCCGAGAATGCCGTCCGGAACCGGCGGCATGCCTTTGAAGTTGCCGATGTAGGTCAGGTCCTGAAAGCGCAGTCCCTCGTCGCCGGGCTGGTAGCGTTTTTGATAGTCCATGTTGGGTTCTCCTTAATTTTTCAGTCCACCAGCACCACGTGACCGAGCTCGCCGCCCGAACAGTCGAGTTGCACCTTCTTACCGTCCAGCGCCTGGATCATCGCGGCGAAGTGCGCCGTGTTGTCGCCGCCGGTGACGTAGCGCGATTCGCTGTCGGTCAGGTAGGTGGTCATCACGCACGGAATCTGGAACTCGCGCGAGAGGATGCCCAGGTGCGACTCCGGCGCGCCGGACAGCGTGATCACCCCGACCGTGCCCATGCTGAGCGCCGGGGCCAGGAAGGTGGTCGTGCCTCCTTGCGCGAGCACGATGTGCTCCTTGAGTTTGCCGCTCTGGATCAGCGCAATGACGGCCTTGGGGTCGGGCAGGTACTTGATGATGCCGATCGGCTTCTTCTTGGTGTCGAAGCTGTTGAAGCCCTCTGCAATGACTTTCATGAAAATG
>JAYVCL010000251.1:0-4476 GCA_043749975.1 Burkholderiales bacterium
GCGCGCTCAGCTACACCCGCAACGGACAGTTCAAGGTGGACCGCGACGGCTTCGTGGTGAACACGAAACTGCAAAAACTGGTGGGCTACCAGGCCGACGCCAATGGCGTGATCCTTTCCGGCAAAGCCGACTCCTTGCACATGCCCACGGCCGGCCTCAAGCCGGTGGCCAGCTCGCGCATCAAGATGGAGCTGAACCTCGATGCGCGCTCGGCCGTCACCCAGCCTGCCGCCAGCCCGCTGATCGACTTCGCCGACCCGAAGACCTACAACAACGCGACCTCGCTCAACCTGTACGACGCCAAGGGCCAGGACGTGGCCGTGACCTACTACTTTCAAAAGGCCGCCACCGACACCTGGGACGTGTACGTCACCGCCAACGGCACCTCGATCAACGTCGACGGGTCGGGCAAGCCGACTCCCGCAACGCGGATCAGTTTTCCGGCCAACGGCGGCAGCCCGACCGCGCCGGCAGCGCCGGTGCCGCTGAACATTCCGGCCACGGTGAATTCGGTGGGCGCGCAAACGCTGCCCATCAACGGCGTGGCGCTCAGTGTCTCGGGTGCCACCCAGTACGGTTCGTCGTTCGGTGTCACCGACCTGTCGCAAGACGGCTATGCACCGGGGCAGCTCGCGGGCATCCAGTTCGAGAACAACGGCGTCATCACCGCGCGCTATTCCAACGGCCAGACCAAGCCCGCCGGCCAGGTGCTGCTGGCCTCTTTCCGCAACCCGCAGGGCCTGGTGCCGCTGAGCGGCACCGGCTGGGCCGCTTCGTACCAGTCGGGCGACCCCATCGTCGGCGCGCCGGCCAGCGGCAGCATGGGCGTGCTGCAGTCGGGTGCGCTCGAAACCTCGAACGTCGACCTGACAGCCGAGCTGGTCAACATGATCACCGCGCAGCGCATCTACCAGGCCAACGCGCAGACCATCAAGACGCAAGACCAGGTGTTGCAGACGCTGGTCAATCTGCGCTGATCGCGAGCTTTTGCACTGAGGTTTCAGCCCCGGAGCGCACCGCATGGACCGCATGATCTACCTGTCGATGTCGGGGGCCAAGGCCACCCTGCAGCGGCAAGACACGCTGGCGCACAACCTGGCCAACGTCAGCACGGTCGGCTTTCGGGCCGAGCTGCAGGCGTTTCGGTCGGTGCCGGTGAATGGCAGCGGAGCCAGCACCCGCGTCTATGCGCTGGAAAGCACGCCGGGCTACGACAGCGCTCCCGGGCCCTTGCAAATGACCGGGCGCAACTTCGACGTGGCGATGCAGAACAACGCCTGGCTGGCGGTGCAGGGGCTGGACGGAACCGAGGCCTACACGCGTGCCGGCTCGATGGACCTGACGCCCGAAGGCACCCTGGTCACACGCAACGGCTTGACCGTGCTGGGCGACGGCGGGCCCATCAGCGTGCCGCCGAATGTCGAGGTCAGCATTGGCGGCGACGGCACCGTGAGCGCCAAGCAGGCCAACGGCAAGCTGGCCACGCTGGGACGTTTGAAGCTGGTGACGCCCGAGGTGCAACTCAACCGCGGCGACGACGGCTTGTTCAGGTCGGCGGGCGGCGATTCGTTGCCGGTCGACACCACCGCGCGGCTGCAAGAAGGCGCGCTCGAAGGCTCCAACGTGAGTGCTGTCGAAACCATGGTGGCGATGATCACCGCAGCGCGCCAGTTCGAGGCGCAAATGAAGATGCTGCAAACCGCCGAGGCCGACGAGAAGGCCGCGGCGCAATTGCTGTCCCACGGCTGATCGGCACGCCGACGCACCCTGTCTACTTGAGGAACCCACACCATGATGCGATCACTCTGGACGTCCAAAACCGGCATGGAAGCGCAGCAATTCCAGCTCGATGTCGTCTCGCACAACCTCGCCAACGTGTCCACCAATGGCTACAAACGCTCGCACGCGGTGTTCGAGGATTTGATGTACCAAACGCTGCGCCAGCCGGGTGCCAACAGCACCGAGCAAACCCAGTTGCCCAGCGGCCTGCAGGTGGGCTTGGGGGTGCGGCCAGTGGCCACCTCGCGCATGTACGGGCAGGGCAGCCTGCAGCAAACCACCAACGCCTTCGACATGGCAATACAGGGGAATGGATTTTTCCAGGTTGCGATGCCCGACGGCACCACCGGCTACACCCGCGACGGCGCGTTCCAGGTCGATGCGCAAGGCCAGTTGGTGACCAGCGAGGGCTATTTGATCCAGCCGCAAATCACCATCCCGGTCACCGCGTTGAAGACCACCGTGGGCTCCGACGGCACGGTCAGCGTGATGCTGCCGGGCCAGGCGAATGCGCAGACGGTGGGGCAGCTTCAGCTCGCCAACTTCGTCAACCCGCCCGGGCTCGACCCGCGCGGCAGAAATCTGTACGCCGAGACCGCAGCCTCGGGCCAGCCAAACACCGGCGCACCGGGCTTGAACGGCCTGGGCAGCGTGCAGCAGGGGTTTCTGGAGACCTCGAATGTCAACGTGGTCGAAGAACTGGTGCAGATGATCCAGACCCAACGCGCCTACGAGATGAATTCCAAGGCAATCCAGACCTCGGACCAGATGCTGCAGAAGCTGACCCAACTGTGAGCATGAGACTGTTTGTTCGCTGCCTCGCCGTGCTTGCCGCAGCCGCCTCGTTGTGCGGCTGCGAAGCGCTGAACCAGAAGCTGAGCGACAAGCTCAACCCGCGCCCGCCGGTCGACGTGGCCGAGCGCTTGTACGCCCGCCCGCAAGTGGTGGTGGTGCCGCCGCTCAACAACGGGGCCATCTTCCAGGCCGGCCAGTACCGGCCGCTGTTCGAGGACCACCGGGCGCGTCTGGTCGGCGATTCGCTGACGATCCAGATCGTCGAAAAAATCAGTGCCAGCCAAAAGAGCACCAGCTCGATCGGCAAGAACGGCAAGCTCGACGCCAAGCTGACCGCGCTGCCCCTGGTTTCGGCCGGCGCGTTCGCGCAGGCCGCTGCCACCGGAAGTTCAGCCAACACCTTCGACGGCAAGGGCAGCACCGAGAGCAGCAACGATTTCTCCGGCACCATCACCGCCACCGTCACCGAGGTGCTGCCCAACGGCCACTTGCTGGTGGCCGGCGAGAAGCAGATCGGCGTGAACCACAACGTCGACGTGCTGCGCTTTTCGGGCCAGGTCGACCCGCGCGCCATCCAGCCGGGCAACTCGGTGCTGTCGGCGCAGATCGCCAATGTGCGCATCGAGCAGCGTGGCCGTGGCGCGCAGGCCGATGCGCAGGGAATAGGCTGGCTGGGGCGCTTCTTTTTGAACGTTCTGCCGCTTTAGTCTTGTCCAGAATGGTCGAAAGCCAACGATGCGACGACCATGGACAACACCGAAAAAATCCTCCGAACCTTGATTGCCCTGACGGCGATGGCGGCCTCGGCCGCCCTCTGGTGGCCGGCCTCGGCCAACGCCGCGCGCATCAAGGAAGTGGCGTCTGTTCAAGGCGTGCGCAGCAACCCGTTGATGGGCTACGGCCTGGTGGTGGGGCTGGACGGCACTGGCGACCAGACCAGCTCGGCCCCGTTCACCACCCAAAGCATCATCGGCATGCTGGCGCAAATGGGCGTCACCGTGCCGCTGGGCACCAGCATGCAGTTGAAGAATGTGGCCGCCGTGATGGTGACGGCGCAGTTGCCTGCCTTCGCACAGCCGGGGCAGACCATCGACGTGAATGTGTCGTCGATGGGCAATGCGAAAAGCCTGCGCGGCGGCACCCTGATCGCCACACCGCTCAAAGGTGCCGACGCGCAGATTTATGCGTTGGCACAAGGCAACCTGATCGTCGGCGGCGCAGGCGCTGCGGCCGGCGGCTCGAAGGTGCAGATCAACCACTTGAGCGCAGGCCGCGTGCCCGAAGGTGCCACGGTGGAACGCAGCGTGCCCACACCGATGAACCAGGGCGAGTTCATGCAGCTCGACCTGAACGCGAACGACTTCAACACCGCCCGCGAGGTGGCGCGCGCCATCAACACCCGCATGGGTGGCGGCCTGGCGCAGGCGGTCGATGGGCGCGTGGTGCGGGTGCGCATGCCGCAGTCGCCCGACGCGCGTGTGACCTTCATGGCCGAGATCGAGAACCTGAGCGTCGAGCTGATGCCCCCGTCGGCCAAGGTGGTCATCAACGCGCGCACCGGCTCGGTGGTGATGAACCAATCGGTCACGCTGGCCGCGTGTGCGGTGGCGCACGGCAACCTGTCGGTCACCATCAGTTCCACGCCGGTCATCAGCCAGCCGTCGGCCTTGTCCAGCGGCGGCCAGACGGTGGTCAGCGAAAAGGCCGACATCGCGATTCGCCAGGAAGCCGGCGCGCTGATCCAACTGCCTGCCGGCACCAAGCTGTCCGAGGTGGTGAAGGCACTCAGTTTGCTGGGCGCCACGCCGCAAGACCTGGTGGGAATTCTGCAAGCCCTGCGCTCGGCCGGCGCGCTGCAGGCCGAGCTGGAAGTGATCTGATGAACCTGCCTTCCACCTCGGG
>JAYVCL010000252.1:0-4513 GCA_043749975.1 Burkholderiales bacterium
GAAAGTGACAACAGCGACAACGCCCCGGCATCAGACGCATCAGGCACCTGGGTGCGCGTGGGGCAAAGCGTGGCCGGGGCCAACTGGGGGGCCGTCTTCACCCCGCGCCTGGGCCAGGAAGTGCTGGTGCAATTCATGCACGGCGACATCGACCGCCCGGTGGTCATCGGGGCCCTGTACAACGGCCAGGGCCACCCCGACGCCCAAGGCAACCAGATCGCAGGCGGGGCTGCCACAGCCACCGGCAACGCGGCAGCCTGGTTCCCTGGCAGTGGTGGTGGCAAGAGTGGAGGCAAGAGTCAACAAGGCGAGCTGCAAGGCCACCAACACGCCGCCGTGCTGTCCGGCTACAAGAGCCAGGAACTCAGTTCCAGCCAAAGCGGCAGCGGCGGGCACAACCAGCTTGTCTTCGACGACAGCCCCGGGGCCGGGCGGATCGAACTCGCCAGTACCAGCGCGCAGACAAGATTGCAGCTCGGCCACCTGCTGAACCAGAACGACAACCAGCGCCTGCAACCCCGCGGCCACGGCCTCGATCTGAGCAGCGCCGCCTGGGGGGCCGTGCGGGCAGGATCGGGAATGCTACTGAGCGCCCATGCCAAGCCCGGCAGCCAGAGCGCAGGGCGTTGCGTCGCAAGCGCCGCACGCCTGCAGCCGTGCTCCACTCCGCGCCGGTGTCCATTCGCAGGACGGCACGTGTCGAACGCAGTTGGGTGTGCAGACAAGCGGAGCCACCTCTCCACCGACATCTGGCACGTCGATGCGCAAAGGCCGAAATGTCTTTATTTGTAAATGTGATTGGAAATGTGCAATTTGCACAGTTATAGTCAGGCCATGGCTGAATCGTCAGTCACCACATCGCACCGGCCACGGTGCCAAGGAGAGCCTTCATGCTGACCCGACTGAACGACCTGTGCCGCCCGGTACCAGGATTCTTGAAATTGCTCTTGGCTGCGGCGGTGTTGACCGGCTGCGGCGGCGGTGGCAGCAGCGATCCCGCGGCACCCGCCGCCAAGAGCGCGTTCTCTGCCGGGGCCATCACCGGCTTCGGCTCGGTCATCGTCAACGGTGTGCGCTTCGACGACTCGTCGGCCAGCGTGTCGGACGACGACGGAACTTCGCGCCGCAATGACGAATTGCGTCTGGGCATGGTGGCCGAGATCGACAGCCAGGCCATCACCAGCGACGCCACCGGCTCGCACGGCAAAGCCACGGCGATTCGCTTCGGGCCCGAGATCGTCGGCCGGGTTTCGTCGATCGCCGTCGACGGCAAGTCGCTGGTGGTGCTGGGCGAGACGGTGCAGATCACGGCCACCACGCTGTTCGATGACCGCCTGGTCGGCGGCCTGGCGGGCCTGGTGGCGGGCACCACTGTGATCGAGGTCCATGGGCTGCTCGACGTGGCCAGCGGGGCCTACACCGCCACCCGCATCGAGCCCAAACCGAGCGCGTCGTTCTTCAAGCTGCGCGGCCTGGTCAGCAACCTCGACAAGACAGCGCACACCTTCAGCATCGGCAGCGGCACCGAGACGATCTCGTATGCAGGCATCACGGCCGCCGTGCCAGCGGCGCTGGACAACAAGCTGATGGTGCGGGTGCGGCTGCAGACCGCACAGGTCAACGGCCAATGGATCGCGGCCAGTGTCAACACCGGCGTGCGCAAGCTGGAAGACCACGACGAAGCCGAGGTCGAGGGCCGGATCACCGCCAGCACGTTCGCGGCAGACAAGAAGTTCAGCGTCAACGGCGTCGAGGTGGATGCCAGCAGCGCCAGCTTCCCCAGGGGCAGCGCCGGCATCGTGCTGGGCGCGCGGGTGGAGGTGAAGGGCAGCGCCGTCAACGGCGTGGTCATTGCAACCAGCGTCAAGGTTGAAGAAGAGCGTGAGCGAGAACTCGAAGGCTTCGAACTGCACGGCACGATCTCGGCCTTCAACGGCATCGCCAAGACCTTTGTGCTGCGCGGCGTCACGGTGAGCTTCGGCGACGCGAGCGTCGTGTTCAAGCAGGGCACGCTCGCCGACCTTGCCAACGACAAGAAGATCGAAGTCAAGGGCATGCGGTCGACCGACGGCACCACGCTGGTGGCCAGCCGAATCAGTTTCGAAGACTGATCGCCCAGGCCAGTGTGTGCACGGGCCGGCCTTCGGGCTGGCCCCTTCGCGCATGACGCGCGCGAATGACGCATAAGCATGATGCTCAAGAACGACGCCCATGAATCAGACCCAGCAATGAGACCCGCCCGTAGACTTCCGTCCCGATGACCACCGCGTCAAAGCCCCCACGCCAGCGCGCCGCCAAACCGGGCGCAGCCGCTATGCCTCGCGTGCCGACGGCTGATGCGAACACGGCCGCGCCCACAACCACAACCACACCCACCCCAACGGCAGCCCTCGATCCGGCTGCGCTGAGCGAGGCGATGCGCCAACTGATGGAACCGCTGGCGGCGCTGGCCATTGCACGCGGCGTGCCGTTCGTGATGGTCGAAGGCCAGCTCAAGTCCGCCTTTGTCGATGCGGCGCGCATCGCGCACCCGAGCCTGCCGGCGCATCGCCTGGTCAGCCGCATCAGCACCGCCACCGGCATCAACCGGCGCGAGGTGACGCGCCTCACGCAAGCTCGCAGCACCGCGCCGGCCGTGCACCACTCGCCGGCCACGCGCATCTTCACGAAATGGCTGGCCGAGCCGGCGTTGAAGACACGAAAGGGCGACGTGATGGCGATCCCGCGCCAGGGCCCGGCTCCGAGCTTCGAGGCGCTGGCCCAATCGGTCACGCGCGACGTTCATCCGCGCAGCCTGCTCGACGAGTTGTGCCGCCTGGGCCTGGCGCGCGTCGACGCCGACATGGTGCATGTGGTTCGCGACAGCTTCGTGCCCAGCACCGACAGCGCGCGCATGCTCGGCTTTTTGGGCAGTAACGTCGGCGACCACCTGCGCGCCGCCGTGGCCAACGTGCTCTCGCACACGCCCGAGCACCTCGAACAGGCAGTCTTCGCCGACGAGCTTTCGCAGCTTTCGCTGGATGCTTTTCAGCAATTGATGCGCGACCAATGGAAGACGCTGCTGCAGGCCGCAGTGCCTGCCCTGCAGCAACTCATCGACGCCGACCGTGCCGCAGGCCGCCGCGCAGACCAGCGTGTGCGCGTGGGCCTGTACACCTACCACGAGGCGATGCTTGTGCCACCCTTTTCGCCACCCGATCCACCCCCAGACAGCGCCGCCAGCCAGGCGCTGGTCCCGCAACGCAAACCCGCCTCCACGCGGAAAAAGGAATGACCATGCATTGGTTCAACACCCACCGCACCATTCACCCGACCCTGCACTGGTTGCGCGCGCTGTGGCTCGCCTTGATCGTGGCCGGCTGCGGTGGCGGCGTCGACAGTGGCGGCACCGGTACCACCCCGGCGTCATACGCCAACGGCCCGATTACCGGCTTCGGCTCCGTCATCGTCAACGGCGTGCGTTTTGACGACAGCAATGCGGTCGTCACCGACGACGATGGCGGTGGAAGCAGCCGCGACAAGCTGCGCCTGGGCATGACCACTGAAATCCGCGGCTCGGCCATCACCCCCGATGCGACGGGCACCCTCGTCAGCGCCGCCAGCAGCATCGCGTTTGGCAGCGACATTCTCGGCCGCGTCGACAGCATCGACCTGGCCTTCAGGCGGCTGGTGGTGCTGGGGCAGGGCGTCGACGTGAACGCCGCCACGGTGTTCGACGACGAAAGCCTGAGTGGCGGGCTGCCGACCGTGGTGGTGGGCGATGTGGTGGAGGTCTATGCCTTGTTCAACGCGGCCACGGGCCGCTACACGGCCACGCGCATCGAACGAAAAGGCGCCGTGGCGGCCTATCGGCTGCGCGGCTTGGTCAGCCACCTCGACGTGGGCAAAGCCTTCAACATCGGCAGCGAACGCATCTCGTATGACGGATTCACGGGTGCGCCGGTGACGCTGGCCGACGGCAACTTGGTGCGGGTGCGTTTGCAGACCACCAAGGTGGCTGGCGTGTGGCTTGTGGCCGCGTTCAAAGACGGCGCGCCAAAACCACGCGACCGCGACGATGTGCGGCTTGAAGGACGCATCAGCAGCTTCACTTCGGCGACCCTGTTCAGCGTCAACGGCGTCGCAGTCAACGCCAGCACCATCGGCCCCCTTGCCGGGCTGGCCTTGGGTGTTCGCGTCGAGGTCGAGGGCACGTCCAGCGAAGGGGTTCTGCTGGCCAGCAAGCTGAAGATCAAGACCGAAGACGAAGCGGGGAACCAGGAGTTCGAGTTGCGCGGCCAGATCACATCGGTCGATGCGGACAACTTGCGCTTCGTGCTTCGGGGTGTCACCGTCGTCTATGCCGTCACCACCCCCGCGACCGACTTCCGCAACGGCACGGCGGTGAACCTGGTGAAGGACGCGAACGTGGAAGCCCGAGGCGTGCTGTCAGCCGACGGTGCCCGCTTGCTGGCGGCCCGCATCACCTTCAAGTGACCCGATTGATGTGGCGCGTGCAGATCCACGGCACCAC
>JAYVCL010000253.1:0-3838 GCA_043749975.1 Burkholderiales bacterium
TGCGGATCGTCGCGGTCTTGCCCGGCGCCAGGTTCAGCGCCTTGCCGGCGCCGTCTTTCAGCGTCACGTTGAGCGCGCCGAAGCTCTCGATCGATTGCGGCGCGCCACCGGCGACAGCGGCCTGCGCGCTGTAGTTGCCGGGCATGTTGGCCGGGTCGGTCGCCGGGTTGATGGGCGTGATCTCGGCGGTCACGAGGCCGGTCGCCGCAACGCCGGTGGCGGTCACGAGGCCGGCCGCCGGCAGGCTGACCTGTGCCGTGCTGCCGGCCACCGTGACCGTGGTGTCGGTGGCGGCGTCGAAGCTCTGCGCCACACCGATAGGCGTGAGCCGGGCATTTGCGCGGGCGGTGGCACCGGCGCTCACCGCGACCACGAGCACGCTCTTAGCGTGGCCGGTGTGCTCGAATGCCAGCACCTTGGCGTCGCCGGCTGGCACGTCGGCGAGCGTGTAGCTGCCATCGGCGGCGGTGAGGGTGGAACGTTCGTCCGAGGTGACGGCGACGCCGGCCAGCGCAGCCCCGGACTTGGACGCCACCACCGTGCCGCTGACGCTGCCGGTCGCTGCGGGCGGCACGTCGGGCGCCGGTGCGTCCGAATTGCCGCCGCAGCCGCTGATGGCGAGCACCAGCGCCAGCGTTAGCGCGCTTGGGCCGTGCCGCAGCCGGTGCTGGAGTCGAAACCACAGCGATGGCGATTCTTGAACCGGTGTCGCGCCGCCCGATCGTGTTGCCTGCATGTGAGTCTCCGCGCCCCAACCGATATCGGGTTCCGCAGAGGTTGTAGGCCGGGCGGCGTTATGGCGGCGTTATGACGCGGCCGCCGCAGCCTCGTTGCGCGCAACGCGCCCGACCACCGGATACGCCGGGTCGTTGTAGCCCGCCGTCGAGGCATGGCCGGTGCTGACCAGGCTGCTGACGAAGGCTTCATCCTCGGCGGTGAACGGGCTGTTCATCGCGCCCAGGTAGTCCTGCCATTGCGCCAGCGTCTTCGGCCCGCCGATCAGGCCGTTCACGAGCGTGTTGTTCCAGACCCAGCCGAGCGCCAGTTGGGTTGGTGTGAGGCCGCGCGAGCGTGCGTGCTCGGCCATGCCATGCGCCAGCGCGAGCGATTCGGGACGGAACTCGGTCTGCATGATGCGCGGGTCGTTGCGCGCCGCGCGCGAGCCTTCGGGCGGCGTTGCGCCTGGCTGGTACTTGCCGCTCAACACGCCCCGCGCGAGCGGGCTGTAGACAACCGCGGCGACGCCGTAGTGCGCGCAGCACGGCAGCAACTCGGTCTCGATCTGGCGCGACATCGCGTTGTACGGCGGCTGGCAGACGATGGGCGGTGCGATGCCCATCGCGCGGCACATCTCAGTCACGCGCGCGATGCGCCAGGCGCGGAAGTTCGAGACGCCGAAGTGATGCACTTTGCCGCGTGCTATCAATTGGCCGACGGCGGCCAGCGTCTCTTCGAGCGGCGTCGTAGCGTCCTCGCGGTGCAGGTAGAGCACGTCGATCCAGTCGGTCTTCAGGCGTGCCAGGCTCGCGTCCACCGCCTGCATGATGTGGCGGCGCGACAGACCGCGCTGGTTCGGCCCGGTGCCCATCGGGTTGGCGAGCTTGGTGGCCAGCACCCAGTGCTCGCGCTGCGCCCCAATGAGGCGGCCGGTGATGCGCTCGGACTCGCCGTTGGCGTAGGCGTCGGCGGTGTCGATGGCGTTCAGGCCGGCATCGAAGGAGGCGGCGACGATGTTCGCGGCCTCGGCCTCGGAAGTCTGGTCGCCGAACATCATGGTGCCGAGCCAGAGCTTGGAGACCTTCAGGCCGCTGGCGCCGAGGGGGTGGTAGGTGGGGGTGGGCATGTCGGGGCTTTCAGTGGCTTGGGTCGAGGGCGGGAAGGGCTGCTATTCGTTGGCATGTTGGGGTGAGGGTAAGCGCCCCGCGTCACAAATCCGCTGCGCCGCAGTTTCAACTCGGCGCATCCGCGCTCGCCACATGCGCATCACGCAGCTCGCGCTTCAGCACCTTGCCGATCGCGCTGCGCGGCAGTTCGTCCAGATACTGAAGGCCGGCGAGCCGCTGGGTCTTGCCGACGCGCTGGTTGAGCCAATGCAGCAATTCTTCCGCGCTGACCTCGCTGCCGGCGAGCCGCACGACGAAGGCGATCGGCGTCTCGCCCCACTGCAGTGACGGCACGCCGACCACCGCCACATCGGCCACCGCCGCATGCTGACGCAACACCGCCTCCAGATCGCTCGGGAAGATGTTGAAGCCGCCGCTGATGAGCATGTCTTTCTTGCGGTCCAGCAAGGTCAGGAAGCCGTCGGCGTCGAAGCGGCCCACATCGCCGGTGCGGATGAAGCGCTTGCCGCCCGCATCGAACCATTCGGCCTCGCGCGTCTTGCCGGGCTGGCCGTGGTAGCCGCTCATCATGCCGGCCGAATGGCCCACCACTTCGCCGATGGCCGACGCTTCACCGGCCGGCAACTCGCAGCCCGCGTCGTCGATGAGCCGGATGTCGTGCCCTTGCGCCGGCCGGCCCACGGTGTGCAGCTTGTCGGGGTGCGCGTGGGCTTCGAGGATGCAGGTGCCGCCGCCTTCGGTCATGCCGTAGAACTCGACCAGCCCGCCCGGCCAGCGCGCCACCACGTCGGCCTTCAACGCGGCGGCGAACGGTGCGCTGGTGCAGAACTTGAACCGGAACGAGCGCAGGTCGTGGGCGTCGAACGACGGCAACGCCATGATGCGCTGGTACTGCACCGGCACCAGCATCGTGTGCGTGACGAGGTGCTGCTCGGCCAGGGCGAGGTACTTCGCAGCGTCGAACTTCTGCATCAGGATCACGCTGCCGCCGAAGGCCAGCGTCGGGAAGAACACCACCAACGTGGTGTTCGAATACAGCGGCGTGGCGAGCAAGGTCACGCAGTCTGCGGCGTAGCCGTACCCCGCGCCGCGCATCACGTGCGACCAGCGCATCCCGTGCGATTGCACGATGCCTTTCGGCGCGCCGGTGGTGCCGGAGGAATAGATGATGTTGAACGGGTGGGTGGGCTCGATGTCGACGGGTGCGGAGCATGTGCCTTCGGGCATCAGCCAGGCCTCGAAGGCACGGCCGGGGGCGACGCCGTCGAGCGAAATGCAGCGCGCCGGGTTGTCCGCATCGACCGGCGCGCCCAGTGCCTCGAGCGCGGCGGCGTCGATGAACAGCCAGCGCGCCTGCGCGTCCGCGAGCATCGAAGCGAAGCTCGCGCGCGTCACCGAAGGTGACAGCGGCGCCACCACGACGCCGGCCCGCAGCGCGCCGAGGAACACGGCCGCATAGCGCACGGAAGCACTGGCGCAGATCCCGATCGCATCGCCCGGCCGCAAGCCGTCGCGCTGCAACGAGGCGGCGATGCGGTCCATCAGGAAATCGAGTTCGGCGTAGCTCAGGCGCGCGACGCCTTGCAGCAGTGCCGGGCTGTCCGGGCGCTCGCGCGCGTGCTGCCGGATCAACTCGGCGAGGGTTCGGTAGGCCGGGTCGGCGATGGGTTCAGACGCAGGGTTCATCGACCAAAGTATGCCTTCCCCTTGACGCAGCCCGGCGTGCGGCGCCCGCGTGCCGCGCGGGTTTTCCAGCCTCTCGAAGCAAGGGTAAAGCCCCTTTGAATTCTTTGCGGGCTCGATATCTTCATTCGTTATGGCACGCGGCGATCCTGACGCTGCCGGTCGAACCCGGAGTTGAAGATCGCCTCACCCGTCTCACCCGCCTCGCCCCAAGAGCTGCTGCGCGTCGATCGTGTCAGCGTGCGTTTCGGCGGCATCACGGCGCTCGACAAGGTGTCGTTCTCGGTGGCGGCGGGCCACATCGTCGGGCT
>JAYVCL010000254.1:0-11536 GCA_043749975.1 Burkholderiales bacterium
GGCACCGTCATTGACCTGGAAAAAGCCGGTGCCGTTGATGGCCAGGTCGAGCGCGTTGCTGGTGCTCTCGATGCCGCCTTGCGTGAACTGCTGGGTCACCGACGACAGCGACACGCCGATCCCGATGGTCTTGCCCTCGACGCCGTTCATCGCGCTGGCGTACATGTCGGTGAATTCCGAGCGCGACATCTTTTCGCCGTAGGTGTTGGCGTTGGCCACGTTGTGGCCGATCACGTCGAGGTTCTGGCTGGTGGCGTTCAGCCCTGACAGGCCTTGTTGGAAGCTCATGGTGGGTCCTTGGTGTGAAGCGAAAGAAGATTCAGTTGAATGACTTGATCGACGCGTACGGCACGCTGCCCGCGTGCTGCAGCTCCAGCGTCAGCGTGTCGCCGCCGGTGTTCACGGCGGCGACCTTGTCGTGCATCAAGGCCGTGGCCGGGACTGCGGCGGCTGCGTTGGTGGCCACCACGCGAAAGTGCAAACCAGCCTGTGGGTTGGCACCCTTGGCGGGCCAGTCGAAGTTGTGGCGGCCAGCCGCCTGCGGCCCCAGCTTGAGGGTGTCGACCAGACCGCCGCCGGCGTTCAGCACCTCGACGTTGACGGCCTGCGCATCGCCGGCCAGCTCGAAGCCGCCCTGCCCCACGTCGTTGGCGACCGCCAGCCGGTCGCCGGGCACCACCACATCGCGGCCCACCAGCGAGGCCCCTTGCAAGCTCTGCATCTGAATGAACTGCGTGTTCAAACCCTGCACCGTGCGGTTCAGCTTTTCGACCCCGTTCACGGTGTTGATCTGCGCCAACTGACTGGTGACCTGCGCGTTGTCGAGCGGGTTCAGCGGGTCCTGGTTTTGCATTTGCGCCACCAGCAGCTTCAAGAAGCGGTCTTCGCTGCCGGCCTCGCTTTTCTTGGCCGTGGCGGCGGCGCTGGCGGTGTCGCTGCCGGCGAGCGGATCGATGCTGGCGAAGGCCATGGTGCGTCCTTGGTGTGTGGTTGGGTTCGGTCAGTCATGCGCCGAGTTGCAGCGTCTTCAGCAGCAGGCTTTTGGCGGTGTTCATGACTTCGACGTTGTTCTGGTACGAGCGCGAGGCCGAGATCATGTTGACCATCTCTTCCACCGCGTTCACGTTGCTGTAGGTCACGTAACCATCGCCGTCGGCCTGCGGGTGCTTGGGGTCATGCACGCGGCGCCCCGGGGTCTGGTCTTCAGTGATGGCCGACACGGTGACGCCGGCCGACGTGACATCGGTCGTGGCACCGTAGGCTGCCTGCCCCATCAACTGGGTCTGGAACGTGACCTGGCGCGCCTTGTAGGCCCGGCCGTCGGGCCCGGCCACGGTGTCGGCATTGGCCAGGTTCGAGGCCACCACGTTCAGGCGCTGGCTCTGCGCGCTGGCGGCGCTGCCGGACACATTGAAGATGTTGAGCATGGACATGAGGGTTCTCCGTGAGCGCGCGGCTCACTGCCCGCGGATGGCGTCGAGCATGGTTCGCGCGCTGCTGTTGATGAAGCGCAGGGTGGCCTCGAACTTGACCGAGTTGTCGGCGAAGTTGGCGCGCTCGCGGTCCATGTCCACGGTGTTGCGGTCGAGGTTGGTCTGGCTCGGCGTGGCGTACAGCAGCCCCGCCTCGCTGCGGGCTCCGGTGCCGGACGAGCCCGCAAAGTGCTCGGCCTGGGTGGTGCGCAGCGCGGGCGTCGATGTGGCCGAGCCGGTGGCCTCCATCAGCGCCTGGGCGAAGTTGATGTCGCGTGCCACATAGCCCGGCGTGTCGGCGTTGGCGATGTTGCTGGCGATCAGGCGTTGTCGTTCGGCGCGCAGGCTCAGCGCCTGGCCTTGAAAGTCGAGTGAGCTGTTGAGGCGGTTCAGCATGTCGGGGCTCCGAGGCAAACCCATGCACGGGATGTGGATTGCATTGTGTTTGGCAGCGCAGAAAACATAAGCCGCAAAAAGAGCCGCCAAGGGCCGCCATATCGAGCCAATGCGCCAGGCCCCGCGCTTCTACAGTGGCCGCATGAAAAACTGGCTCGCCCCTGTGCTGTTCAGCGTCGCATCACGGCGCAGCGTGGCCCTGCTGATGCCGATGCCGATGCTGATGCTCGCGCTGATCGCGGGCGCAGCCAGCGCCGAGCCCGCACCGGCCACTGGCCTGGACAGCGCGCTGGAACAGCAGGTGCGCCAACTCGCCGTCGCCGCAACGCAGGCCGCCACACCGGGCGTGACCCGGGTCGACATCAGCGTGGGCGCGCTCGACACCCGGCTGCGCCTGGCCCCCTGCCAGCGCGTGGAGCCCTACCTGCCGCCCGGCACCCGCCTGTGGGGCAAGACCCGCATCGGGCTGCGCTGCACGCAAGGCAGCGCGCTGTGGAATGTGTACCTGCCGATCACGGTGAAGGTGATGGGCCCGGCGCTGGTCAGCGTGGCAACGCTGGCGGCGGGCAGCATCGTGACCCCCGCCGACGTGATTCAAGCCGAAGTCGATCTGGCCGAAGATGCCTCGACGGCGTTGCACGACAGCGCGCTCGTGGTCGGCCGCACGCTGGCCCGCCCGCTGAGTGCCGGACAAAGCGTGCGCCAGACGCACCTCAAACTGCGGCAGTGGTTTGCGGCGGGTGAAACCGTTCAGGTCGTGGCCCAGGGCAGCGGCTTCAGCGTGTCGGGCGAGGCCCAGGCGCTGACAGCCGGCATCGAAGGCCAGCCGTCCCGCGTGCGCACCGAAAGCGGCCGCGTGCTCATCGGCGTGGCCGTGGGCGAGCGCAAGATGGAGTTGACACTGTGACAGCGCCCCCAGGCCGACGACATACGTCGTCCGCCCCCAAGGGGAGGAGAAACACTTGGGGCGGCCCGGCGTTTGTTTCTCGCGCAAGCGCCCGAAAAAAAGCCTAAAGTCGTCTCGCAGCCGGTCGAAATCCTGTCCATGTTGTTTGGGATCGGGCCTGTTGCCACCCCTTGGAGAGAAGCATGAAAATCGGAAACCCTGCTGACACATCCGCCGCCACGGCATTGACCCAAAGCCGCGCGGCAGCGTCCGATGCGGACAAGACCGCAGCCGCCATCGCCCCCATCGCCCAGGCAGCGGGCGGCGTCGAGGCGAGCGCGCAGGTCGCGCTGTCGAACACCGCATCGGCCCTGAGATCAGGGGTTGCCGATGTTTCCGGCGAGTTCGATGCCGGCAAGGTCGACCGCATCGGCCAGGCCATTGCCAACGGCACATTCAAAGTCAACCCCGAGGTGATTGCCGACAAACTGATTGCCAATGCGCAAGAGCTGCTGAGCAAGACGACTCGCTGAATCTCAACGCCCTGCACAGGCCGGGCGCTCGCAAGCTCGAACTGCCACCCCTGCCCCACATACCCCACATGCCCCCCATGCCGTCGATCGCCGACTCCGTGCTGGAAGAAAACCTCGCCGCCGTCGAACAGCGGCTGGTCGCGCTGGGCGAGTCGCTTCGCGCGCGCGACGCGGCGGGCATCGACCAACATTCAACCGAACTGCATCGCGCACTGGCGCGCGCGGTCGACCATCTCACGCAAGTGGCGCGCAGCGGCCCGGTGCCACCCGCGCTGCGGCGTCGGCTGGCCAGCGCCAGCGGCGCAGTCGCCGCACAGCGCGAATCGCTGGCCCGCGCCACCGCCGCGCTCGACCGTGCCATCGAGGTGCTGATGCCGCGCGAGACGCCGGCCCTATACTCAGCGCACGGCGCTGCCGAGCGTGGATTTCGTGGTGGCCTGATTCAGGCCTGAACCTCGATCAGGCAGTCTGCGCCGCCGCCAGTTCGGCGTCCTTCTGCCTCGCGCGGGCCACAGCCGGTCGCGCATTCACGCGGGCCATGTAGTTCACGATCACCGGCAGTTCAGGCACCAGCTTGAACATCGTGGTCCAGGTCAACGCCGTGCCCCACAACACATCGGCTGCGCTGAAGCGCTCTCCCAGCAAATACGGCCCGCGTGCCAGTTGATCGGTCAGCGTCTTCAGCATCGTGTCGTAGTCGCCGTAGGGGCACATTGAAGGCGCAGCCGGCTCACGCTTCATCGCGCGGTCGACCAGCGCCGGCTCGAAGCACGAACCGTAGTACACCAGCCAGCGCAAATACGGCCCGCGCAATGGGTCGCCGATGGCCGGTGCCAGCCCCGCCTCGGGGAACAGATCGGCCAGGTACATGAAGACCGCCGCCTGTTCGGTGACCAGTGCATCACCGTGCAACACGGCCGGCACCTTGCCCATCGGATTGACGGCCAGGTAGGCAGCCTCGCGCTGCTCGCCGCGTTTCATGTCGAGCAGGTGCAACTCATACGCGCAGCCCAACTCTTCGAGCAGGATCAACGCACCGGCGGAGCGGGTGTTCGGGGAATGGAACAGGGTGATCGGGTGGTCGGGAGTCATCGGGGGTTTCCTTTCTTAAGTGGCGTGAAGTTGCAGGCATGCGAGCCGTCAACTCCGGGCAGCCTCTGCCGCAATATGCCCCGCGAACGAAGAGACAAAACTCTTCAGGCCCGTCAGGTGCGACAGCTCAGCGTAGGCCCCGGACTTCATCGCGCTGCGTGGCGTTGCGATGACCGACGCCGCCGTGTAGAGGCTTCCCTGCGTCAGCCGTTGGCAAAGAATGTCGTAACGCTGCAAATACGACGCGCCCTGAAACTCGGGGAACACGGGGAAGTGGACGGATTTTTCTCTCACAGATGCGGTTGCCAAAAGACGGGCCCACCTGCAAAGTCCGGGAAAGGAAAGCTGCTCCAGCGAGGGTTCGTGAGACACGGAGAGCGGCATGTCGGCATTATCTGCGCACGTTGACTCAGCGAGCCTTCACCATCAACCCAGGGCTCGCCAGTCGAATCGCACCCGCCACGGATTCACCGCCGGTTGCGTGGATGGTCGACGGCGGTGCGTTCGTTGCCGTGTTTGTAGTTGCCGGTGAGTCTTGCCATCGATTGCTGTTGCGCCGCGAAGTCGGCAGCCGCGCGGTGGACAAGCGCCTGTAGTTTGACGTCATCGCCGGGTCGAGCCGTTCAGAATCGTCGCCTCACCATGCCGCAACGCCTGATTGCCCACCTCGACATGGACGCGTTCTACGCGTCGGTGGAGTTGCTGCGCTATCCCGATCTGCGCGGCACGCCGGTGGTGATCGGCGGCGGGCGCGACCGCGCGCCTGTGTTACTGCCCGACGGCACGCGGCGCTACGCGCTGTTGCGCGACTACGCAGGCCGCGGGGTGATCACCACCGCCACCTACGAGGCGCGTGCGCTGGGCGCGCACTCGGGCATAGGCATCATGAAGGCGGCCGTGCTGGCACCGCAGGCCGTGCTGCTGCCGGTGGACTTCGAGGAATACCGCAAGTACTCGCGCCTGTTCAAGGCTGCTGCGCGCGGCGTGGCACCAGTGCTGGAAGACCGCGGCATCGACGAGATTTACCTCGACCTGACCGACCTGCCCGGCGCGCAACTCGACGCCGGACGCGCGCTGGGCCAGGCGCTCAAAGACGCCGTGTTCGAGGCCACCGGCCTGAGCTGTTCGGTCGGCGTGACGCCGAACAAGCTGCTGTCCAAGATCTGCTCCGACCTCGACAAGCCGAACGGGCTGACCTTGCTGGACGCGACTGAAATTCCGGCCCGCATCTGGCCGCTGGCCACCAAAAAAATCAACGGCATCGGCCCGAAGGCGACCGAAAAGCTGGCGGGCTTTGGGCTTCACAGCATCGGCGACCTGGCCGCAGCCGACCCCACATTCTTGCTGGCGCACTTCGGCAAAAGTTACGGTGCCTGGCTGCACGAAGCCGCGCACGGGCGCGATGCGCGTCCCGTGGTGACCTACAGCGAGCCGAAGTCGATCAGCCGCGAAACCACCTTCGAGCGTGACCTGCACGCGGTGCGCGACCGGGCCGCGCTGACCGCCATCTTCACCGAACTGTGCGTGCTGCTGGCGGGCGACCTGGCGCGCAAGGGCTACGCCAGCAAGACCATCGGCATCAAGCTGCGCTTCGACGATTTCAAGATCGCCACGCGCGACCTCACGCTGCCGGCTCACACGCTGGACGCACGCACCATCCGGCGTGCTGCCGGCGAATGCCTGAAGCGGGTCGACCTGACGCGCCGCCTGCGCTTGCTGGGCGTTCGGGCCGGCGCGCTGGCCAAGCTGGCCGATCTTCTCGGGCACCCGCCACGGCCTGGTGCCGTGGCTACGGAACCGGCTGAGGGCAGCGCAAGCCTGAGCGCGCGTGAACAAAGATCGACCGAAGGTCTGCCGTTGTTCGACGGATTGCCGCCGCCAGGCGCGTGATGGAATGCTGAATCGCCGACGACACCTTGCCGGCCGACGTGGGGCCATTCGCGAACCCCAACAGTGCTTTCAGATCACGGAGTTTTCATGCACCACCCGATTCGGCGCGGCGCGCTCGCGGTCGCGCTTTGCCTGGCCTCGCTGGCAGCACAGGCGCAAGCGTCGAACCCGTTCGGCCAGGCCAGCGTGCAAAGCAATGGCAAGCTGCTGTTGACCGGCGGAGTCGCCAGCATCGACGGCGCGGCCGGTGGCGGCCTGACGCCGTGGGCCGTGACAGGCAGCTATGCCACCGACGGCGCATTCGGCATCAGCGCCCACCTCACCCGTGTGAAGACCCAGGACTACGCCTTGACGGGCTACGGTGCGGCCTTCAGCGTCGGTGAGCGCTTCGAGCTGTCACTGGCGCAGCAAGACTTCGACACCGCCGCCACCGGCACGGCGTTGGGCCTGCCGGGCCTGCACTTGAAGCAAACCATCCTGGGGGCCAAGCTGCGCGTTGCCGGTGACGCGGTGCTGAACAGCGACACGCTGATGCCGCAGGTGGCTGTCGGCGTGCAATTCAAAGATCTGAATGCCGCCGGCCTGGCACCCACGCTAACTGCCTTGGGTGCCAAGACCCACGGCGTCGACCTGTACATCAGCGCCACCAAGTTATTTTTGGCGCAGGGCATTTTGCTGAACGCCACCTTGCGCGCCACCCAGGCCAACCAGAACGGCTTGCTGGGCTTCGGCGGCACGGCGCACAGCGGCTATTCGGTGCAGCCCGAACTGTCGGTCGCCTACCTGCCGCGCAAGAACCTGGCGCTGGGTGCCGAGTACCGTTTCAAGCCCGACAACCTGAACCCATCGGTGATGGCCGACGGCCTGCGCGAAGACGACTGGAAAGACATCTTCATCGCCTGGGCACCGAGCAAGAAGTTCTCGCTCACGCTGGCCTGGGTCGATCTCGGCCACATCGTTCCAGCCGTGATCGGCAGGCGCCAGAGCGGGGCCTACTTGTCGGCCCAACTGGCGTTTTGAACCGGTCACTTCCCGAACACACAAGGACACGCTGATGCAATCGAATCCGTTCATACGCACCTTTGCGCGTGGCCTGCTGGCTGGCGCTGCGCTGCTGGTCGCCGTGGGTGTGCCTGCGACCGGGTGGGGTCAGGCCAGCTACGTGGCGCCGAAGCCTGCGAACGACGCGCTGTACCGGGCGCTCGGCGGCCAGACCGGCTTGGTGAAGTTGATGGACGACTTCATGCTGCGCCTGCTGGCCGACCCACGCATGAAACCGTTCTTCATCGAAGTGGACCAGCCGCACGTGAAGGAACAACTGGTGGCCCAGTTCTGCGAAGTGTCGGGCGGACCCTGCAAGCTCGAAGGGCCTGACATGAAGAAAGTGCACGACGGGTTCGACATCAACAAGGGCCACTTCAACGCGATGGTCGAGGTGCTGCAGCAAGCCATGGACGCACAAGGCATTGCCTTCGCCGCGCAAAACCGCCTGCTGGCACAACTGGCCCCAATGCACCGCGAGATCGTCAACGTGAAGTGACACGGGTAGCATCCAGGCATCGCACACTGAAAGTCCGCGCATGCCCGTGATCACGAACATCGAAGACCTGCGCCTGCTGGCCCAGAAGCGCGTGCCACGCATGTTCTACGACTACGCCGATTCGGGCTCGTGGACCGAAAGCACCTACCACGCGAACGAAAGCGACTTTCAGCGCATCAAGCTGCGCCAGCGGGTGGCGGTGAACATCGACAAGCGCAGCACACGCTCGCAAATGATCGGCGTCGATGTGGCGATGCCGGTGGCCATTGCGCCCACCGGCATGACCGGCATGCAGCACGCCGACGGAGAAATTCTGGGCGCGCGCGCGGCGCAGAAGTTCGGCATTCCGTTCACGCTCAGCACCATGAGCATCTGCTCGATCGAAGACATCGCGGCAGCCTCCACGGCACCGTTCTGGTTTCAGTTGTACGTGATGCGCGACCGCGATTTCGTTGAACGTCTGATCGACCGGGCCAAGGCCGCCCACTGCGGCGCGCTGATGCTCACGCTGGATCTGCAAATCTTGGGGCAGCGGCACAAGGACATCAAAAACGGCTTGTCCGCACCGCCCAAACCGACCCTGGCCAACCTCATCAACCTGGCCACCAAGCCGCGCTGGTGCATGGGCATGCTGGGCACCAGGCGGCGCAGCTTCGGCAACATCGTGGGCCATGCCAAGGGCGTGAGCGACCTGTCGTCGCTGAGCGTCTGGACGGCCGATCAGTTCGACCCCAGCCTGAACTGGGGCGACGTGGAATGGATCAAGAAACGCTGGGGCGGCAAGCTGATTCTGAAAGGCATTCTGGACGCCGAAGACGCGCGGCTGGCCGCTGACAGCGGGGCCGACGCGCTGATCGTCTCGAACCACGGCGGGCGTCAGCTCGACGGCGCGCCGTCGTCGATCGCCGCCCTGCCCGCCATCGTCGAGGCGGTCGGCTCGCGCATCGAAGTCTGGATGGACGGCGGCATTCGCTCCGGGCAAGACGTGTTGAAGGCCCTAGCCCTGGGTGCCAAGGGCACGCTGATCGGTCGCTCTTTCCTTTACGCCTTGGGGGCCATGGGCGAAGAAGGCGTGACGCAGTGCCTGCAAGTCATCGCCAAGGAACTTGAGTTGACGATGGCGTTTTGCGGCCACACGCAAATCGGCACGGTCGATAAAAACATCTTGTTGCCCGGCACGTTTTGACGCACCGTGCCCGGCTGGTGTGGCAGCCAAATTAGTGCCGAATTCCGCCGTGTTAGGGATGTTGAATAGCTGACTTGAAGCTTACATTGAACAGTCCCGGAACAACGCGGAGCCGGCCATGACGCTGCACCAGTTTCACGCACTCAAGCAATGGCATTTGCGCCATTGGCGCGACCATCCGCTGGAAAAGAACCTCTGGGAAGCCGTGCTCACGCTGTGGCTGATGGGCTGGGTCGGCGGCGCGGTGTCGCTGCTGCTGAACCTGCCCTGGGTCGAGGTGTGTTGCCTGGGGCTGCTGTTTCTGCCCAGCGCCTACGTGGCGACGCGGGCCCGCTGGCACCGCACCGGCCGCTTGCGCTGCGACTGGATCAGCAGCCTGCGTTGAACACGCACACCGTTGCGGCCTCGGCTTGCCGGCTCAAAGCTGCGCCGCATCGAAGGGGTTGCACTGCGGCACGCTGCCCGTTTCCAGCCCGCGCTTGAACCATGTCACGCGCTGCGCGCTGCTGCCGTGGGTGAAGCTCTCGGGCACCACCTGGCCGCGTGACTTGCGTTGCAAGGTGTCGTCGCCGATCTGCGAGGCGGCATTCAACGCGGTTTCGATGTCGCCCTGCTCCAGCCGCCAGCCCTGCTCGGCCTGCGAGCGCTTGGCCCAGACGCCGGCAAAACAATCGGCCTGCAACTCGAGCCGCACGCTCATCGCATTGGCCTGCGCCTCGGAGCCACGCTGGCGTGCGGCGTCGACCTTGTCGCTGATGCCCAACTGGTTTTGCACGTGGTGGCCGACCTCGTGCGCGATCACATAGGCCTGCGCGAACTGCCCCGGCGCGCCGAGGCGCTTGCTCATGGTGTCGAAGAAGCTCATGTCGAGGTACACGTGCGCGTCGGACGGGCAATAGAAGGGGCCCATTGCCGCATCGCCCTGGCCGCAGCCTGTTGGATAGCTGTTTCGATACAGCGTGAGCTTGGGGTTCTGGTAGGTCTTGCCGGCCTCACGGAACACATCGGTCCAGACCACCTCGGTGCTGCGCAGCACCTTCGACACGAAGCGCGCCTGCGGGTCGTCGGCCGGAGGTTTTGTCGTCGGGCCGGGCGCGGTTTGCGCGACCGGACTGCCCCCACCGCCACTGAGCAGGCCGAGCACGGTCAGCGGATTGATGCCGAAGATCCACCCTGCCACCACCGCGATGGCCACGGTGCCGATGCCGACACTACGGCCACCCCCGAAACGGCTGCCGCCGCCACCGCTGGAACCGCGTGCGTCTTCGACGTTCGAGCTCTCGTCCTGGCCGTCCATTCTCATCGCCTGCTCCTTGATTCGCGTTGTTTCTCGCCGCGTGGGCAAAGCCCCGTGCGCGTTGCCGCACGATGGTAGCGCGTCGCTGGTACGGGGGGGTTCGGCAACGGCGGGCCGATCAGGTCTTGGGCAGCGTCACCCCCTGTTGCCCCTGGTACTTGCCGCCGCGGTCTTTGTAGCTGGTTTCGCAGACCTCGTCGCTCTCGAAGAACAACACCTGCGCACAGCCCTCGCCCGCGTAGATCTTGGCGGGCAGCGGCGTGGTGTTGCTGAACTCGAGCGTCACATAGCCTTCCCATTCGGGCTCGAATGGCGTCACGTTGACGATGATTCCGCAGCGCGCGTAGGTGCTCTTGCCCAGGCAGATGGTCAGCACGTTGCGCGGGATGCGAAAGTATTCCAGTGTGCGGGCCAGCGCGAAGCTGTTGGGCGGGATGATGCACACGTCGGCATGCATGTCGACAAAGCTGCGCTCGTCGAAGTTCTTCGGGTCGACCACCGTGCTGTAAATGTTGGTGAACACCTTGAACTCGGGCGCACACCGAATGTCATAACCGTAGCTGGAGGTGCCGTAGCTGACGATCTTCTGGCCGTCGGCCGAGTGGCGAATCTGGCCCGGCTCGAACGGTTCGATCATGCCGGTGGTTTCGGCCATGCGGCGGATCCATTTGTCGCTCTTGATGCTCATTGCTGCCCCTGGGTGAGATGGGCGATTTTAGAAGCCGCCTTCACATCGCCCGACGCATGTGCCACAGTTGACACGTCACACCCCAGGAGACTGCCATGCGCCACGCGCCCGAGCTGCTCACCCAGTACGCCGAATACCACCGAGACCGTCGCAACATCACCACCCATTTCATCGGCGTGCCGATGATCGTGATCGGCGTTGGCGTGCTGCTGGCCAGGTGGCACGTTCAGATCGGCGGCACCGATGCGACGCTGGCCTGGGCGGTGTTCGCGCTGGCAGCGTTGTGGTACCTGAGCCGCGGCAACCTGATGCTGGGCGCGGCGGTGACGGCAGCGGTGGGGGTGTTGATCTGGCTCGCCCACCGGGTGGCTGGGGGCAGCGTGTCGAACTGGCTCGGCTGGGGCCTGGGTTTCTTCATCGCAGGCTGGGTCATCCAGTTCATCGGCCACTGGTACGAAGGCAAGAAGCCGGCCTTCGTCGACGACATCATCGGCCTGCTCGTGGCGCCGATGTTCCTGACCGCCGAGGTCCTGTTCGCGCTGGGCTGGAACAAGCC
>JAYVCL010000255.1:0-6358 GCA_043749975.1 Burkholderiales bacterium
GTGGCCAAAGCGCGCGAAGGCCTGCAGCAGCGTGGGCGTGTCCACCGGCGCCAGGTCGGGCCGCTGTGCAGTGATGAGGCGCGACACATGGTCGATGAAGTCGGGGCCCAATGGCGGCATGCGCGAGATTTGCGAGCCGTAGAACGGTGCGCCGTTGGTGTTGACCAGGCGCAGCAGCTTGTCGCCATCGGAGCCTGACATCACCAGCATCAGGTTCACCTCGCCCGGCCGGTTGAGCTGATCGCGGGCGGACTTCAGTGCCGACATCGTGGCCTCACCGGCCTCGCTGATGAGTGCATGTTGCGCCTCGTCCACGATCAGCGCCACTGGCGCCTTGGCGGCCTCGTGCAGCGCACGCAAGGCATCGGGCAGGGTCACGCCGTCGATCTTGCCGATCTTGCTGACGTCGATTTTCAACGTGCCGGCGATCGTCACGCTGTCCAGGCCCGCCGCCTTGGCCGCCCGGCTCACCACGCCCAGCCTCGGTGCCAGCGCGCGCGCGATGGCGTCTGCGATCAGCGCGCCAGGGTCGCGCCGGGGGTCGGCCCATAGGTCCACGTACGCTACCACCGTGCCAGCCGCCTCGAGCGCTGGCTTCAGGTCGGCCTGCAGGAAGGTGGACTTGCCCGTGCGACGGGGTGCGGCCAAGAACAGGCCGTTGTGCGCGTCGCCAAAGACGGCTTTACCCCGCAGTGCTGCCACGAGTTCTTGCGCCAGCGCTTCACGGGGAAAGTGGATCACTTTATCTCAGAGTATCTTTTCTCCGATAATTTATCGAAACTAAGATAAAAGTCAATAAGCAACCGGTACACGGGCGGAAGACCTGCGCGGCGCGCCGTGCCGGTGCCGGCTAGCTCATGCGCGCCCGCTTGCCCTTGGCCAGGAACCACAAGCAGGCCGGAATCTGCGTGTTGAAAAACAACTGCCCGGCAGCGCGACCGTCACTTCTACCACGTCGGCATCGACCATCGCGGCGCGGATCTGGCCAAGAAGTACTCGTCGGCCGAATCGGCGAAGCGCTTCGTCAACTCGGCGCGTTTGGCGCTGAAGGTATCGGAGATGTACTTGACGAAGATGAGGCCGAGCACGAGGTGCGTGTACTCGGCGGCGTCCATGTTGGCGCGCAGCTTGTCGGCGGTGGCCCAGAGCGTCTTCTTGATGTCTTCGAGCATGGGTACGTGTGTGGCGTGGCGACAAGAAGCGCTCTAAAGGGCTGACCGGGATGAAGCCCATTCTCGTTCCTGCAGGGCGAGGAGGGCGGCGAATCCTACCCGCGCTCTTGTCGGCCGCTACTTCACACGGTGCCTGAAGGGCTGCGCGACCTCGTGACCCTTGACGACGTCCAGCGCGCGGTCAACCTGCGACCGCATGCGGCATCGCCAGGTGAAGCGCACTGCCACCAGCAGCGGTGCGTACAACAACGCCAACGGCACGCTGATCAGCCAGCGCCGGCCAGGCCGGGAACGCGCTGGTCTTGCGTCAAGCCAGCAGTCGCGCGCCGGCCAACTTGGCCGCGGCTTTGTCGAACGTCCAGAGTGGTTGTTCACCGGCCTGGTCGGCCATAGCCGCGTGCAAGCAGTCCGAGAAGTCTGCCGTGGCATCCTTGTACTGCTTGAGCGCCCATTCGATGCAAGCAGCGGCTTCAAAGCGAAGTTCGATCGTTGACAGCAGTTGCGAAAACGTCTGCAGCACAGCCGGCTTGCCAAGCTCGAAGCGGGACCGCAAGACCCACTCGAGTTCCAACGCCACGGTGACGGGCACGAACAGCAGTTCGCCAGCACCCAGGCTGTTGCGGATCAGCCGCTGCGCGCAGCGCAGTTGCGCTGGCTCGTCCTGCATCAGGAAGCGAACCAGCACATTCGTGTCCAACGCTGCCACGGCCCTGCCCTCGGTGGGGAAGCTTCAGCGCCAGGCGTTCATGTCTGCAATCGACACCCGCTTGCCCTTGGGCACCTTGAGGCTGCCCGCGAGATCCAGGATGGACAGCGTCTTCGCCCGCACGATCAGGCTGCCATCGGGCATGACGTGCCAGACCAGCCGCGTGCCCGGGCCGACGCCCAACTGCTCTCGCACCTGCCGCGGCACGGTGGTCTGGCCTTTGGCAGTGATGGTGGACTCGGACATGACAGCTCCTTACAAACGAGTCAATCGTAAGGCACTTCGAGGGGCGCCGCAAGGCGACAGCCGCAGGCGGCAGGGTCGCGACCTGGCTCGCCGGCATCGGCTTGCGCACGGCCTTGCAGGATCGCGACGATGCCGGGCGGACCACGCAAAAAAGCCGCCCGAAGGCGGCTTTTGCAAGCTTCGTCGACTGGGACGTTCAGGCGCCGACGTAGAGCGCGTTGAACTCGTGGCGACGAACCGCAGCGCGCGCTTCGGCACGAACTTCGTCACGGGCCCGGTCCGAAGCCACGGCGGCGGTGGCTCGTTCGCTGCCTTCGTGGGCAGCAACGTAACTCCCGCTCGCCTTCGCCTGGGCCAGCTCGGCCTGTACCGCGGTGCGGGTCGCGGTGCCGGCGGGAACGATGATCTGGGTCGCTTCGGTGGCCATGGCGGCGCTGCTGCCCAACAAGGCAATGGCGATGGTGACGGCGTACAAGAGCTTGGCGTTCATGATGATTTCCTTCAGTAGAACAGTTGACTGTCCGAGACAGATCGGCGTTTCACCGTTCTGCCCAGCTTCGATGAAGCCCCGGGTTTACGAGAGGTTCATCGATGGGATGAACTGTATTCATCTGAAGGAAATCAATAAATAGCGCATGGTTCAATAGCGCATTGTCGAAACAGAAACAATAAGGGGATCGAAGATGGACCGACTCCATTCCATGCGGGTGTTCGCGCGGGTCATCGATGCCGGCAGTTTCGCCGCGGCGGCGCGCGAGCTGAACCTGTCGCCGGCCGTGGTGACGCGCCTGGTGGCCGACCTGGAAGAGCATCTGGGCGCGCGGCTCATCAACCGCACCACGCGCAGCCTGGCGCTGACCGAAACCGGGGGTGCGTACCTGGAACGGGTGCGGCAGATCCTCACCGAAGTGGACGACGCCGAAGCGCTGGCCGGTTCCGCCACCTCGGAGCCGCGCGGACACCTGCGCGTGTTGTCGCCGCCCGCGTTCGCGGTGCACCAGATCGCCAAGCACCTGCCGAAATTCCGCGCCCAATACCCGCTGGTCAGTATCGACCTGTCAGTGCCGGGACCGGTTGAAACGGTGGACGAAAACTTCGACATCAGCATCATCATCGTGGGCCGCCGGCCGCTGGACGGCGACTTCGTGGCGCGGCGGCTGGCGCGCAGTGAAGTCATCACCTGCGCCTCACCGGAATACCTGGACCGAATGGGTCGCCCCGCCCACCCCAACGAGTTGTCGCGCCATGAGTTGATGATTCCGAGCTTTGCACGCAACATCACGTTTCATCGCGGCGTGTTCGGCGACGACGAGCCGACCGAGTCGGTCAACCTGGTGCCCATGCGCTCGGCCCTCAGCACGATCCACATCGACACCGTGTACGCCGCCGCGCTGGCCAATCTGGGCGTCACGGGCCTGCCCTCGTTCGTGGTGGAAGACGCTCTGCTCGAACACGCACTGGAGCGTGTGCTGCCCGAATGGCACCTGCTGACGCAGACCATCTACGCGGCCATGCCGACGCGCAAATACGTGCCGGCCCGAACCCGCGCCTTCGTCGATTTTCTGGTGCAGACCTTCGGTGGCGTCGACCACGACCCGTGGTTGCTGGCGGCGGGCTGCGAGACAGCGCACCCCGCTCAGGCCCAGTCGGTTCAGTAATACACGTCGCGCCGCTCGGCCCCCATCAACGGCTCCAGCAGCCGCGACAACGGGCGCAGCGCGTTGTAGCGCGACGCCACCTTGTGCGCATAGCCAAAAAAGCGCGGCAGGTCCTCGCTGTACTTCGGCTTGCCGTCGCGGTGCTTCAGCCGGCAAAAAATGCCCAGCACCTTCAAGTGGCGTTGCAGGCCCATCCATTCGAGCTGGCGACAGAACTCGCCGAAATCGGCGGGCACCGGAAGACCGACCTTTTTGGCCCGCTGCCAGTAGCGTGCGGCCCAGTCGATTTCCTGGTCTTCGTCCCAACTGATGAAGGCGTCGCGCAGCAGCGACGCGATGTCGTAGCTGATCGGCCCACGCACCGCGTCCTGGAAGTCGAGGATGCCGACGCGGTCGCCGCTGCCGCTGCCAATGAAACCGCTGCACCGCATCAGGTTTCGCGGCATGTAGTCGCGGTGCACGGTCACCGTCGGCTGCGCCAGCGCGCTGTGCACGAGTGCCGCCGCAGCCGTGTCCCACTGCGCCTGCTCGTCGGACGTCCAGCGCGCACCCAGTTCACGCAGCACGCACCACTCGGGAAACAGCGCCAGCTCACGCTTCAGCAACGCTTCGTCGTAGGCCGGCAAGCCCGCCCCGTCGACCCGCTGCTGCCAGGTCACCAGGGTGGCCACGGCGTCGCGCATCAGGCGGTCGACGCTGGCGCCGTTGCCGCTGTTCACGGCGTCTTGCAGCAGGTCGAGGTACAAGGCCGAACCGAGGTCGCTGAGCAGCAAGAACCCATCCTCGCAATCGCTCTCCAGCACCTGCGGCGCGTGCAGGCCGGCGCTGGCAATCCGCTGCGCCACATCGACAAAGGGGCGCACGTCTTCTTGCGGCGGCGGTGCGTCCATGACGATGAGGGGCCCGGCGGCTGCGTCGATTCGCAGATAGCGCCGAAAGCTCGCATCGGTCGATGCCGGGCGCAGCGTTTCGCCGCGCAGGCCGTGGCGCGGGGTGATCCGGGCCAGCCAATGGTCGAAGCGGGAATGGCGCGCCGCATCGTTCCAGGCAATCGGTGTGGGCAGCGGATTCGGATGGGTGCTCATGGATAATCGATTCTACAAACCACCGGCCCTGCGAATCCCGCGAATCGGTCTCGGTGGGCGTCGGCAGCCCGTATTTCGCGCGGGCTTGCGGGCACACCCGAAACCGACCTGTGCTGCTTTGACCCGCGACCCGTTTTTTCTTTGCCCTCCTCTGCGGCTGCGGCTGCGGCTGCTGCCGCTGGCTGCCGCGTTTGGCCTGCTGGCGGCCGGCGCTGCGCCAGCACAAGACAATGCCGAGGCGGCCAAGGGCGTCGCGCTGCGGGGCTCGCCCGCACTGGAGCCGCCGCCTCGCGGCGATGCCGCAAAGCAGTTGCCGATCATCCTGCTGGCGCGCGAGTTGCGCGGCCGCCCCGATCTTGAAACGGTGGCCGAAGGCGACGCCGAATTTCGCCGTGGCGGCACGGTGATCCGGGCCGACCGCCTGAGCTACGACCAACCCGACGACCTGGCCCGGGCCCTGGGCAACGTGCGCGTCACTCGCGACGACAACGTCTACAGCGGGCCCGAACTGCAGCTCAAGGTGCAACGGTTCGAAGGCTTCTTCCTGAATCCGACCTACCACTTCGGGCAGATCGGTGCGGGCGGTGTGGCCGAGCGGCTCGATTTCCTGGGCGAGCAACGCGCGGTGGCCACGCGGGCCACCTATTCGAGCTGCCCGCCCGACGGCACGGGCGGGCCGGCCTGGTTGCTCAGCACTGACCGCGTCAAGCTCGATTTCGAGGCCAACGAAGGCATCGCCGAAGGCGCGGTGTTGCGTTTCATGGGGGTGCCGATCCTGGCTGCGCCGGTGCTCAGTTTTCCGCTCACCGACGCGCGCAAATCGGGCTGGTTGCCACCCAACATCGACACCGACAGCAAGGGCGGCCTGCAGGTGTCGGTGCCCTATTACTGGAACATCGCGCCGCAGCGCGACGCCACGCTGACGCCCATTCTCAGTGGCAGGCGCGGCGCGGGGCTGGCCGGCGAGTTCCGCTACCTCGAGCCGCGCTACAGCGGCACGGCCAGCCTGAACCTGCTGCCCTACGACCGCACCACCGGCCGCGCCCGTTACGCGCTGAACCTGGGCCACGACGGCGATCTGCCGGGGCAGACGCGCTTGCAGTTGCGCACGCTGAACGTGTCCGACAACGACTACTGGAAAGACTTCGCGCGCGCCCTGCCCAGCTTCACGCCGCGCCTGTTGCTGTCGGACCTGCAGCTCAGCCGCCCGCTCGGCGACTGGACCACCTACGCACGGGTGCAGAAGTGGCAGTTGCTGCAAAGCCTGGACGCGCCGGTCGATGCGCCCTACGAGCGCGTGCCCCAGGTGGGCGCGCGCATCACGCGGCGCATCGGGTCGGGCTTCGAAGTCAGCTTCGAGGGCGAGTTCAACCGCTTCGCCGATCCCGACGACCTGGCATCGGTGAACCTGGGCCGCCCGACTGGCCTGCGGGTGCACGCGCTCGGGAGCCTGGCGCTGCCCTTCGTGACGCCGGGCTGGACGGTCACGCC
>JAYVCL010000256.1:0-18862 GCA_043749975.1 Burkholderiales bacterium
CTGAAGCAGTTGCTCCGAATCGGCTTGCAGGTTTTGCAGCAGTTCTTCGCGGGTGATGCAGAAGGGGCCGCGGCGGCCGTGGTAGTCGATCACCTCGCCCACCTGGGTGAATTTGATGCCGCAACTGTTGAGCAAGCGTGCCAGGCGCGGCTCCATCATGACCAGCGCGCGGTCGGGCGCGAGGGTCAAGTCTTGAATCTTGCCTCGATGCGGTCGACCCTTCACGGACGGTGACGATGGCGATGCCCTGATGGGAGCTGATAGAAAGTAGGTGCTTGCGATCCCCCGGTGACGATCAGCTCGGCGCGCGCCGCGACGGCCGCAGTGATCATCTGATGGGGAAGCTACGCGAAGCGACACTTTGCTTTGATGCGAATTTTTGCCATGCAGAGCTCATTTGCCGCTGATTTAGCCAATGTGCCTGACGCAAGGTCTTCATGATCAGCCACTCTCGTGAAGCACCGAAACACGACCATGGCCGCTGCTGACTTCTGCACCATCACGCCGCGCGTTACCACACGACGCGCTGTGACGCCGAGGGAGCGCGCATTGGCACACGTGCAAGAGTGACGTACCCTTCACCGCGAAGAGTTGTTGGCTACATGGACACTGGCCCGCGTGAGCAAGCCGCTGCCACGAATCGACCCACTGGAGTAGACCCATGCTTCCTCGCATCGTTGACGCACGATATGTCGAAGGACATACGATTTGGCTACGCTTCGTTGATGGAATGGAAGGCGAAGTGAACCTTGGGGCCGAACTTGAAGGCGAAATCTTCGAGCCTTTGAAAGACAGGGACTATTTCAAGTCCTTCAGGCTGCATCCCGAACTGCGAACAATCGTTTGGCCCAATGGTGCCGACTTTGCTCCTGAGTTCTTGCGCGCGGCGTTGCGCGTCGCTGCCTGATCGGGTGGCCGGGGGTTTCGAGCCGCCAACCCGCACACGACCCCGGACGCCGCTGGATAAGCGCTTCGGCCTGATGGCGCGGACCCGGTTCGTTCGAGCCAGGCGCTGCAGTCATGCGGTGGGGGTAAGCGCAAGGAAGTCGTCACTTGCCGTTTCCTGATGGCCCCTTTTTATTCGCCGCTTCGTTGAGCCGCCGCAACTCCTCCAGTCGCTCGCCGATGCGGATCTCCAAACCTCTGGCCACGGGCCGGTAAAAGCTGGGCCCGTCGATGTCGTCGGGCCAGTAGCGCTCGCCGGCCGCGAAGCCGGCTTCTTCGTCGTGCGCGTAGCGGTAGCCTTTGCCGTAGTCGAGCGTCTTCATCAACTGGGTCGGCGCGTTGCGCAGCCGCAGCGGCACCGCGCGGGTGCCGTCTTGCGCGACGAAGGCGCGTGCCGCCTTGTAGGCCGTGTACAGCGCATTCGACTTCGGGGCCACGGCCAGGTAGACCACCGCTTGCGCCAACGTCAGCTCGCCTTCGGGCGAGCCGAGGCGCTCGTAGGTTTCGGCCGCGTCCAGCGCCATGCGCAGCGCGCGCGGGTCGGCCAGGCCGATGTCTTCGCTGGCCATGCGCACCAGCCGCCGCGCGGCGTAGCGCGGGTCGACGCCGCCGTCGAGCATGCGCACGAACCAGTACAGCGCGGCGTCGGGGTCGCTGCCGCGCACCGCTTTGTGCAGCGCCGAGATGGTGTCGTAGAACTGCTCGCCGCCCTTGTCGTAACGGCGCAGTTGCTCGCCCAGCGATTTTTCAAGCTGCGCCTCGTCGATCAGCGGCACCGCACCGGCCATGCCGACCAGGTTCTCGTAGGCGTTGAGCAGGCGGCGCGCGTCGCCGTCGGCATAGGCGATCAGCCGGTCGCGCGCGGCCTCGGTTAGCTCGGGCGCTGTCAGCAGCTCGCGGGCGCGTGTCAGCAAGGCCTGCAAATCGTCTTCGCCCAGCGGCTTGAGCACATGCACCGTGGCGCGCGACAGCAGGGCCGAAATCAGCTCGAACGACGGGTTCTCGGTGGTGGCGCCGATGAAGGTGAACAGACCCGATTCCACGTGCGGCAAAAACGCGTCTTGCTGGGCCTTGTTGAAGCGGTGCACCTCGTCGACGAAGACCACCGTGCGCCGCCCCATCGCCTGCGCGACCTGCGCCCGTTCAACGGCTTCACGAATGTCTTTGACGCCGCCCAGGACGGCCGACATGGCGCTGAACTGTGCATCGAAACCATCGGCCATCAGCCGTGCCAAGGTGGTCTTGCCAACCCCCGGCGGACCCCACAGGATCATCGAGTGCAGCCGGCCTGATTCGAACGCGGCGCGCAGCGGTTTGCCGTCGCCGAGCAGGTGCTGCTGACCGATCACCTCGGCCAGGGTGCGCGGGCGCAGCCGCTCGGCCAGCGGGGCTGCATCGCTTGCCGGGGCTGAGGTGCTGCTGTCGAAAAGTTGATCGTTCACACAATCATTGTCGCTGCGCCCGTGCCTTCTTCAACCGAACCATGCACCTTCGCTCGGCAGCAGCATCTTCAGCCCAAGCACGGCCAGCGCCAGCGCGGCGGTGCGGTCGATCCAGCGCCTGATGCGCTGGTAAAACTGCTGCGTGCCAGCGGTCGAAAAAAAGCAGGCCAGCGCGCCATGCCACAGGGTCGCGTTGCTGACGACGATGGCGAATGCGGCCAGCTTGACCCAGGCCGGCAAGTCCGGCCCCAGCAAGGCCGCAAAGATGCTGCCGTAGAAGACCAGCGCCTTCGGATTCGTCAGGTTGGTCAGCAGGCCGAGGCGGAACGCCTGCCCATCGGTCTGTGTCGTTGCGCCTTCGCGATTCGGGATGACCAGCGGGCCATCGGCACCACGCCACAGCTTGAAGGCCAGGTAGAGCAGGTAGACGCCGCTGACCAGCTTGAGCGCGCTGTACACCCACGGAATGCCGGCAAAGAGCACGCTCAAACCCAGCAGCGCCGCACCCGACCAGATGGCCGCGCCCGTCGCCACCCCAAGCGCCACCAGCAGTCCCGCGCGGCGCGTGCGGCTGGCCGCCGTCTGGGTGACCACGAGCACGTTCGGGCCGGGGCTGAGCATGGCCAGCACATGCACCACGAAGACGCTGCCGAGCACGACGCCGTAGCTCATCGGCGTGGCGGCTTCAATCTGCCGACTGCGTGATGCGCATGCGCGCGTCGACGATGACGAAACGATTGCCGCTGGCGATCAGCGGATTCAAGTCCAGCTCGGCGCACCACGGCGCGCGCGCAACCGCCATCGACAGCTTCGACACCAGCGCGCCGAGCGCTTCGCGGTGGACGCCGGGCGCGCCGCGCAGGCCGTCGAGCAGCGCGCCGCCGCGCAGTTCGCCGAGCCCACGCAGCGCCTCATCCGCGCTGATCGGTGCCAGACGCAGCGCGACATCGTCAAGCGCCTCGGCCCAGACACCGCCCAAACCGAACACCATCAGCGGGCCGAACGTGGGGTCGCGCACCGCGCCGAGCATCAGCTCGACACCGCGGGCGGCCTGCGCCTGCACCAGCACCGGGCCAGGGCCGAGCGTGACGGCAAGAGAGTTGAAAGCGTCGCGCACAGCCGCCGCATCCTTGAGGCCGAGGCGCACCGCATTGACCTCGGTCTTGTGGACCAGGCCCGTGCGCACGGCCTTCAGCACGGCCGGGAAACCGAGTGCCATTGCGGCCGCCACGGCAGCTTCTGCGTCTTGCGCGAGTCGCCACGGCGCGACCGGCAAACCCCATGCGGTCAGCAGCGAGAACAGCGCCTCGGGTTCGAGCCAACCGTCTGCCGGCACATCGTGCGGGCACGCCAACGGCTCGCCCGGCGCGGGCGGCGCATCGGGCAGCACCGCCTTGCAGCGCGCCAGCACCCGGGCCGTGCGCGCGGCCCATTCGTGGCACGGCAGCCCGGCGGCGAGCAGTTGGCGGCGCAGCGAATCGCCCTGCGCCGGCGCGACCCAGCAGACGTGCACGGGCTTGGGCGTGCCACGCGCCGCCGCCGCTTGCGATTCCTCGATCACCGCGTTGACGACGCCCGCGTCCAGCGCCGAGCGCTGCAACAGCACCGGCAGCACGGCATCGATCTCGTCGCTGTCGAGCAGGGCGCGCAAGCTCTCGCGGTACATCAGCTCGAAGCGCTTCCAGTCGGTGGTGACGTCGACCGGGTTCAGCGCCGAGCCGTGCGGCGGCAGGTGGCGCGCAATGGCGTCGCGCAGCGGTGCCGACAGCGCCGGCACGTCGAGCCCTTCGGCTTCGAGCAGGTCGGCCAGCTCGACCCCGGTGCCGCCCGAGTTGGTGATGATCGCGATCCGCTTGCCGCGCAGCGGCGGCTGGCCGTCGAGCGCGGCGGCCACGTCGAACAGGGCCAAGCCGTCGTCGACCAGCACCGCGCCGGCCTGGCGCAGCACCGCGCGCGCCACCGCGAAGTCTTGCGCCAGTGCGGCGGTATGGCTGGCTGCGGCACGTTTGCCTGCGCTGCCGCGGCCGGTCTTCAAGATCACCACCGGTTTGTGCGGCGTCACCTCGCGCAGCGCGGCCACCAGCGCCACGCCGTCGGTGATCGATTCGAGCACCAGCGCGATCACCCGCGTGGCCGGGTCGGCACCGAAGAAGCGCAGCGCATCGACCTCGGACACATCGGCCTTGTTGCCGGCTGCCAGCACCTTGGCAAAGCCGATCGCGCCGTCTTGCGAACGCGAGAACGCGGCCATGCCGTAGGAGCCGCTTTGCGTGAACAGCGAGACGCCGCCTGGCGCGGGCAGACCCATCGCCAACGACGCATTGAGGCCGCGCTGAACGTCGATGAGGCCGAAGCAATTGGGGCCGATCAAGCGCACGCCGCCGGCACGCGCGGCACGCTTCAATTCTGCTTCGAGCGCAACGCCCTCGGGCCCGGTCTCGGCAAACCCGCCGCTCAGGATCAGCGCGACCAGCACCTTGCCGCGAGCGCAGTCTTCGATCACCTGCACGGTCGTGTGGGCCGGCGTGACGATGACGGCCAGGTCGATCGGCCCCGGCGCTTCGGCAACGCTCGGGTAGGCGGTGCGGCCCAGAATTTCAGAGGCGCTCGGATGGATCGGCAGCACCTCGCGAGCCCCGCCTGCGAGCAGGTTGTCCATCAGCAATCGGCCTGCCTTGCCCGCCTCGCCGGAGGCGCCGACGAGTGCGACGCGGCTCGGCGCAAAGGCTGCTTCTCCCCAGGCGTTCATGTCTGTCCTTTGCTTGAATCAGCGAACAACGCCGGCTCGCCGCCGGTGTGCAGAAACACCAGCGGGCCGCGCTCGGCAAAGCGACCTTCAGCCGCCAGTGCGGTCAGGCCGGCGAAGGCCTTGCCGGTGTACGTGGGGTCGAAAAACAAGCCCTGCGCGCGAGCGGCGAGCACGATGGCTGCGTTGCCTGCGGCAGTCGGCACGCCGTAGCCCTCGCCAATGAAGCCGTCGTGCACGACCACGTCGGCCTCGGTCACGGCCGCAGTCATGGTCTCGTTCACGGATGGCGGCACATCGAGCAGCGCAGCCGCTTCGGCCGCCAGCGCGACCACACGCGCGCGCACTTCGCTGGCGGGGCGGCTCACCGTCACGCCCTCGACACGCCAGGTGGCACCGAGCAGGGCCGAGCCGAGCAGCCAGCCGGCCAGCGTCGCGCCCGAACCGACCGCGAGGAAGACCGTGCCGGGCTGCAAGCCGATCACGGCGCATTGACGCTGCAATTCACGCGCGGCCAGCACATGACCGAGCACACCCAGCGCGCAAGCACCGCCGCGCGGAATTGCATACGGGCGACGGCCTTCGCGACGCAACTCATCGGCAATCGCGGCAATCGCGACATCGACCTGCGCCCTGTCGGCGTTGTTCGTGAAGCGCGTTTGCGCGCCGAGCAGCCGCGTCAAGCGCAGATTGCCTTGCACGGTGGCCGGCTCATGGCCCCAGTACGCTGCGACAGCTTCCATGCCCGCTTGCGCAGCGGCCGCGGCGGTGGCGCGCACATGGTTCGACTGCGCGCCGGCACCGGTGACCACCACGTCCGCGCCGCGAGCCCGCGCGTCGGCGATCAGCAGTTCCAGGCCGCGCACCTTGTTGCCGCCGAAGCCGAAGCCGATCAGCTCGTCGTGCTTGATCCACAGATCGGGCAGGCCGATGGCGCGCGCGAGTTGCGGCGCAGCGACCAGCGGTGTCGGCAGCAGGCCCAGGGGCTCGCGCGGCAGCGCGTCGAGGTGGGCGAACATGAGGTCGCTCATGACGCGTCGGACAACACACGATCGACCATCGCAGCGCAGTGGCCGGTGTGGCTGGCCACGTCAAGCAGCGCGTTCAGCTCGCGCGCTTCGAGCGCCCCGGCGATCACCGCGTCGGCGCGCACCGCGTCGATCAGCGTGCGGCCACTGGCGCGTGCGGCGATCGACAGGTGGTACAGCAACTGGTGCGCCGCATCGCGCCCGATGCGCGGGGCCAGCGCCAGCAGGAACGCTTCGGATAAAACGAAGCCGCCGCCCGCATCGAGGTTGGCGCGCATGCGCTCGGCATCGACCTCCAGCGTGGACGCCATCTGCGCCAGCAATTCGACCGCACGACCGGCCAGCAGCGTCGCCTCGGGGATGGCGTGCCACTCGGTTTTCCAAGCGCGGCCATCACGCTCGTGCTCGTGCACCAGGCCTTCGGCCACCGCCGCGCCGAGGTGCCGCACCAGCCGCGCCAGCGTGCCCAGGTGCTCGCCGATTTCGGGGTTGCGCTTGTGCGGCATGGTGATGCTGCCGACCGTGCCGGCGACGAAGCCTTCGCGCACCTCGCCGATCTCGCTGCGCTGCAAGGCGACCACCTCGTGGCCGATGCGGTCGGCCGTGCCGGTGACGAGCGTGAGCAGCGCACACCACTCGGCCAGCACATCGCGGCTGTTGGTCCATGAAATCGTCGGCACGCGCAGCCCGAGCCGTTCGGCAAAGCGGCGCTGCACATCGAGCCCGCGCGCCCCCAGCGACGACAGGCTGCCGACGCCGCCGCACAACTGCGCGCTGTCCATGCGCGGCGCGATCTCGGTCAACCGGTGCCGATGCCGGCGCACTTCAGCCAGCCATCCAGCGACCTTGAAGCCGAAGGTGATCGGCAGGCCTTGCTGGCCGTGCGTGCGCCCGGCCATGACGGTGTCGCGGTGCCGGCGCGCCAGCGTAGCCAGCGCGGCGTCGACGGCTTCGAGATCGCGCTGCAAGATTTGCCGCGCCTCGCGCAGCGCGAGCATCAGCCAGGTGTCGGTCACGTCCTGCACGGTGGCGCCGGCATAGACCCACTGCGCATCGGGCGGGGCCAGGCGCGCCTGGATGGCGCGGATCAAGCCCTGGGTCGAATGGCCGCTCTCCTCGCGTCCACGCTTCAACTCGTCGAGGAAGGGGCCGTCGACGACGACCGTGCGGCAGCACCCGGCGATGGCCGTGGCGGCGGAGGCAGGAATCAGCTCGAATTCGGCCTCGACTTCGGCCAGCACGGCGATGATTTCCAGCCAGCCGCGCGTGCGCGGGATTTCGTCGAACAGCGCCTTGATTCCGCGCTGGCTCCACAGGCTGCCGAAGACGACCGAGTCGATCATCGAGGCGGCGGACATCAGGCTGCCTCAGCGATCCGGCGCACAGCGGCCAGCAGCTTGCTGCGCGCTTCGGTGGCGCGGGCATCGGCGGCGTCGCACCAGTCCGCCACGGCGGCGAGTTGGGCCCGATGCGCGCTGATCATCTCCAACATCGGTGCCTCGGCAGCACCGCCCGGGCCGCGGCGCGCAGCAATGGCGGCACGCGGGTCGAGCGCCTTCGACAGCACCGCCGCGTCGACCTTCAGATCGCGCCCGAGCACGGCCTGCGCAGCACGCGCGACATCGGCCGGTGTCAGCGACGCTGCTTCGCGCTGCGCCTCGACCAGGCTGCGCGACAGCCAGCCGACCAGCCGGTGCGCGGCACGGTGTTCCAGGCCGGCGTCCTGCACCAGCGTCTCGGCCAGATCGGTGGCGAGCACGAAGCTGCGCTCCAAGGTGCGAGCCGCGCTGTCGCGTGACAGTGCGATGCCGGCCAAGGTCACGCGCATCAGTTCGGCAGCGCCAGCGGCCAGCGACAGCGCGCGCGGCAACTCGCCGTACGCGAGCAGGCGGTTGTCCATTTGCCCGGTCGGCGTGCGGCCCGACGCTGCCAGCGCGGCCTGCAGCCCGATCGCCTGGTTGGCCGCACTGCGCACATAGGCGAGCGCGAACGGGTTCTTCTTCTGCGGCATGATTTTGCTGGCCCGCGCCTGCGCATCGCCGAGTTCGATGACGCCGAATTCAACCGTGGCGAAAACCATCAGGTCTTCGGCCAGCCGGTCCAGGTTGACCAGCGCGGCCACCACCAGGGCCATGCCTTCGATCGGGCCATCGGCCTGCCACATCGCGTCTCGCGCATGCGCCACCAGTCCGTTGAAGCCGAGCAGGCCGGCCAGGCGCTCGCGGTCGGGCGCCAGGCGCGAACCGTTGGTGCTGCCGCAGCCGGCAGGGCAGCGATCGAAGCGCTGATGAAAGTCGCGTGCACGCTGCAGGTCGCGCAGCAGCGGGTCCACAAAGCCGAGCAGGTAGTGGCCGAAGGTCGTCGGCTGGCCGGCTTGCAGGTAGGTGTAGTCGGCGATCAAGGCGTCGCGGTGGGTCTCGGCCAGCGTGACCAGATCGCCGCCCAGCGCCGTCAACGCACGCGTCAGCACGCGCACCCGCTCGCACACGACGAGGTGGAACGCGGTGGTGGTGGCCTCGCGCCGCGCGCGCCCCGCACCGAGCCAGTCCGTCGCAGGCGTGCGCTGCGCGAGCCAGGCTTCGCGGTTGGTGTACATGTCGCCGTGCGCCGGATCGAGGCTGAGCGCCGAGGGCTGGTCGTGCAAATCGAGCAGCGCACGCAGCAAGGCGCGGCCGGCGTCGCGCGGCACGGTGCCCGCCTCGATGAGCGCAAGCACGTAGGCCAGATCGACCGCACCCATCGCCTCGGCAAGCACGGCCTGGTGGCGCAACTCTTCGGCAAACGCCTGCGCGATCAGTGCGCCAGCCGGCGCGTCCGCCAATCGCCCGCCGACCTCGAGCGCATGTGCGGCGCTGCGGCCTTCGCCGAGCTCAGCGCTCTGCATCCCGGGCCTTCCCGAACCAGGCATCCGCGATCTCGTGCGGCGCGCGCGACAGGCTGCGCCGCCCGTCCATCGCGTCGCCGATCAGCACCGCCTCGACCTGGTCAGGCGCCCACTGCCCGGTTCGCCGCAGCTTGTCGGCAATCGGCTTCAGCGTCTCGAAACGCAAGCCCAGGCGCAGGGCCTCGAGCGCCAGCACGCGGTCGGGTGCCACATTGCCCAGGCCCACGTTGACGCCGAAGCGCTCGATCAGCGCGGTTTGCTGGTGCTTGAGCGGCGCCTCCCAGATCAGCCGGTCGATCTGGTCGCCGAGCACGCTCGCAAAGGTTTCAAGGCCGCTGGCGTCGACCTGCCCCTGGTCGTCGTAGACGCCGACGCCGGTGCCCGACTCGCGACCTTCGACGATGACCCAGCGCGCGCCCCACTGCAGATCGCGCAGCGCCTGCTCGGCAAGCTGCACCAGCGGCGGCTGCGCCGTGGGGTCTTTCTTGCCGACTTCGGTAATCACCACCAGCCCGGCCTCGAGCGCGCAGTCGATCACGCGCTTGCGTCGAAACGCCGGCAACTCGATGGTGCCGTCGGAGATTTCGACCGCCGTGAAACCGACCTCGACCGCGCGCGAGGTGTACACGCGGCAGTGCTGCTGCAGGATCGCGGCCTCGAACAAGGTGCCGCCGGGGCAGGTCAAAATCTTGCGGGCGTTGATGAGTTCGAGCTTGCGCTCCAGCACCGCGGGCCGCACGAACACCGAGGTGCCGAAGCTGAGCTTCCACAGGTCGATGTAGTCGCCCGCCGCCTCCAGGATGTCGGCCGTGGCCGCCACGCCCAGGCCGGTGTCGATGATCATCGTCATGCCGGCCGAGCGCGGCGCGGCGGTGCGCTGGCGGCCCAGTTCGGCAATCACCGCGATATCGCGCCAGTGGCTATCCAGCATGTCGGCTCCCGGCAGTGAGTTGATGCAGCGCGCGTTCGACCATCGCCAGGTCGGTGCCCCACGGCACGGTCATCACCTGGCCTTCTTGCTCGATGTCGAATTCGAGCAGGCAGCACTTGACCATCGTCGGCTCGCTGCGCGCCCCGGCAATGCGGCGCGGGCACATCTCGACGCGCGGCGGCTCGTCGCCGTAATAGTGGCGGTGGAACTGCAGGCTGCGTTCGCAACCGACCAGCACCCAGTCGCGCCGCTCGGCGGGCCGCTCGTCGAGAAAACTCAACCGCCCGCCGATCTGCTCCAGCCCGCCCGAGCGGCACGGCACCAGGTATTCAGCCGATGGCCGCTGCCGCGCCAGATCGGCGATCTCGATGCGCTCGAGTTCAACCCGGATCGCGGGCAAATCGGCGTAGCTCAGCACGTGGCGCACCAGGTCGAACAGCTTCGGCGGTTCGGGCGGCGCCACCTCGACGATGCGCAGCACCAGCGGATCAGGGTGGTGGATGAAGTTGATGTGGTCGTACAGGCCGCCCACCACCAGCGTGCGGTCGACGCCCACGCCGTGGCGGTGCGCCAGCGCGGCCAGCGCCGAACGGTTGGCGCAATCGGTTTGCGGGTCTTTGGCGTAGACGCAGGTGTCGGGCAGCGCCAGCACCTGGACGGCGGTGATCGGCGAGAACAGCGGCTCGTCACTGCTGCGCAAAATCGCCACCACAGCCAGTTCGCTGGCTTCGACATCGCCACGGTGCAGCACGATGAAGTTGGTGCGGCGATAGGCCTCGCGGTGCAGCAGGTGCGCGGTGATGGCGGCCTCGGTCATCGGCCCGTCGTAAGGCTGCACGCTGACCTGGCGGTACGGCAGAGGCACGAGGTTGCGCTGGTGGCGCTGGTCGAGCAGATCGTGGCCGGCGTAGTTGGCGGGTTCGATGGCGGGCTCGATGGTGGCTGCGGACATGGTCGGCTCCAGGGTTCAATGACGATCAGCGACTCGCGGGCGCAGCGCCGAGGTTCAACACGTGAAGCGCCCTTCGAACATGGCCAGGTGCCTTGGCGCTTCGGGCTGGGCCGGGGCCAACGCAGCGACTGCGTCAGGCTGTTGCAGCACGCGGCGCAGCACCCGCTCGACCAAGCCTGCGAAGGCGGCGCTGCCTCGCTGGCGTGGTCGCGGCAAATCGACCGGGACATCGAGCACGATGCGGCTGTCTTCGATCAACACCACGCGGTCGGCCAGCGCCACCGCCTCGTCGACATCGTGCGTGACCAGCAAGCCGGTGAAGCCGCGCGCGCGCCACACGGCTTCGATCAACTGCTGCATCTCGATGCGGGTCAAAGCGTCGAGAGCGCCCAGCGGCTCGTCGAGTAGCAGCAACTGTGGCTCGTGCACCAGCGCGCGCGCCAGCGCCACCCGCTGACGCTGACCGCCCGACAACACGGCCGGCCAATCGTGTGCGCGCTCGGCCAGACCAACCTGCTCGAGCGCGCGCCGCGCGTCGCCCTGCTTGTCTTTTGGCAGCCCCAGCGCCACGTTGTCGAGCACGCGCTTCCAAGGCAACAGCCGTGCTTCTTGAAACATGATGCGGATGTCGGGCACGGCCGCGCCGGCATCGCGCTCGAATTCGACGCGGCCTGCGCTGGCCGATTCAAGACCTGCCACCAAGCGCAGCAAGGTGCTTTTGCCGCAACCGCTGCGCCCGACGATGGCGACGAACTGGCCGGCGCGGATGTGCAGCCCCAGGCCATCGAGAACGACGCGTTGCGCATAGCGTTTGCTCAAGCCGGCGAGGTCGATGCCCACGCTGCGCAGGTCGGCCGTGCCCGCAGTGGCACCGACCGAGCCGAGTTCGAGACGTGAGGCTTGCATGGCTGGGCTTCAATCCATGCGCTTCAAACGGCGGCGTGCTGGTGGCTCGGGTGCCAGCGCAGCCAACTGCGCTCCAGCCCGCGCGCCAGCATGTCGGCCAGCTTGCCGAGCAGTGCGTACAGCAGGATGCCGAGCACGACCACGTCGGTGCGCAAAAACTCGCGTGCATTCATCGTCATGTAGCCGATGCCGCTGGTGGCGGAAATGGTTTCGGCCACGATCAGGATGACCCACATCAGACCGAGCGAAAAGCGCACCCCGACCAGGATCGACGGCAGCGCGCCGGGCAGCACCACCTCGCGGTACAGCGGCCATCCGCGCAGACCATAGCTGCGCGCCATTTCGATCAGGCCCGGATCGACCGAGCGGATGCCGTGGAAGGTGTTGACGTAGAGCGGAAAGAACACGCCCAGCGCCACCAGAAACAGCTTCGCCGTCTCGTCGATGCCGAACCACAGGATGACCAGCGGGATCAGCGCTAGCGTCGGCACGTTGCGCACCATCTGCACGGTGGAGTCGAGCAAAATTTCGGCGCGCCGCGACGACCCGGTCAGCAGGCCGAGCGCCAGGCCCAAGCTGCCGCCGATGGCGAAACCGGTCAGCGCGCGCGCGGTGCTGGCACCGAGGTGGCGCCACAACTCGCCGGTCGCGATCAGGCCGGCCAGCGCCTGCACCACGGCCCAGGGCTCGGGCAGGATGCGTTTGGACATCCAGCCGAGTTGCGTCGCCAACTGCCACAGCGCGAGGATGGCGATGGGCAGCAGCCACGGCTGCAGGCGACGCGCGAAGGGTGCCATTGGCGGCTTCTGTTTTCGCGGTCAGCGCAGGTGCGCCACCGCGTCGGCGACGCGAATGGCCTTGGGGATCAAACCGAGTCCGAAGAACACGTCGGCGATGCGTTGTTGCTCGGCCAGTGCGGCCGTCGACACCGGTTTCGCGTCGTAGTTGTAGCGCCTGACCGAGGTCTCGACGATGGCCAGATCCAGGCCGATCAGCGGCGCGATGACGCCGGCGACCTCTTTCGGTGCCTTGGTGGCCCAGTCACCCACGCGCGCGATGTCCTCGATCACAGCCGCGACCACCTGCGGATAGGCCTCGGCGTACTTGCGCGTGGCGACGTAGAAAATGTGGTTGCTGACCAGGCCGCTGCCGTCGGCCAGCGCGCGCGCGCTGGTTTGCTGCTGGATCGCCGCGAGGAACGGATCCCAGATCACCCAGGCATCGACACTGCCGCGCTCGAAGGCGGCGCGGGCGTCGGCGGGCGGCAAAAACACCAGCTCGATCTCGCCCGGCTTCAGGCCGGCTTTGTCCATCAGCTTGATGAACAGGTAATGCACGTTCGAGCCCTTGTTGAGCGCGACCCGGCGGCCCTTCAGATCGGCGACGGATTTCAGCGGCGAATCCTTGCGCACCACCACGGCTTCGGCGGTCGGTGCGGGCAGGTCGTTGGCAACGTAGACCATGTCGGCACCCGCCGCTTGCGCGAAGATCGGCGGCGCTTCGCCGACATTGCCGAAGTCGATGCTGCCGACGTTGAGCACTTCGAGCATCTGCGGCCCGCCTGGGAATTCGATCCATCGCACCGAGGTGCCCTGCGCGGCCAGTTGCTTGTCGAGCAGGCCACGCGTTTTCATCAACATCAGCGTGCTGTATTTCTGAAAACCGATGCGGATCTCGGCCGGCTTGGCACCCGTTTGCGCAAACACAGGCGTGCCGATCGGCAGCGCGAGCGCGAGGCCAGCGGCGACGACAACGCGGCGGCGGCGTGACGGAAGGATCGGATTCATGGCGTGACCTCGACGGGCAATGATCGGTGAGAGGGCGCGACGGTGAACCGGCGCTCGCGGTCGGATGCCTGCAACTCGCGCACGTGAACTTGCAGCGGGTCGAGCGTGCGGATGATCGACACGATTTCTGGGCCGGGCAAGGGCAGCGTGGCCACGTGGTCGGCGATCACCAAGGCGAAACCGGTGCTCTGCGCCACGTCGTCGACGCTGGTGTCGGGGTACAAGCCGCGCAGCCTCAAGTGGCCGGTGGCATCGAAATCGAACAAGCCGAGTTCGGTGACCAGCCACTGCGGCCCCTGGCCGCGATGCCCTAGCTGCGCGCGGGTGCGCCCGTCGGCGGCGCGGTGGCCGAGGTTGGTGATGAAGTCACACTGCTCGACCAGCCGGAAGCGCCGCTTGCCATGTCGGTCGGGCTGGCTGCGGTGGGCGGTGGTCCACAGGCTGAGGTGGTCGACATCGCACGACAAGTTGCAGCCGCCGCCGCCGCCGGGCAGTTTGAGATCGAGCCTGTCACGCCCCAGGCGGGTGACGTTGGCATTGCCCCAGCGGTCGATCTGCACGCCGGACAAAAACATGCGGCCGATTCGCCCGCTGGCACCGAGGTCGAACAGTTGCTCGATGTCGAGCGCGCATTCGGCACCACGGTCCAGCGCCCAGTCGTTCGAGGTCGGCGTGAGAAACGGCGGGATCGGGTTCAGGCCGTAAGTTGCACCTGCCACCAGGGCCATGTCGGGTGCGTGGGTTCGCTTGGCCACGTGCATCGCCAACTGCACCAGCGGCGAGCCGAAGCCGTGGAAGACCAGGGTGGCGTCTTCGATGGTGCGGGCCAGCGTGTAGATCATCGCTTCGCCGAGCGTGCAAATGGCGGTCATGCCTCGGCCTCTGTGTACAGGGCTTGCCAGGCGGCTGTGCCGTCGCTCCAACGGCCCAGGCGCTCGCGGGTCGCGGCACCGCCGATGCGCTCGAGGTAGTCGGCGTGGTCGCGGCAATCGAGCACGAACGGGGCCAGATAGCTCGCGCGAAACACCTCCGCGCCGGCCTTGGCTGCCTCGTAGTAGAGGGCCGTGTGCGGTCGGTCGTAGGCGTAGAAGGGGTAGCAGGCGGTCGGGTGTGCGCCCATGGCCACTTCGGCGATGGCGGCGACGTGGAAGTAAGGCACGTTGACGCCGCCCAGCGATTGCAACTCTTCGTTGCCGACGATGCGCTCGACGGTGGCGATCACCTTCTTGGCCGCGCGCGCCGCCAGCAGGTCGGCCACCGGCGGACCCTCGATGCGCAGGTTGCCGTGCGCATCGCCGTATTGCGCATGGATCAGCGCCACGTCGGGCTGCAGCGCCGGCACCAGCAGCAAGGCGTCGCCGGTGAACGGGCACGTCATCGGCAGGTATTCAGGGTGCAAGGCCTGGAAGTCGGTGCCGCGCATCGAGCGCACCGGCATGAACGGCACGCCGCTGGCCGCTGCGCGAAGCTGCTGAACGACGGTGTAGCAGCAGGTGTCGGCGATTTCGACTGCACCGCTCTCACAGGCGCGCCGGTAGTTGGGTGCCATGCCGAAATCCTGCTCGAAGCCGACGTAACTTTCAAGCGACTTCGCGACCACACCGGCACCGCACAGCAGGTCGATGTCGATGCCGTGCGCCGAGCCGACGACCCGCAAATCGCGTCGTCCAGCGCGTATCAGTGCGCGCAACAGCGCCATCGGCTCGCGCGACGACAAGCCGCCGCCGACGGCCAGCAGGTCGCCGTCTTTCACATGCGACGCGAGTTCGTCGAGGCCGACGCGCTTGTCGCTGCGGGTGAACACTGCGCTCATGGTGCGGTCATATTGCGGTCATGCCTCCATCCACCGCGAAGATCGAGCCGACGCAGAAGCTGGCCGCGTCGGACAACAAGAACGTCACTGCTTCGGCCAGCTCATCGGGCTTGCCGAAGCGCCCGATCGGGTACTTGGCCAGCCGCTTGACCATCGCCGCTTCGCTGGTGTCGCTGCTCAGAAGCTGCTGCCCCATCGCCGTCTCGCCAACGGTGCCGGGGCAGACGCAGTTCACGCGGATGCCGTGCTTCGCGTACTCGGCCGCCATCTGGCGCGTCAGGTTCACGATCGCGCCCTTGGCCGCGCAGTACGCCGCCATGCCGGGAATGCCGACCAGTCCCGCCACCGAGCCGACGTTGACGATGGCACCGCGTGCGGCGGCAATCATTTCGGGCAGCACCGTGCGCGACATCAGCATGGTGCCGGTGACGTTGACGGCCCAGACGCGCTGCCAGCTCTCGGGCGTGCTGTTGTGCACGCTGCCGAAGTCGGCGATGCCGGCGTTGTTGAACAGGCCGTCGATCGTGCCCAGCGCCTCGCGCGCCGCTGCGGCGGCCCGCTCGACGCTGGCGGCGTCGGTGACATCGCAGGCGACGCCGAACGCCTTTCCGCCGTCACTGGCCAGTGCACGCGCCGACGCCTGCGCGGCCGCCCCGTCGAGGTCGAGCAGCGCCACTGCGGCACCCTCGCGCACCAGCGCGCGCGCGGTCGACAGGCCGATGCCCGCGGCACCGCCGGTGATGATGATCTTGCGTCCTTCGAGCCTGCCTGCCATGGATGTCTCCGGTTGATTCAGATCGATGAATAGCCGCCGTCGACGACCAGCGACGAGCCGTTGAGGTAGCGCGCCTCGGCGCTGGCGAGGAACCACACGGCCGATGCCACATCGTCGACCCCGCCCACGTCGCCTTGCGGAATGCGCGCCACCACCTGCGCCCGCAATTCAGCTTGCTCAAGCCGCCAGTGCGTCATCGGCGTGTCGATCATGCCGGGGCAGACCGCGTTGCAACGGATGCCGGCTGCGGCGTAATCGACCGCAACCGAGCGGGTCAACATCACCACCGCACCCTTCGATGCGTTGTAGGCCGCACGAGCCGGAAACGCGACGATGCCTGCCACCGAGGCGATGTTGACGATGGCCCCCGCGCCCTGCACCAGCATCTGCGGCAGCGCCGCGCGGCACATCAGGAACACGCCGCGGCCATTGACACCCCAGACGCGATCGAAGTCTTCGACCGAGGTTTCGTGCAGCCTGGTGGCCTGCGGGCCGCCGGTGATGCCGGCGTTGTTGACCAGCACGTCGACGCGGCCGAAGCGCTCACGTGCCTGCGCCACGGCTGCTGCGGCGTCGCGTGCATTCGACACATCGGCGGCAATCGGCATGAATCGGTCGCCGACGTTCGGCCACGATTCGCTGCGTGCGATTTCGAGCGCCGCCAGATCGAGGTCAATCGCGGCGACGCGATCCCCTTCGCGCAGGAAGCGGCTCGCGATCGCGCGGCCGATGCCCGAGGCCGCGCCGGTGACTAAGACCGCTCGGTTCATAAGTTACGCAGCTTGCGGTGCCCGGCGCGCAGCCGCGCGAGCTGGATGAAGTGCGTGGGGTTCAAAAACAACTCGTCCATGTCGCCCAACTGGTCGATCGTCAGGCCCTGCTTCATCAACTGGAACAGGTACTGGAACGAATCTTTCGCGCCGTAGCCCACATGGTGTGCGCCCACCACGCGGCGCGTGGCCTCGTCGATGATGAGCTTCTGGAAGCCCGACATCTTGGGCTCCAGAAAGGCGTACAGCATCGTGCGGTCGCTCGCCGGCAGCGCCACGTTCAGGCCGTCGGGCGTGTCGGGTGGCATCTTGATCGTGATCACGTTGGCGTACTTGGCGCGCGCCTCGGCCTCGCTCAGTCCCATCCAGCTCACTTCGTAGTGGGTGTGCAGAAAATCAGGCCAGTCGCGCGGCTCGTATTCCACGGCCTCGCCCATGATGTGGCGCGCGGCGTAACAACCGGCCTTGCGTGCCTTGAACATTTCCATCGGCGCGCCGATCAGGTCGCCGATGGCGTACACGTTGGGCACCGAGGTTTGCAGGTGCTTGTCGACGATGACCTCGTTCTTCTTGCCCACCTTCACGTCGAGCACGCGCGCCGCCATCTCGGAGTTCGGCGTTTCGCCCAGGCCGCAAAAAACGAAGTCGGTCTCGATGCGCTCGAGCCCATTCGGCGTACGCACATAGGCGGCGCAGACGCGCCCATTCGCATCGCCTTCGAGGCGCTCGACCTGCGCGCCCTCCCAGATCTCCATGCCCTGGTCTTTCATGCGGTCGATGCAATAGCCGCGCGTCTCGTCGTCGTTGATGAGCTTGAGCAGTTCGCTGCGCACCGCCAGCACGGTGTCGCCGGGTTCGTAGTCGAGGTCCTCGACCAGGTTCACGTAGTCGTACACGCCCTTCAGATCGGCACCCGGACAAGTCAGCTTCTGCGGCCGTGCGCCCAGGCCCAGCACCAGGTTCTTGGCGCGAAAGCGCCGCCCCGCCACCTCGACCGTGTGGGCGTCGATGATGGTGCCCGGCGCGTTCAGCACGTACTCGAGGTCGAGCTGCTCCTTGCTCTGGAAATTCATGATCGCGTGCGGCCCGACACGGCCCTTGCGGAACAGGTCGATCACGTCCTTGATCGAGGTGCGCTTGCCGGTCATGTCCTGAAACCACAGGCGCCCGGACATCGTGCGTTCGAGCATCAACTGCGCCGCGCATTCAGAAAACAGGTGGTGCGGCACGCAGGCGTTGTGCGGGCACGAGCCGCCCAGAAAAGGCCAGGCTTCGATAATCAATTGACGCCCGCCCATCGCCCGCAAGTAGGCCGAGCCGAAGCGCCCGCCTGCGCCGCCGCCGAGAAAGATCGCGTCGTATTCGCGCGTGTCGGCCTCATCAATGTTGAACAGCGCCGTGCTCTCGCCCGGCTTGTCGAGCAGTTCGTCGATGCGGTCTTGCCAGCCACTGATCGTCAAGTGTTCGTCGCGAATATTCATGCCGTCTCCATTGGGTTCAAAGTCATACGCGCAGGCGCGCCCTTGGTGTCGAAGCCTGGGTCAGCCGCTGATGACCGCCACGATCGTGCCCACCGCGATGGTCGTGCCGGCGGGACAGCAAATCTCCTGCAGTCGGCCGGCCCAGACAGACTCGATGTCCATCGACGTTTTGTCAGTCTCGACGCAATAAAGCAAGTCGCCTTTATTGACCTGGTCGCCTTCCTGCTTGTGCCAGCTTGTGAGGGTGCCCTCCTCCATGGTTTCGCCGAGGCGAGGCAGCTTGATGCGGTAGATCATGGCTCGGCTTCTCCGGGTACGGCGCGGCTGGTCTGCCCATCATCGACGCCGGCGAGCCGGAGGCAAGCTTCGCAGAAGGTCGCCGCCGTCTCACCGACCTTGCCG
>JAYVCL010000257.1:0-4209 GCA_043749975.1 Burkholderiales bacterium
ACGCTCGACCAGATGGACGTGATCGAGAGCAACGAAGCCTTTGCGGCGCAGGCCATCGCGGTGGCGCGCGGCCTTGAATTCGACATGAAGAAGGTCAACGTCAACGGCGGCGCGATCGCGCTCGGTCACCCGATCGGCTGCTCGGGCGCCTTCCTGGCCACCAAGGCGGTCTACGAGTTGCACCGCACCGCTGGCCGCTACGCGCTGGTGACGATGTGCATCGGTGGCGGGCAAGGCATTGCGGCGGTGTTCGAGCGGCTTTAAGGGCGTCGCGCTTCTCGTATGCTGCGGGTTGGCCTCTACACGCCACCCGCATCACTCTCCCATCAAGGAACGCAGCATGTACTCAGATGTCTCCCTTTTCATCGACGGCGAATGGTGCCAAGGTGCCAGCGGCAAGAGCGAAGCCATCGTCAACCCGGCCACGGGGCAAGTCATCGCGCGTCTGGCGCATGCCGACCAGAGCGACCTCGACCGGGCGCTGGCCGCCGCCGACAAGGGCTTCAAGCAGTGGCGCGCGGTGTCGGCTTTCGAGCGCTACAAGGTGCTGCGCAAGGCGGCTGACCTGATGCGCAGCCGGGCTGCCGAGATCGGCGAACTGATGACGCTCGAGCAAGGCAAGCCGCTGGCAGAAGCCAAGGCTGAAGCCATGGCGGCCGGCGACATCATGGATTGGTTTGCCGAAGAAGCACGCCGCACCTATGGCCGCGTGGTGCCGGCGCGCGGCGACGGCGTCAGCCAGTTGGTGGTCAAGGAACCGGTCGGCCCGGTGGCCGCGTTCACTCCCTGGAACTTCCCGATCAACCAGGCCGTGCGCAAGCTGTCGGCGGCGCTGGCGGCGGGCTGTTCGGTGATTCTCAAAGGGCCCGAAGAAACGCCGGCCAGTTGCGCCGCGCTGGTGCGCGTGTTCGCCGATGCCGGCGTGCCGGCCGGTGCCATCAACCTGGTCTTCGGCGTGCCCGCCGAAATTTCAAGCTACCTGATCGCGCACCCGGTGATCCGCAAGATCACCTTCACCGGCTCCACGGTCGTCGGCAAGAAGCTGGCCGCGCTGGCAGGCGAGCACATGAAGCGCGCGACCATGGAGCTGGGCGGCCACGCGCCGGCCATCGTGTTTGCCGATGCCGATGTGGACGCTGCCGCGCGCATGCTGGCCGGGGCCAAGTTCCGCAACGCGGGCCAGGTCTGCGTGGCACCGACGCGCTTCCTGGTGCACGAATCGGTGTACGCGCGTTTCGTGGATGCATTCGTGGCCACGGCATCGAGCCTGAAGGTGGGCGACGGCATGGACAAGGCCACGCGGATGGGCCCGCTGGCGAACAGCCGCCGCATCGAGGCGATGCAACTGTTCGTGGCCGACGCGGTGGCAAAGGGTGCGAAATTGGTGCTGGGCGGCAAGCGCATCGGCACCGAAGGCTATTTCTTCGAGCCCACGGTGCTGACCGATGTTCCGATGAGCGCGCGAATCATGCAAGAAGAGCCGTTCGGCCCGGTGGCCCCGATCGCGTCGTTCAAGGACTTCGACGAGGTGGTGGCCGAGGCGAACCGGCTGCCGTTCGGGCTGGCCGCCTATGCCTTTACCAAGTCGTTGAAAACGGCCACCGCCATCGGCGCGGCGTTCGAGAGCGGCATGGTGTCGATCAATCACTTCGGCCTGGCCTTGCCCGAGGTGCCGTTCGGCGGCGTGAAGGATTCAGGCTACGGCTCCGAGGGCGGCACCGAAGCCATCGAGGCCTACCTGAACACCAAGTTCATCACCCAGGTGGGTTTGTAGGCTGACCCAAGCAGCGCGCCGGAAGCGCGCTGGTTCGTCGGTTCAACGTCAGACCACCGCCACGCGCCCGGCGCCTGCGGTGGTGATCTGGCCCACCACGGCGGCCGTCTCGAAGCCGTGCCGCTTGAACAAGGCCAGCACGTCGCTCGCTGCTTCAGGGGCGCACGACACCAGCAAGCCGCCGCTGGTTTGCGGGTCGGTCAGCAAGGCCTTGTCGACTGCGGCAAAGCCTTTGGGCAAGTCGATGTCCATGCCGTAGCCCTCCCAGTTCCGCTCGGATGCGCCGGTGACCATGCCTTGTTCGGCCAGCTCGCGCACACCCGCCAGCAAGGGCACCTTGGCCCAGTCGATGCGCACGCCCAGCTTGGCGCCGCGCGCCAGTTCCAGCGTGTGGCCGGCCAGGCCGAAGCCGGTGATGTCGGTCAGCGCATGGACACCCGCCATCGCGGCCAGTTCGGCACCGGGCTTGTTCAGCTTGGTGGTGTTGGCGATCATCTGGCGGTAACCCTCGGCGTCGAGCTTGTCTTTCTTGAGCGCAGCGCTCAGCACACCGACGCCGATCGGTTTGCCCAGCACCAGTACGTCGCCGGCCCTGGCGTCGGCGTTTCGCTTGACCTTGCTCGGGTGCACCAGGCCCAGCACCACCAGGCCGTAGATCGGTTCGACCGAGTCGATGGTGTGACCACCGGCGATCGGGATGCCGGCTTCGGCACAAATGCTTTCGCCGCCTTTCAAAATAAGGCCGATGGTTTCCAGCGGCAACACGTTGATCGGCATGCCCACCAGCGCCAGCGCCATGATCGGCGTGCCGCCCATGGCGTAGACATCGCTGATGGCATTGGTGGCGGCGATGCGGCCGAAGTCGAACGGGTCGTCGACGATGGGCATGAAGAAGTCGGTGGTGGCGATCAGCGCCTGCTCGTCGTTCAGCTTGTACACAGCGGCGTCGTCGGCGGTCTCGATGCCCACCAGCAGCTCCGGTGGAATCAGCATGCCCTTGGTGCCCTTGAGGATCTCGTTCAGCACGCCGGGCGCGATCTTGCAGCCGCAGCCCCCGCCGTGTGACAACGAGGTGAGGCGGACAACAGCTTTTTCGTGGGGGGCGTTCATGGGCAAGACTCCAGTGCAGTGGTGATGAGGTGGCGCAAGCGGCGTTGTTCTTCGGCCGGCTCGAACAGGTGCGCCCGCGCGGTGGTTTGCTCGCGCAGCCAGTGCAAAAATGCAGTGTCGTCGCGGCCGCGTTGGATCAGGTGAGCCAGCCCCGAATCATCGCCCAACTCGAAATAACCCGCATGGCCGCGCCCCAGCATGCCGACATTTCCCGGGATGTTCGAAGCCAGCACGGCGCAGCCGCTTTGTGCAGCCTCGAGCACCACGTGCGCGCCGCCTTCCATGCGGCTGGTGTTGACCAGCAGTTGCGAGTGCCTGATGCGCTGGCGCGTGGCGGCATGGGGCAGGGCACCGAGCCATCGAAAGTTCGGGCACGCGCGTTGGGTGCGTAGTGCATCGACGCGCAACAAAGGGTCGAGCGCGTCGCCGATCAGCTCGAACTGAATGTCGCGCCGCGCCTTCAGGCGTTCAGCGGCCCGCATGAAGGTCAGCGGGTCTTTCTCATCACGCAAGTGGCCCACGCTGATCACGCGCAAGCGCTGCGTTGGCATCGGTGCGGGCTTGAGGGCGCGTGCCGACTGGTAGATCACCGTTGCCTTGTGCCGCAACGCGACTGGCAACTCCTGCACGCCTTGTTCCTGCAGCACCACCAGGTGCGTGGCGTGGCGCAGCGACGCCTGAGCCGCCGCATCGGTGCGAATGTCACGGTACAAATCGGTGCCGGTCAGCACCAGGATGCACGGGCGATCGGGGTGGGCAAGGGCAAAGGCTGCGACCGAACCTGCGGAACGTCTGGCGTGCAGCGCGATCAGCACATCGCAGGGCTCTGCGTGCCACGCCAGCGCAATGCCGGTGCGACAATTCTGGCGGAGCATGCGCGCCCAGCGCGAGGCCGTCTGCCAATTGCCGTTGTTGGCCGACGCCAGCGCCGGGCTCACGATCAGCACACGGAGCTTTGCGGCGTTTGAACTTGAAAGGAACGGAGCCTTGCTCGACATCGAAGCACCCAACGTGAATTCACCGCGCATGCGCCATGCCGGCAAGGGCTTGCTCTCGCTCGGCTTGATGGACGCGCGAAATCATACGTTGCGCTGGATGGCCGCTTATGAAGAGGCGCTGGCGGCTTCGAACCTGCAAGTGCCGATGAGCCCCGAGCTCAATCCGCCGCTGTGGGAGCTGGGCCATCTGGGCTGGTTCCAGGAGTGGTGGATTGCGCGCAATGTGCAGCGCCAGCGCGGCCCCGCCAGCGACCCCGCCCTCCCTCGGCTGGCCTCGATCGAACACCATGCCGATCGCTGGTACGACTCCAGCAACGTGCGCCACGA
>JAYVCL010000258.1:0-5162 GCA_043749975.1 Burkholderiales bacterium
CGGGCGGTGACGCCGCAGTAGGAGCCTGTCGGGCTTGGGGCGTCGAAGCGAAAATTGGCCCCAGCGAGGACAGTTTTTGTCAGGTTCGCCGGCTCATAGTCATAGCTATGGGCCAAGAAGCTGACGAAAATTGGACCGCTGCGGTCAATTTGCAGCCGACGCTCCCCAAGTCCGACAGGCTCCTAGAGCATCAGGCGCGCGAACTGGCGTGCACTCCCAGCACACCAATGACCACCAGCCCGATGCTGGAAAGCTTCAGCGCGGTGGCGGGTTCCTTGAAGTACCACACGCCGATGGCTGCGGTGGCCACCGTGCCAACGCCCGACCACACGGCGTACACCACACTCAAACCCAGCACCCGCACGACAAAGGCGTTGAGGCCGAACGACACCGCGTAGAAGGCGAAGATCAACAGCGAAGGCGTCAGACGGGTCAGCCCCTCCGACAAGCGCATGGACACCGTTCCGCAGATCTCGAAAAAAATGGCGATCGACAGCATGACCCAGGCTTGTGCAAATGTCGGGATGAAATTGGACAGGTTCATTCGGGCGAGACCTCGTAGGACCATGGTCGGTGGCGTCGGGCTGAAAATCGGGCGACCACACGCTTGCTGCCGCCAGCACACTGTACCGATCGCACGCAGTCTGTGTCGACTGCGCCGCAGAACTTACAGGATTGTTTGAAAATGTTCAGCGGTCGCGGAGTTTGCATCCTTGCCCCTAACCCGTTGCCATACGCCACAAGCCATAAGCCATAGGCCATGAACGAGCCGGCCATTCCTGAGAACCAGCGCCGCCACTGGCAGCGCAATTTGCAACTGACCGCAGCGTTGCTGTGCGTCTGGTTCGTCGTCACCTTCGTGCTGGTGTTCTTCGCGCGCGAGCTTGATTTCCGTTTCTTTGGCTGGCCCTTCAGTTTTTGGGTCGCAGCCCAAGGTGCCTTGCTGGTCTACCTCGGGCTGGTTGCGTACTACGCCTGGGCGATGAGCCGGCTCGATCACGATCACGGCGTGGCGGAGGAAACCTGACTTGGGCGACTCCCCCATCGCAGCGTCTGGCAGCGGGCCGTTCAAGGCCAGGCTGAACCGCATCTACCTTTGGTACACGGCAGGCTTCATCGCCTTCGTGGTGGCACTCGGTGTGCTGGAACGCATGGGTTTGCCAAAACGCTGGATCGGTGTGATCTTTCTGTTGGCGACGGTCGCCTTGTATGCCGGCATCGGCATCGTCAGCCGCACCAGCGATGCGGTGGAGTATTACGTCGCAGGCCGACGCGTGCCGGCCGTCTACAACGGCATGGCCACCGGAGCCGACTGGATGTCGGCGGCGTCGTTCATCGGCTTGGCCGGCACCCTCTACCTGCAAGGTTATGGCGGCCTTGCATATGTGTTGGGCTGGACCGGAGGCTTCTGCCTGGTGGCACTGTTGCTGGCACCTTACCTGCGCAAGTTCGGGCAGTTCACCATTCCCGATTTTCTGGCAGCCCGGTTCGGCGGCAACTTGCCGCGCTTCATCGGCATCGTCGCGGCCATCCTGTGCTCGTTCATCTACCTGGTCGCGCAGCTCTACGGCGTGGGCCTGATCACGGCGCGACTGACCGGCGTCGACTTCGTCGTTGGCATCTTCCTGGGGCTGGGCGGGGTTCTGATGTGCTCGTTTCTGGGTGGCATGCGGGCCGTGACCTGGACGCAGGTGGCGCAGTACATCATCCTGATCATTGCCTACCTGGTCCCGGTGATGTGGTTGTCGATCAAGCAAACCGGGGTTCCGGTGCCGCAGCTCGTCTACGGGTATCAGCTTGAAAAGGTGAGCCAGCGAGAGTCTCAACTGCTGGCCGATCCCAAAGAGCAAGACGTGACGGGCGCTTTCAAGGCGTTGGCAGACGACTACACGGCAAAACTGCGAAACGTGCCAAGGGCGCTGGCAATCGAGCGCGAAGCGGCCGAAAAGAAGGCCGCCCGCCTGCGGTCGGCCAACGCCCCGCTGGCGCAGATTCAGGCGGCCGAAAAAGCGCTGGCAACCCTGCCCAAGAACGAGGCGGCCGCCCGCGATGCCTGGACCAAGGCGGCCGCGTTGAACGAGGCCCGGGCCAGGCCGCTGGGTGGCATGCCCGCACATGCCCAGCAGTTCGCAGGCGACCCGAAAGGCAGCGCTGCCGAGCGCGTGGCGTACAGCGACTCGCGCAACAATTTCCTGGCCCTGGTGTTCTGCCTGATGGTGGGCACGGCGGGGCTGCCGCACATCCTGATGCGCTGCTACACCACACCCTCGGTGCGGGAAGCCCGCGAATCGGTCGCGTGGTCCTTGTTCTTCATCCTGCTGCTGTACTTGACCGCTCCGGCGTTGGCGGTGCTGGTCAAATTCGAGGTCTTGAACTCATTGGTGGGCTTGCCGTTCGACCAGTTGCCGGCGTGGCTCGGCACCTGGTCCAAGGTGGATGCGTCGCTGCTGTCGGTGGTGGACATCAACCGCGACGGCGTGCTGCAGCTCGGCGAGCTGCGCATCGGCGGCGACATGGTGATGCTGGCCACGCCCGAGATTGCCGGCCTGCCGTTCGTGGTGTCGGGCATGGTGGCCGCCGGGGGATTGGCAGCGGCTTTGTCGACCGCAGACGGCTTGCTTCTGACGATTTCCAACGCGCTGTCGCATGATTTCTACTACAAGATCATGCGTCCGAATGCGTCTGCGGCGCAGCGGGTGATCATCTCCAAGGTGTTGCTGCTGGCGGTGGCGCTTGGTGCCGCTGCCGTGGCGGCGCAGCGGCCCGCCGACATCGTGTTTTTGGTGTCGGCTGCGTTTTCGCTCGCCGCGTCGGCGTTTTTTCCGGCCTTGGTTCTCGGCGTCTTCTGGGAACGCTCCAACCGCTGGGGTGCCGTTTGCGGCATGGTCGCCGGGCTCGCGTTGACCTGCTACTACATGGTGCAAAACGAGGCATGGTTGCGCGGCATCTTCGGAGTCACCTCGCCGGTCAGTCTGTGGTTCGCCATTCAGCCCATTTCGGCGGGCGTCTTCGGCGTTCCGCTCGGCTTCGCGGCGATCGTCGTGGTCAGCTTGCTGACGCCCGCGCCAAGCCAGCAGACACGAGATTTTCTGCAGCGCATTCGACACCCGAAGGCGTCTTGATCTGCCCTGCGGGCGGCCAAGCGCAGCGGGCTACAATCTGCGGCTGACCTTGCCACACCCAAGTCAGCTCGAAAGTACGCGCGAAAGTACGCGCAGGGGTGGCTTCCACACCCAGCCGCGGCCGACCTCCGGCTGCGGGGGCGGAAACCCAAAGGAGATTCGATGCGTCATTATGAAATCGTGCTGTTGATCCACCCGGATCAAAGCGAACAGGTTCCGGCCATGCTGGAACGCTACAAGGGCACCATCAGCGCCGGCGGCGGCAAGGTGCACCGCGTGGAAGACTGGGGCCGTCGCCAGATGGCCTACCTGATCCAGAAACTGGCCAAGGCCCACTACCTGTGCCTCAACATCGAGTGCAGCCAAGAAGTGCTGGTCGAGCTTGAAACCGGTTTCCGCTTCAACGACGCCGTGCTTCGACACCTCACAGTGCTCAAGAGCAAGGCCGAGACCACGCCGTCGGTGATGATGAAGATGGTCGAAAAAGAAGACAACCGCAAGGCACCGCAGCCACAGGAGGCTGCTGCCTGAACATGATCGCCACGTTCGCGCTGCACCCCGGCATCGCATGAACCGATTGGTTCTGACGGCGCAACTGGTGGAGCGGGGCGTTGTGAGATACACCCCGGCTGGTTTGCCCGCCCTCGACCTGAGCTTGAAGCACGAGTCCGAGGTGACGCAAGACGGCCAGCCCCGCAAGGTCTCGATGGAAATCCGGGCGCGGGCGGTGGGGCAGATCACACAGCGCGTGTCGGGAATCGAGATCGGAAGCACGCACGGCTTTGCCGGCTTCCTCGGCTCCCAGCGCAACGGACGCGGCGTCGTGTTTCATGTGACCGAGTTGGATTGACCCGACTCATTGTTCGAATACGCACAGATTTAACAGAGGTTCAAGATGCCACCACCACGCGGTAAAGGTAAGTTTTCCAAAGATCGCAAGCCCAAGCGCAACACGCAGTCACTGCTGTTCCGTCGCAAGCGTTTTTGCCGGTTCACCGTCACCGGTGTGACCGAGATCGACTACAAGGATGTGGACACGCTGCGTGACTTCATCGGTGAGAACGGCAAGATCACGCCTGCACGCCTGACCGGCACGCGCGCCTTCTTCCAGCGACAGCTCACCACGTGCATCAAGCGTGCCCGCTTCCTGGCCATGCTGCCGTACAGCGACCAGCATCGCGTTTAAGGAGCCACACCATGCAAGTGATCCTGCTCGACAAAGTGGCCAACCTCGGCAACCTCGGCGATGTCGTCAAGGTGAAAGATGGCTATGCCCGTAACTTCCTGATCCCGACCCGTGCGGCGCGCCGCGCCACGCCGGTGGCGATTCAGGAATTCGAAGCCAAACGCGCTGAGCTTGAAAAAGTAGCGGCTGAACGTTTCGCCACCGCGAAGGCCCTGGGCGAAAAGATGAGCGGCCGCACGGTGCACATCACGCAAAAGGCGGGTGTGGATGGGCGGCTCTTCGGCTCGGTGACCAACAACGACATCGCCGAGGCGTTGACCCGCATCGACTTCAAGGTCGTCAAAGCCCAGGTGCGCATGCCCAATGGCCCGCTCAAGACCGTTGGCGAGCACGTGGTGTCGGTTGCGCCGCACACCGATGTGGTGGTGGATGTGAAAGTGGTCGTGGTGGGCGAAACGGATTGACGTTTTCCTGACCATCATGAAAAGGGCCGGCTTCGCTGGCCCTTTTCTTTTCAGGGCGTCGGTTTCAACGTTTGGACACTGTTTCAACCTGTCTCTCCCCTGAATTTCCACAGGCTTTTCCACAGTCGCATTTTCCACTCGCTCTTATCATTCATCAATGTCTGCTGTCCTGTCGTCTACCAGTTTTCCCAACTCCCCGCGGCCTGACGACGACGTGGCTCGGCTGCGCATTCCGCCGCATTCGGTCGAGGCCGAGCAAAGCGTCTTGGGCGGTCTGCTGCTCGACAACAGCGCGTGGGACCGGGCCGGTGATTTGCTGAGTGACAGCGATTTTTATCGCTACGAACACCGCTTCATCTACGCAGCCATCGGCACCCTGGTGAATGCCAC
>JAYVCL010000259.1:0-18360 GCA_043749975.1 Burkholderiales bacterium
GGCGCGCTGGCGGCGTTGCTCCGCCTTGCGGGCATGAGCCCGCCGCATCGTCGCGCCTTGCCAGCGCACCCCATCGCGGCCCGCTCGGGCGCGTCCAACCGCGGTTTCTAGGATCATTCCGGGGTGCCGAGGTCGGCCTTGGCGTCGGCCAGCGTGGCCCACTTCACCAGCGCTTCGAGGGCCGGGCGCGCGGCGTTCGCGTTCGGGTGGTTGACGATCGCCACCACCACATAGCGGCGCCCGCTGTTGGCCAGCAGCACGCCGGCGATGCCCAGCACGTCACGCAGCGAGCCGGTTTTCAGGTGCGCGCGACCGACCACCACCGTCGAGCGGCGCAAGGTGCCGTCGAGCCCGCTCACCGGCAAGGAGCTGATCAGTTCGGGCATCAGCGGGCTGGCCCATTCCACTTGCAACAGGCGGGCCAGCAACTGCGCCGTCACCCGCGTCTCGCGCGACAGGCCCGAGCCGTTGTCGATCACCGCTGCGCGCCCCAGGTCGCCGAAGCGGTCGGCCAGCCACAGGCGCAGCACCTCGCGCGCGGCTTCGGGCGTGCCCTGGCCGCGTTGCGTCAGCCCAAGTGTGAGGAACAGTTGCTGCGCCATCACGTTGTTGCTGAACTTGTTGATGTCGCGCACCACCTCGGCCAGCGGCGGCGAAGCGACTTCGAAACTGGGCGCGGTGGTGGGGGCGGCACCGTCGCGCACGACGCCGGCCAGCTTGCCGCCCATCTCGCGCCACAAGCCGCCGAGCAGACGCTCGTTGTAGCTCCTGGCATCGGCATAGGCCACCGGCCAGACCTTCTCGCCGCAGGCCGTCGGGTGGCTGCCGCTGAAACGCAGCCGCGTCGGGTCGCTGAAGTCGGCCTTCAACTGGCCGCGCCAGTCATCGCACGGCGCGTTCGACAGCGGCACGCTGGCGTCTGCGCGCACTCCGGCCAAGGGCGGGTCGACCGAGACCACCGCCACGCCGCGCGCCGTGTCGGGCGTGAAGCTCAGCAGCACTGCCTTGTAATTCAGCAGTAGCGCGTCGGCGCGCACGTTGTAGGGCCGCAGCGACTCGCCGTCGAAGTCGCCCGGGTTCTGCTCGGGCACGCTGAAGGCGCTGCGGTCGAGCACGATGTCGCCGCGAATCTCGTGCACGCCCAGTTGTTGCACCCGGCGCAGCATCAGCCACAGCCGCTCCATCACCAGCTTCGGGTCGCCGCTGCCCTTGATGACCAGGTTGCCGTACAGCACGCCGTCGCGCAGCGCCCCTTCGAGCCACAACGGCGTGGTCCAACTCCAGGCCGGGCCCAGCAACTCGAGCGCCGCGCTGGTGGTGATCAGCTTGGTCAGCGAGGCGGGATTCACCGCTTTCTGCGCCTGCCAGCTCAGCCGCGGCGAGGCGGCACCCACCTGCTGCACCACCGCCACCAGCGCGTCGCGCGGCAGCTTGGCCTCGTCGAGCGCGGCCTCCACTTCGGGCGGCAAGACGCGCGGCGCAGCCGCCAGCACAGCGCTGCCCACTGCCAGCGACAGGCCGGCCAAAAATCGAGAAATTCGGTTCATCCGGGAATGATCGCATGGGCCCGTGACGGGCATTCGCAGCCGGGCCGAAGGCGCGCAGACGCTGGCCTAAACTCCTTGCATGACCCAGCTTCTGGCCTTCGACACCGCCACCGAACACATGAGCATCGCGCTGCAGGTGCGGGGCGTGGTGTGGCTGCATGAAGGCGCAGGCGGAGTGCAGGCGTCGGCCACCCTGGTGCCGTCGATCATGGCTTTGCTGGCCCGCGCCAGGGTCGGGTTGACCGACCTCGACGCGATCGCCTTCGGGCGCGGACCGGGTGCGTTCACCGGGCTGCGAACCGCGTGTTCCGTGGCCCAGGGGCTGGCCTTCGGGGCCGGGCTGCCGGTGTTGCCCATCGACACCTTGCTGGCCGTGGCCGAAGACGCGCGACAGGAAACGGGCTGCGGGCAAATCTGGGTCGCGATGGATGCGCGCATGGGCGAAATTTATGCCGCGCACTGTGCGTTCGATGCGGGCCAATGGCGCAGCCTGGTGCCGCCGATGCTGACCACCCCCGAAGCACTCAACGCGCTCTGGCAGCGTGAACCCGCCGAGGCAGTCGCTGGCTCGGCGCTGAGTGCATTTGCCGCCACGCTTGACTGCGGCGCGGCGCGCCGGGTGCCGCAAGCGCTGCCGCGCGCACGCGCCTTGCTGGCGCTGGCCGAGGCGTTGTGGCAGCAAGGCGGGGCGGTCGAGGCCGCACAGGCGCTGCCGCTTTACGTGCGCGACAAGGTGGCGCAGACGACGCTCGAGCGCGACGCGATTCGCGCCTCGCGGGAGCTGGCCTGATGAGCGCACAACCCAGTGCGCTCTGGCCGCAACAGCGCCATTTGGAGGCGATGGGCGTGAAGCACCTCGATGCGGTGGCGGCGCTGGAAGCGGTTGCCTATGAGTTTCCGTGGAGCCGCGGCAACTTCGTCGATTCGCTCGCCACCGGCTACCCGGCGCAGGTCTTGTTCGACGCGAACCGAACGCTGATCGGCTATTTCGTGGCCATGGTCGGCGTCAACGAATGGCACCTGCTCAACATCACCGTGGCACCCGCCGTGCAAGGCCGCGGGCATGGCCGCTTCATGCTCGACGCCATGGTGGCGATGTGCCGCGAACAGCGCGCGGCCACGCTGTGGCTGGAGGTGCGCGACAGCAACGTTCGTGCGCGTGCCGTGTATGCCCGCTACGGCTTCACCGGCATCGGCGTGCGCCGCAACTACTACCCGGCCGCACAGAGCCAGCGCGAGGACGCCGCCGTGATGCGGCTGCTGCTGGACGCGCCGGCCGCCCAGCCAGGAGCGGCCTGATGGGCTGGACCGAGCGCCATGCCTCGATGCTGCAGGAGATGGGGCTGCGCGTGGAGGTGCGTCGCGAGCCCGCTGTTGCGTCGGCTGTTGAGTCCGCTGTTGCGTCGGTCAGTGCACGGCCGCCACGGGTTCAAACCGCGACGGGCGAGGCAGCTTCGCCCAAGCGGCCCGCGCCGTCTTTGTCACCGTCGGTGCCCGTGCCGTTCGCCCGGCCGATGGACATCGGCAGCATCGACGCCATGGACTGGCCTGCCTTGCGCCAGGCGGTGGCGGGATGCACCGCCTGCAAGCTGTGCCAGGGCCGCACCAACACGGTCTTCGGCACCGGCCACACCGCTGCCCACTGGATGGTGGTGGGCGAGGCCCCCGGCGAGCAGGAAGACGCGCAGGGCGAGCCCTTTGTCGGCAAGTCGGGCCAGTTGCTCGACAACATGCTGCGCGCGATCGGCTTGAGCCGCGACGCGAGCGGGACGGACCCTTCAAAACAGGTCTACATCGCCAACAGCGTCAAGTGCCGGCCGCCGGGCAACCGCAACCCCGCGCCCGACGAACTCGCGCAGTGCGAGCCGTTTCTGATCCGCCAGGTGGCGCTGCTGCGGCCGAAGATCATCCTGGCCATGGGCCGCTTCGCGGTGCAAAGCCTGCTGCGCAGCGCCGAGCCGATCGGCAAGTTGCGTGGCCGCGTGCACCGCTTCCAGGGCGTGCCGCTGATCGTCACCTACCACCCGGCCTACCTGCTGCGCAACCTGGAAGAAAAAGCCCGGTCGTGGGACGACCTTTGCCTGGCCCTGGAAACTGTCAATGCCGACCCGGCGTGACACGCCAGGGCTCGATCCGCCCGGTGGGGCGCGGGGCTGCGCGGGGTTCGTTTTTGTGCGGGTTCTGGGGATGTTGCGCAGCACAGTTGCACGTCTATGATCGCCCGCTGACCTGCCTGGGTGACGATGAACGCAGCCCCTTTTTCAACGACACCTGACGCGGACCTCTGGGACGACCTGCCGTGCATGGCTGCGCTGCTGGCTGTCGATGGCCAGGCACTGCGCGTCAACCGCGCTTTTGCCGAACAGTGGCCAGCGCCTGGCGCGGCGCGGCCGGGGCTGGTCTGGACCGATGGGCTGACCGCTGAGTCGCGGGCGGCGCTGTTCGGGGCCTTGCCGGGTCGACACGACTTCAGCTTGGTGCTGCAACTGGACCCGTCGCCACCCGACGCGGCCCGCCCCACATGGCTCGACGTGTCGGCGCGCTGGTGCGCCCACACGTCGAGCTATCTGTGTTCGCTGCACGACGTGACGGCTGGCCGACAGGCCGAGTTGGCGGCCCGCGACCAGGCCGCCCGGGTTCAGTTGCTGGCCGACAACGTGCCTGCCTTGCTGGCCTACTACGAAGCCGACACGTTCAAGTGCCAGTTCTCGAACACCCGCTACGCCGAAACCTTCGGCTGGGACAGCCAGTCCATCCTCGGCCACACCGTGGCCGAGGTCATCGGCGAGGCGGCGGCGCAGCAAATCCAGCCGCAGGTGGACCGCGTCTTGCAACAGCGCCGCCCCGCGACCTACGAACGCCAGTTGCCCGGTGCCGCCGGGGACGCGCGCTGGATCGAAGTCAACCTGCTGCCGCACCTCGACCCGGCGGGCGAGCCAGCGGGTTGCTTCGTGCTCATCTCCGACATCACCCGGCACCGGGTGGCCGAGCAGGCGGCGCGCGAGTCGGAAGAGCGGCTCGGCAAGTTCATGCAAGCCAGCACCGAAGGCATCATCTTCTTCAAAGACGGCGTCATCATCGACGCCAATCCGCCGCTGTGCCAGCTCGTCGGCTTTGCCCTGGAAGACATCCTGGGCCGGCGCACGATGGACTTCATCGCGCCTGACCACGTGCCTCGCGCGACGGCAGTCGCCGCCAGCGGGCAGGAGACGACCTACGAGAGCGTGCTGATCGATCACGCCGGCCAGCGCATCCCGGTCGAGTTCACCGTGCGCACCATGGTGCGCAACGAAGAGCGCTTGCGCATGACCATCGTGCGCGACCTGCGCGACCGCGATGCGGCGCTGGCGCGCATTCACCACCTGGCGCACCACGACACGCTCACCGGCCTGCCCAATCGGTACGCCTTCATGGAGCACATCGACCAGTTGATGTTGGCGCATGCCGCGCCGAATGAGCACGCCGCCCCGGCCAGTGCCGCCTCGGGCGAACGCACCGTGCCGGCCAACGCACGGCTGGCGCTGCTGTTCATCGACCTCAACCACTTCAAGCGCGTCAACGATTCACTCGGCCACCCGGTGGGCGACACCATGCTGCGCACGCTGGCCGCGCGCCTCACGGCCAGCCTGCGCGCCACCGACGTGGTGGCGCGCTTCGGTGGCGACGAGTTCATGGTGCTGATGACCGGCGTGGGGCAGATCGCCGATGTCGAAGAGGTGGCGCAAAAGCTGCTGCTGGCGATTCAGGCACCGGTCGATGTGGATGGCCGCCCGCTGACCGTCACGCCGTCGATCGGCATTGCGATGTACCCCGGCGACGGCACCACGCCAGGCGACCTGATCCGCCATGCCGACACCGCGATGTACCTGGCCAAGGCGCGCGGGCGCGCGCACTACCGTTTCTTCGACCCGTCGATGGCGAGCCGGGCCTATGCCGCGCTGGTGCTGGAGGGCGAACTGGCTCAGGCACTGGAACGGCGTGAGTTCGAGCTGTTCTTCCAGCCGCAGGTCAGCGCCGACCGGTCGACCCTGGTGGGGGCCGAAGCACTGATCCGCTGGAACCACCCGACGCGCGGCCTGCTGCTGCCGGGCGAGTTCATGCCGGTGCTCGAACAGCAGCGGTTGATGCTGCCGATCGGGCAGTGGGTGCTGGGCGAGGCCATTCATTTGGCCGGCCGCTGGCAACGCCAGGGGCTGAAGCTGGGCACGGTGGCTGTCAACCTGTCCACCTTGCAGTTTCAGTCGGTCGACTTCGTGCGCTCGGTGGCCTATGCGCTGCGCGCCGAAAAGGTGAAGGGCGGCTTGATCGAGCTCGAGTTGACCGAGCGCATGCTGATGAACGACGTGGCCGAAGTCAGCGCCCGGCTGCGCGAGATCAGCGCGCTGGGCATCCGCATTTCGGTCGACGATTTCGGCACCGGCTACTCGTCGCTCGGGCACCTGAAAGAGCTGCCGATCGACAAGGTCAAGATCGACCGCTCTTTCGTGCATGACCTGCCGGGCAATCGCGACTCGTCGGCGATTTCACGCGCCATCATCCAGATGGGCAGAAGCCTGGGCCTGACCGTGATGGCCGAAGGGGTCGAAACCGAAGCGCAGTGCCGGTTTCTGGCGTCGCAGGGATGCGACGAGTTGCAGGGCCTGTGGATCAGCCCGCCGCTGCCGGCGGCCGCCTTCGAGGCCTGGGTGCAGCGGCACGCGATGGGCCTCGACTGAGGACCGCGAGCAGCCAGCGCGGCGCTCACTTCTTCTTCAGCGGCCGGGTCCAGCCGGCCAGCGACACCTGCTTGCCACGCGCCAGCGTGAGCTGCCCGGGCGGCGCGTCGCGGGTCAGCGTGGAGCCGGCGCCGATGGTCGCGCCGTCGCCCACGCTGATCGGTGCCACCAGCACGCAGTTGCTGCCCACCTGCACGTCGTTGCCGATGACGCTGCGGTGCTTGTCGGCACCGTCGTAGTTGGCGGTGATGCTGCCGGCGCCGAAGTTCACTCGCTGGCCCACGGTCGCGTCGCCGAGGTAGGCCAGGTGGTTCGCCTTGGCACCCTTGGCCAGGGTCGAATTCTTGACTTCGACAAAGTTGCCGATGTGCACCTCGTCGCCCAGATCGGCCCCCGGGCGCAGCCGTGCAAACGGGCCGACCCGCGCGCCCGCGCCCACCTTCACGCCGGCCTGTTCGCCGTCGATGTGGGTGAAGGCGTGGATCACCGCGCCGGCCGCGATGGTCGCGTTGCCGATCACGCAATGGGGCCCGATGCGCACCCGGTCGCCCAAGCTCACGCGGCCCTCGAACACGCAGTTCACGTCGATCTCCACGTCGCTGCCGCAGACCAGTTCACCGCGCACATCGAAGCGCGCCGGGTCGGCCAGGCGAACGCCTGATTCGAGCAGCGCTTCGGCGCGCGTTCGCTGGTAGCGGCGCTCCAGGTCGGCGAGCTGCAGTGGGCTGTTCACGCCCAGCACCTCGGTGTCGCTGCGTGGCTGCGTGGCCACCACCGGCACGCCGTCAGCCACCGCCATGGCCACGATGTCGGTCAGGTAGTACTCTCCCTGGAGGTTGTCGTTTTTCAGATTCGCCAGCCAGCGCTTGAGCAGCCGCGTGGGCACGGCCATCACGCCGGTGTAGACCTCGCGGATGGCGCGCTGTGCGTCGGTGGCGTCTTTGTGTTCAACGATGGCACGCACCGTCTCGCCGTCTCGCACGATGCGGCCGTAGCCGCTGGCGTCGGGCAGGTCGATCGTCAGCAGCGCCAGTTTGGCGCCGCCACAAGCGTCGATCAAGGCCTGCACCGTGGCGGCTTCGATCAGCGGCACGTCGCCGTTCAAGATCAGCGTGATGCCGTCGTCGTGCAAGGCCGGCAGCGCCTGCTGCACCGCGTGCCCGGTGCCGAGCTGCGGCATCTGGCGCACGAAGCGCAGTTGTGCTGCGGACGAGGTGGCGCGCATCGTGGCCTCGACCGCCTCGGCCCCATGCCCGGTGATGACGACGATGCGGTCAGCCGACAGTTGCGCTGCGGTTTGCAGAACATGCTGCAATAGGCTTTTGTCGGCCAGCCGGTGCAGCACTTTCGGCAATGCCGACTTCATCCGCGTGCCTTTGCCGGCGGCCATGATCACGATGTCCAAAGTCATGCGTTCATCCTTTTTCAGAGGCTCGATTATCGGCGTGCTCGGGCTGCTGTTGAGTGTGCTCGGCGGCTGCAGCGCGCTGCGCCTGGGCTACAGCCAGGCCCCCGATCTGGCGTACTGGTGGCTGGACGGCTATGTGGACTTCAGCGAAGCCCAAACGCCCCGTGTGCGCGACGCGCTGGCGGCGTGGTTCAAATGGCACCGCGCGACGCAATTGCCCGACTACGCCGCACTGCTCTCGAAGGCGCAGGCGCAACTGATGGAGCCGACCACGCCGACGCAGGCCTGCCAGTGGTACGAAGACATCTCAGTGCGTTTCGACACCGCCTTCGAGCGGGCGCTGCCGGCCCTGGCCGAGGTCGTTCAAACCGCCACGCCGCAGCAACTGCAGCACCTGGAGCGGCGGTTTGCCAAATTGAACCAGGAGCTGCAAACGGAGTATGCGCAGGCCGACGCCGAAGACCGCGCCAAGGCCGCAGCCAAGCGCGTGCTGGAGCGGGCAGAGTCGTTCTACGGCAAGCTCGACGAGGCGCAACGCGAGCGCGTGGTGGGGGACTTGCCCAACTCGCCGTTCGACGCCGATGTGTGGCTGGCCGAGCGCAAGGCGCGTCAGCAAGACCTGCTGCAAACCGTCAAGCGCCTGATCGCCGAGAAGGCCGGCACCGAACAGGTTCAGGCCGCCGTGCGGGTCTTGGTGGAGCGCAGCCGGCGCTCGCCACGCGACGCCTACCGCGCCTACCAGCAGCGGCTGACCCAGCACAACTGCGCCATGGCCGCGCAGATTCAAAACCTGACCACGCCCACGCAGCGCAGGCATGCGGCGCAGAAGTTGAAGCGCTGGGAAGACGACCTGCGGGTGTTGAGCGGCGACGCGGCGCGCTAGGCCGAAGTTCCCCTGCCCGCCGAACCTCGCGATGCGGCTACGGCCACACCCCGAACTGCCTCAAGGATTGATCTGCGTCGTCACGCGCCTCGGGTTGGTGCCGCTGGCCGGAAAGTCTTTCAGCGCCGCTTCGTACATCGCGCCGAGCAGCGAGTTGATCGAGGGCGATCCGCCGTCGTTCGACGCGCGGGCTTCGTACAACGGGGTGCCGCTTTTCTTGTCGCGAATCAGCAGCGCCACCTCGCGTTCGTAGCCGGGCGTCGAGTAGGCGTTGCCGTAGCCGAGCCCGAAGCCGAGCCCGAAGCCATTGCCGCCGCCGCGAAACGGGCGGTGCGCGTAGCTGCGGTACAAGCCGCCGCGCCACCAGAACGGGTCGTCGTAGGGCGAGCGATCGGCCACGTTGACGCGGGCCCCGAGCTGCACGCTGACGTCGGCGCGCTGGCTGTCGGTGGACAGCGTGAAGCCCGCTGTTTCCATGGCGCGGGCGGCTGCGTCTTCCAGGGTTCGTTGCTGCTCGGGATTGGCTTGCTGCGAGGGCAGCCGCTCGAACACATACGTGTCGGGCTTGCGCTCGGCCGGCCACTGGCTGTAGGTGGAGACCTCACTGCTGAGGTTGTTCAGCGCGGCGCAACCCGTGAGGGCCACCAGGGTCGCGACGGCGGTGCTTGTCTTCCACATGGCGTGCCTCCTGTTGGATCGGCGCAATCAGATCGGGTGCAGTCGGACGACGCTGGCCGTGGCCGGCCCGCAGTGACCGTCGTCGGCGTCGTCGAAGGCGCGGTCGCCGCCCGGGTGGGCCGCGCCTGTGGCTTGGAGTGTGGTGAAGGGGTGCAGGTTCCGGTCCATCAGGTGCGACGGCACGATGCGGCCCATGGCCGTGAACATGTTTTCGACCCGCCCCGGAAAATCGCGCTCCCAATCGCGCAGCATCTGCCTGATTTGCACCCGCTGCAAGTTGTCCTGGCTGCCGCACAGCGTGCACGGAATGATCGGAAAGGCGCGCTGCGCCGCCCAGCGTTCGAGATCGGTCTCGGCCACGTAGGCCAGCGGTCGGATCACCACGTTGCGCCCGTCGTCGCTGACCAGTTTGGGCGGCATGCCTTTCAGCCTGGCACCGAAGAACATGTTCAGCAACAGCGTTTGCAGCATGTCGTCGCGGTGGTGGCCGAGCGCGATCTTGGTCGCGCCCAGCTCGCCCGCCACGCGGTACAAAATGCCCCGCCGCAGCCGCGAGCACAGGCCGCAGGTGGTGTTGCCCTCGGGGATCACGCGCTTGACGATGGCGTAGGTGTCTTGCTGCTCGATGTGAAACGGCACGCCCAGCGCGCGCAGGTAATCGGGCAGCACCTGCTCGGGAAAGCCGGGCTGCTTCTGGTCGAGGTTGACAGCCACCAGTTCGAAGCGGATCGGCGCGCGCTTTTGCAGGTTCAGCAAGATGTCCAGCAGCGCGTAGCTGTCTTTGCCGCCCGACAGGCAGACCATCACCTTGTCGCCGTCTTCGATCATGTTGAAGTCGATGATGGCCTGGCCCGTCAGGCGGTGCAGCCGCTTCGACAGTTTCGTCAACGCCACGGAGGGCTTGTCGCAGTCGCGATCAGTCATCGTCGCGATCATGGCTTGAGCCCGAACACCTCGCAGCCCACCGCCTTGCAGTCGGGGTACACGTCGGGCTTCTCGGTCGATACGCGCGCCGCCTTCACGCGCGGGTGGGCCAGCATCAGCGCCAGCACGTCGTCGCACAAGGTTTCCTGCAAGTGGATGTGGCCGCGCTCCACACGCTCGCTGACGCTGCGCCGAATGAAGTCGTAGTCCACCACCTCGTGCAGTTTGTCGGCCTTCGGCGTCGACAACGCCAGCGGGATGTACAGGTCGACGTTGATCAGCACCCGCTGCTCGCCGCGCTTCTCGAACTCGTGCACGCCGATGTTGATGTGCACGGTGTGGTCGCGCAGGAACAGCCGGCGGCAGTCCATCAGGCTGGGGTGGCTGAGCAGGCTTTGCATGGTGTGTTCAGTGTTCTTTGGCGGCGTTGGCGATGAACATCACATCGCGTGCCTGGGCTTGCAAATGCTGCCCGCCGTCGACCAGCAGCGTGCTGCCGGTGATGGCCGGCGACTCGATCAGGAAGCGCACCGCGCGGGCGATGTCGGCCGGGGTCGACGAGCGCTTCAGCGGCGTCAGCGAATGCGACTGCGCAAACTCCTCCGGCGTCATCGTGCCCGACGGCAGGGTCACGCCCGGAGCCACGCCGCAGACCCGCACCTGCGGTGCCAGCGCCTGCGCCAGCATCACGGTGGCGGCCTGCAAGGCGGCCTTGGACAGCGTGTACGAAAAGTAGTCGGGGTTCGGGTTCCAGAGCTTCTGGTCGAGCAGGTTGACCACACATCCCACCTCGGCGCAGCCGCTCAGGTGCGCATGCAGCGCCTGCGCCAGCAACACCGCCGGGGCGGTGTTGGCGCGCCAGTGCCGCTCCATCGCGGCCACGCTGAAGGTCTGCGCGGTGTCGTACTCGAAGGTCGCTGCGTTGTTGACCACCGCGTCAAGCCGCTTGAAGTGCGCCACCACCGCAGGCACCAGCGCACGGCAGGCGGACTCGTCGGACAGGTCGGCCTGGAACGCGGCCGCGGCGGCGCCGGCGGCTTGCGCGTCGCGCACCGTGGCGAGTGCGTCATCGGCAGATCCTCGGTGGTGCAGCGCCACATCGAAGCCGCTGGCGGCCAGATGCAGGGCGATCTCGCGGCCCACCCGACGGGCGGCACCTGTCACCAGAACAACGGGGCGATCAGACATGCGTTCCTACAATGCGGCCATGCAAAACAGCGAGGTTCAAAGTGTATCGGGGGCGCTGTTGCGACTGATTCGTCAGGCCATCCAACGCCAGGGCGGCTGGCTGCCGTTCGACCGCTTCATGGCGATGGCCTTGTACGCGCCGGGCCTGGGCTACTACGCGCGCGGCGACCGCCAGTTCGGCAGCCTGCCCGTCTCGGGAAGCGACTTCATCACGGCGCCCGAGTTGTCGCCCCTGTTCGGGGCCACGCTGGCCCGCCAGGTGGCGCAGGCGCTGGACGCGTGCGAGGGCGTCGAGGTCTGGGAGTTCGGTGCCGGCTCGGGTGCGCTGGCCTTGCAATTGCTGAATGCCCTCGGCCCGCGGGTGCAGCGCTACAGCATCGTCGAACTGTCGGCCCCGCTGCGCGAACGCCAGCGCGAGACCCTGGCGGCACACAGCGCCCAGGTGCGCTGGGTCGACGCGCTGCCCGAGGCGATGCACGGCGTGCTGTTGGGCAATGAAGTGCTCGACGCGATGCCGGTGCAGTTGCTGCATTTCGACGGCGAGCATTGGTTCGAGCGCGGCGTGGCCTGGGTCGACGAGCGCTTCGCGTGGGCCGACCGCGCCACCGCGTTGCGCCCGCCGTTCGAGAGCCCGTTTCCGCCTGGCAGCACGCTGGAGATTCACCCGCAGGCCGAGGCCTTCATCGCCACCGTCGGCGAGCGGCTGCAACGCGGCGCGGCCTTCTTCATCGACTACGGTTTTCCCGAGGCCGAGTTCTACCACCCGCAGCGCCACATGGGCACCCTGATGTGCCACCGCCTGCACCGTGCCGACACCGACCCGCTGCTGCAGGTGGGCGACAAGGACATCACCGCGCACGTCGACTTCACCGGCATCGCGGTGGCCGCCCAAGCCGCCGGGCTCGAGGTGCTGGGCTTCACCACGCAGGCCCGCTTCCTGATGAACTGCGGCCTGCTCGACCTGCTGGCGGGGGCCGATTTGCGAACCACCGCCAACGCGCAGAAGCTGCTCACCGAGCACGAGATGGGCGAGCTGTTCAAGGTGATCGGCTTTTCTAAGGGCTGCCCTGCGGCGTTCAACAACGCGCCGTTGGGCTTCGCCGTGGGCGACAGGACGCACACGCTGTGATTCGCTGGTTGATCGTGATTTTTCTGGCCCTGCTGATCTTCAGCGGCCTGCACCGCTGGCTCGAGAAGATCGGCCTGGGCAAGCTGCCGGGCGATTTTCGGTTTCGCCTGTTCGGCCGCGACTGGTTCATTCCGCTGACCAGCAGCGTGGTGCTCAGCGTGGTGGCGATGTTGATTGCCAAGCTGGTGTGAAGGGCAAGGGCTGTGAACGAGCGCACCGAAATCGAAGCAGCCATCGCGGCGCTGGAGGCGCAGCGCCCGACCCTTGGCGACGCCCTGACCGATGCCGCCGTGCTGCCCTTGCGCGCCAGTCTGGCCGAGGCTGCGCTGCAGCCACGCGTGGCCGCACGGGCGCAGCAACTCGAACACGTGACGATCTTGTTTGTCGACGTTGTCGGCTCCACGGCCATGAGCCGGCAGCTCGACCCGGAAGACATCGCCGACGTCATCGACACGGCGCTGGCGCGCTTCACGACCGAGGTGAAAGCGCAGCAGGGCCGGGTGCTGCAATACACCGGTGACGGCTTGCTGGCGGTGTTCGGTGCCGACGGGGCCAACGAGCAAGGCGCCGAGAACGCGGTGCACGCAGGGCTCGCCGTCATCGCGCCACGCGATGGCGGCTGATCGCGACGCGCGAAAAGCTGCTGGCCAACCAGGACGATCGGGCATGGCACAACGCCGATCTCGATGCATTGCAGGCGCTGGCCGACGTTCTCGATGACGATGCCAGGCGAGCCGAGGCTTGGCTGCGCCGCGCCTCGGCGCATGTCGATCAAGGCGAATACCAGCACGTCCACGGCGTGGCGCAGCGAGCACTGGTGTACGCGGAACGCGCAGGCGAGACCGTGAGCGCCGCGCGGGCCTACGGCAAGCTGGCCGTCGCGAGCCGAAGGATGGGCGACTTCGCCTCGGCGCGGCAGTTGGCACAGACCGGTCTGGAGCTGGCCCGCCAGAGCGGCGACCGCTCAACCGTGGGCGCACTGTTGAGAAGCCTCTCCGCGATCTTGAATGAAAGTGGCGACCTGCTTGCCGGCCATGGTCTCGAGTTGCAGAGCCTGGCCATCTGCCGCGAGACCGGCGACCGGGGCAGCGAGGTCAACGCGCTCAATGGCCTGAGCGACAGTTGCATCCGCCTTGGCGACTACGCAGCCGCGCGGCAGCATCTCGGCGAGTGCCTGCGCCTGGCCGACAAGATCGGCCGGCCGGACATCGAATGCCTGGTCGGCATCAACCTCGCCGCGGTCTCGCACTTGCAGGGCGATCACGCGGCAGCCGCTGTCCGTGCGCAGGCCGCAGTCGAGATCGCCGTTGCCATTGGCGCACGTGATCTGGAGGCGGCAGCGCTTCTTCCGCTGGGTCTGGCCGAGACCGCTTTGCGCCACGACGACGCGGCGCGCACGGCGCTCGAGCGCTCGCGCGATCTGTTCGAGCTGAATGCCGGGCCGCACCTCGCGCTGGAGCCGACGGCCGCGCTGGCGCTGCTGTGTCTGGCGCAGGGCAACGCGGCGGGAGCCATCGCCGAGGTCGAGAAAATTCTGACGCATCTGGAGGCCGGCGGTCGGCTCGACGGCACCGAAGAACCGATGCGCATTCACCTCGCGTGCCATCGGGTGCTGTCGAGTCGGGGCGACCCGCGCGCCGACGCGGTGTTGACGGCGGCACACACCGAACTGCAAACGCAAGCGCAGCGAATCGTCGACCCAAGCACCCGCCACAGGTTCTTGCAGGGTGTGCCGCACCACCACGCGATCAGCGCGGCGTGGGCCGAGATGGGGCGGCTGGAAGACGGCCCGACAGGCGTCGTGCCGTAGACCGATGGCTCGCCACGGTCACGCCTCGGGCGGCAGCAACCCGGCCTGCACCGCGCCGATGCGCGCGTCTTGAACCGCCTTGCCGATCTCCGGCCCCTTGCGCCCGGCCTGCGCTGCCTGTGCGGCCACCTGCGCGGTGTCGATGCTGTTTGCCAGCGACAAAGCCTGGTTCAGCCGCGCGCGTTGCGGGTACGCGGCCTCAGCCAGGCCGCGCCGCCCGCGCGCATCGCACTCGCAGGCCAGCAGCACCTCGTCCCAGCGTTCGGGGCGGCGCAGCGCGTCGCAGCGTTCCAGCAGCCGCACCAGCGCAGCCGCGCTGAAGCTTGCTGATCGGTGGATGTTGCCGTGCTCGCGCGCCACCACGTCGGCCAGCGCACGGCAATCGGTCGGCACCCGCAGGCGCTCGCACAGCGCCTGCAGCAGCGCCACGCTGCGTTCTTCGTGGCCCAGGTGTCGCGGCAGCACGCTGGCCGGCGTCGTGCCTTTGCCCAGGTCGTGGCCGAGGCAGGCAAAGCGCACGCTCAGGGGAGCCTGCAGGCGCGCGGCCATGTCGAGCACCATCATGAGGTGCACCCCGGTGTCGATCTCGGGGTGGTACTCGGCGCGCTGCGGCACGCCCCACAGCCGCTCGACTTCGGGCAGCAGCCGCGCCAGCGCGCCGCAGCTTCGCAGCACCTCGAACATCCGTGACGGCATGGCCTCCATCAGCCCGCGCGACAGCTCTTGCCACACCCGTTCGGCGACCAGCGCATCGACCTCGCCGGCATCGACCATGCGGCGCATCAGCGCGGTGGTTTCCGCTGCCACCGTGAAGTCGGTGAAGCGTGCCGCGAAGCGCGCCAGCCGCAGGATGCGAACCGGGTCTTCTGCGAAGGCAGGCGACACATGGCGCAGCAGCTTGAGGCCCAAGTCGCGCTGCCCACCGTGCGGGTCGGTGATGTGGCCGTTTTCGTCTTGCGCCATCGCGTTGATGGTCAGATCGCGCCGCGCCAGATCGTCTTCCAGCGTGACGCCGGGGTCGGCATGAAAGCTGAACCCGTGGTAGCCGGGCGCCGTCTTGCGCTCGGTGCGCGCCAGCGCGACTTCTTCTCTTGTCTGTGGGTGCAGGAACACCGGAAAGTCCTTGCCCACCGGCGTGAAGCCCGCCTGCAGCATGCACTCGGGCGTCTCGCCCACCACCAGCCAGTCGCGGTCGATCACCGGCAAGCCGAGCAAGGCGTCGCGCACCGCACCACCGACCATCCAGATTTTCATGCGGCAGTGTAGAAGTCTGCCAAGCCGGCCTCTCAGCCTCTCAGCGCGCGGTTCGGTAGGGCTCCTCGAACGCCAGGTACTCCTGCTCGGTCAGCGCCTCGTCGATCCACGCGGCCACGCCTGGTGCCGCTTTGACGCGCTCCATGTAGGCGGCAACCGTGGCCGGCACGGGCAGGCCGTAGGTGGCCAGGCGCATCACCACCGGCGCAAACATGGCGTCGGCAATCGTGAAGGCGCCGAACAGGAACGGCCCGCCGTGCTGGCCCAGCAGTTCGTCCCAAAGCTGGTTGATGCGTGCGAGATCGGCCAGCGCCGCCGGTGCCTCGATCAACACGCGCGGCCCCACTTCGGGCAGTTGCGCCTCGATGTTCATCGGAAAGTGGCTGCGCAGCGCGCTGAAGCCGGAATGCATTTCAGCGCAGACGCTGCGCGCGCGGGCACGGGCTTGCACACTGGCGGGCCAGAGCTGTTTTTCAGGGAACTTTTCGGCCAAATATTCGGCGACGGCCAGCGTGTCCCAGACCGCGAAACCAGCGTCGACCAGCACCGGCACGCGGCCTGCGGGAGACACGCGCGACAGCGCGGTCTTGAACTTCGACTCGGGCGTGAACGCGTCGAAGCGAAGCATGACTTCGTCGAAAGCAATGCCGGCCTGACGCATCAGCACCCATGGGCGCATCGACCAGGACGAGTAGTTTTTGTTGCCGATGTAGAGCTGCATGAAGTGTTCCTTTTCAGTCGCGCCCGGCAGCCCGGCGCAGCGGGTCCAGCCGCGCCACGCCGCCGCGCCGGCCAAGCACCGCCGGCATCACGCTTTCGATGGCCGTGGCCTCGATGCCCAGCGTGGAGAGGCCGGGAGCGTTGCTGCTGGCCACGTTGGGCACACGCATCGAATCGATGTTGTCGCGCGACATCAGCGGCTCGCCCGGCAGCCACTCCATCGCCATCGCCTGCAGGCGTGCGGCGAATTCGGGCAGCGGCAGCACTGGCCGCACGTGGCCCGACCAGCGGCCCGCCAGCCGCACCAGATCGGCCAGCGTGTATTGCGCCGGGCCGGCGCACTCGATGGTCTGGCCGATGGAGGCGGGCCTATCCAGGCAGGTCACGATGGCGCGTGCCACGTCCTCGACCCAGACCGGCTGAAATCGCGCCTTCGCACCCGCCAGCGGCAGCACCGGAAACACCGCTTGCAGGCTGGCGAACAGGTTGATGAAGCGGTCGTGCTCGCCGAAGATCACCGACGGACGCAGCAGCGTGAGTTCGAGACCGGCGTCGCGCAGCACGCGCTCGCCGGCCGCCTTCGAGCGCAGGTAGCGCGACGGCGCAGCCTCGCTCACGCCCAGCGCGCTGACATGCACCACGCGCCGCACGTTCGCTGCCGCGCAGGCGGCGCCCAGGCGGCGTGGCAAGTCCACATGCGCCTTTTGAAACTCGGCCTCGCTGCCATGCAGCACCGCCACCAGGTTGATCACCGCGTCGCGCCCCGCCACGAGTTGCGCCAGTTGCGCGTCGTCGTGAACGTTCGCGTCCACCAGTTCCAGCGTGGGCAGCGAGCGCAGATGGGCGGCGCGCTGCGGGCGCCGGCTGGGCACGCCGATGCGGCCCTGCGCGCCGCCGTTGCGGGTGACCAGTTGCTCGCACACACTGCGCCCGACAAAGCCGGTGCCGCCGAGCACGAGGATGTTCGACATCAGGTCGGGGCTTGAAGTCATGGCAGTTCCTTGTTCTCGGACGCAGCGCTCGCGTCGCGCGGGCCGATGGGGCGGCCCAGCCGCGGTTTCAGCGTGGGGGCCTCGCCGCTCAACAGGGCCGAGTAATAGGCCGCGTTCGACAGCACTTTTTTCACGTAGTCGCGCGTCTCGCCGAACGGTATGTTCTCAGCCCAGGCGGCGGGCTCCAGCGGCGGGCCTTCGCGCCATTTGCGCGACCGGCCCGGGCCGGCGTTGTAGGCGGCGGCGGCCAGGGCCTGCGAGCCGCCGAAGTCGTCCAGCACCAGCTTCAAATAACCGGTGCCGATGGTGATGTTGGTGTCGCGGTCGGAGATCAAGTCAGGCGTGTAGTCGAGGCCGATGCGCTTCGCCGTCCAGCGTGCGGTGGCCGGCATGATCTGCATCAGCCCCGAGGCCCCCACGCCCGAGCGTGCGTCCATCACGAAGCGCGATTCCTGGCGGATCAGGCCATACACATAGCCCGGGTCGAGGCCGATGTCTTTGGCGCGGGCCAGCACCTGCTTGCGAAATGGCGTCGGGAAGCGCTGTTCGATGTCGACCTCGGTGCGGGTCCGCTCGCTGGTGTTGATGCAGCGATCCCACACCTCTCGGTCGCAGGCCAGTTGCGCGGCCGCCAGCAACTCGCGGTCGCCCATGCCGCGCAACGCGAAATTCCACTCGCGCACGCCCTCGCTGCGCAGGCCCAGGCCAATCAGTTGCAGCGAGCGCGACAGGCCCGGGTTTCTGACCGCTTCGGCGCGCTCTGCGGCACTCAGGGCCAGCGGCTTGGGCGGCAGCATCGGGCGCTGCCCCAGGTGCTCGGCGGCAAGCTGGCCGTAGAAGTGAAGCTGCCCGGCGATGCTGTCCATCAAGGCGCGCGACTGTTCGCCCAGGCTCGGGGCATCCATCGAGTCGTGCGCCATCGCCTGCAGCCCGCGCGCCTTCCAGTACACCCACGCCGGATCGGCCTGCTCGGCCGGGCTCATGGCGTTGACGGCCTGCACCACCTGCTGCCAGCGGCCAGCGCCGTTGTTGGCACGCAGGGCGGCGCGAAGCTTCCAGGCCAGGGTGTCGTCGGGCCAGTCGAGGTCGGCGGCCTGAGTGTTTTGCGGCAG
>JAYVCL010000260.1:0-9897 GCA_043749975.1 Burkholderiales bacterium
AAAAATGATCCGCGCAATGCGGCTGGACGAGGCCCGCGCAGTCTCGACGTTTCACAGCACGACGTCGATCTGATGCTCGATCATGCGGCGCGGCGCTTCTTCAAGGCGGCTGCGCGTGTGGTGCTCCAACCCGGTGCTGCGGTGGTGCAGGTCAGCGTGCCGGTCAACGCGTGGCCGCTTGGCCGATGGCTCAACGTCGACGCCTTGTTGCGTGAAACCAGCGCACTGCCCGAGGTCGATCACTTGATGATCGGCAAGCTGCCCGTTCCCGCCTTCCTGGCCGGCAGGCTGGTGCCCAGCTTGTTGGCGTACCTCGATGCCAGCGCCGAAAGCCGCATCGCCAGCGACTTGGTGCGCGGCGTGAGCTTCGCGCGGGGCAGCATGCGGGTTGTCTATCAATGGAGCGACGACATTCCCAACCGGCTGTTTGCCGCGTTGCTGCCGCAGCCCGATCAGGATCGCATCCATGCCTATTCGGACCGCCTCGTCGACGTGGCGCAGGCCATGCCGGGCGGCTCGGTGTCATTGGCCCGGCTGTTGCCGCCGATGTTCGAATTGGCCCGGCAGCGATCGATCAGCGGCGAGTCAGCGCTGGAGAACCGGGCGGCGCTGATCACCTTGGCTTTCTATGCGAACGGGCGCGGTCTGTCGGCCATCATCCCGGCCGCGAAATCCTGGCGCCAGCCCAGGTCGCTGGCGGTCACGCTCAACGCGCGCCCCGACTCGCCGCTGCACTTTCTGATTTCTGCTGCGCTGGCGGCCGAGGCAGGCAGCCGGCTGTCAGACGCGATCGGGCTGTACAAAGAGATCGACGATTCGCGCGGGGGCAGCGGCTTCAGCTTCAACGACCTGGCAGCCGACCGCGCCGGCACACGTTTCGGTGAGCTGGCCCTGAACGCGCCGGACAAGCTGCAGGCTGCCATGGTGCCCGGCCTGATCGAACGTGACTTCATGCCCGATGTGGCCGACCTCGAGGAATCGATCCAGGCAGCAGACTTCAAGCGCCGTTTCGGCAGCACCGATTCGCCGGCCTATCAAAAAATCATGGCGGGCATCGAGCAGCGAGTCGCGGCAAGCCCGATCTTTCGGTAGGCGCATTCCATCCCCATCAGCCGGCAACGAGGTTCCCACATGACGCAGCGACTCGAACAGAACAGGCAAAACGCGATGGCGTTCTACGACCTGATGTTCAACCAATCGAAACCTGCCGAAGCGATCCAGCGCTATGCGGGCGACACCTACACCCAGCACAACCCGCACGTGGCGGATGGCAGCCAGGCGTTCATCGACTACTTCGAACGGATGGCGCGCGAGTACCCCGGCAAGCGTGTGATCTTCAAGCGCTGCATCGCCGAGGGAAACTTCGTTGTGCTGCATTGCCAACAGCACTGGCCGGCGGACGCAAACAAGGACTGGGCCGGCATCGACATCTTTCGATTCGACGACAACGGCAAGGTCGTCGAGCATTGGGATGTTCTGCAAGTGGTGCCGGGCGAGTCTGCCAACGCCAACACCATGTTCTGACGCCGCATGGCATGGGCACTCAAGGAGCATTCATGACCCTCCTCACCGCGATGCGGCCCGAGTTCTACAGCCACTACCTGCAAACGGCCGTTGCCAGCTACGCCGACGACAACGTCGCCTCAGGTCGCTGGCCGCGAGAAGGCGCGCTCGAGCTGTCGCGCTTGGAGTTCGAGGGTTTGCTGCCGCAGGGGCTGGCGACACCGCACAACCACTTGTTCGAAATCAAGGCGCAGGCAAACGGCCCGACAGTGGGCTCGATCTGGTTTGCGGTCGAAGAACGGCACGGCAGTCGAAAAGCTTATGTCTACGATGTCGAGATCACCCCGCCGTGGCGCCGCCAGGGCCACGCAACGCGAGCCTTCGAGGCCTTGGAACCGGTGGTGGTTGCGCTGGGTATTCGCAGCATCGGGCTTCACGTGTTCGGCCACAACCTCGGCGCGCAGGCGCTCTACGCCAAGCTCGGTTACGGCGTCACCGGCATCAACATGGTCAAGCAACTCGGCGGCGAGCCGTCCTGATCCTCGGTACAGTAGGCGATGACCAACTCGACTGTCACACCCGCACACGCCACCGTTTCGATGCGCCAGGTGCTGCTGTGCGGTGCCTTGATCGTGACTGTCTCGATGGGCATCCGCCACGGCTTCGGGCTGTGGCTGCAACCGATCACGATGGAGCGTGGCTGGACGCGCGAAACCTTCGCCTTCGCGATTGCGATCCAGAACCTGGCCTGGGGTTTTGCGGGGCCGCTGGCCGGAGCGCTGGCCGACCGCTACGGCGCTGTCAAAGTGCTGTTCGCCGGCAGCGTGCTGTATGCGCTGGGCCTGGTGACGATGGGTCTGGCCACCTCGGGCTTGGCCTTCACCGGCAGCGCCGGCGTGTTGTTGGGCCTGGCGCAATCGGGCACCACCTACGCGGTGGTGTACGGCGTGATCGGGCGCAACGTGGCAGCCGACAAGCGCAGTTGGGCGATGGGCGTGACGGCTGCTGCGGGCTCGTTCGGCCAGTTCCTGATGGTGCCGGTTGAAAACTGGCTGATCGGCAGCTTTGGATGGCAGCAGGCGCTGTTCATGTTGGGCTGTTTGTCGCTGGCCATCATTCCGCTGGCTTTCGGGCTGAAGGAGCCTGCGTTTGCCAAGGTCGCGGGCGTGCAGCAAAGCATGCGGCATGCAGTGCGCGAGGCGTTCGCCTACCCGAGCTTTCGTTGGCTGATGGCGGGCTATTTCGTGTGCGGCTTCCAGGTGGTGTTCATCGGCATCCACATGCCGAGCTACCTGAAAGACCACGGCCTGACACCCAATGTGGCGACCACCGCGCTGGCCTTGATCGGCCTGTTCAACGTGTTCGGCACCTACACCGCCGGTGTGCTCGGCCAGCGCATGCCGAAGCGATACATCCTGTCGGGCATCTATGCGCTGCGCTCGGTGGCGATCGTGATTTTTCTGGCTGTTCCGCTGACGCCGATGAGCGTCTACGTTTTTGCTGCGGCGATGGGCGTGCTGTGGTTGTCGACCATCCCGCCCACGAATGCGGTGGTGGCACAGATTTTTGGCGTGCGCTACCTGTCGATGTTGGGCGGTATTGTCTTCGTCAGCCACCAGCTCGGCAGCTTCATGGGCGTGTGGCTGGGCGGCAAGCTCTACGACATGACCGGCAGCTACGACGTCGTGTGGTGGATTGCCGTGGCGCTGGGGGTGTTTGCCGCCATCGCGAACTTGCCGGTGAAAGAATCGGCCATCGTGCGCAGCTTGCCCGTGGCGGCCTGACGATGAACATCAAGCGTGTTTCGATGTGGACTGCGGCGGCGGTTGCGCTGCTGCTGGTGTTTGCGGCCTACCTTCAGCCCGACGTGGCGGTGATGCTGGCGAATCAACTCTGGAATTGCTTTTGAGATGCGTGTCGAGCCGCACGCGGAACTGCCCGTTTCGCTCTGGGTTGCACGCTGGTCGCACCTGGTTCCGGCGAATGCCGGCGTGCTCGACGTGGCCTGCGGCTCGGGCCGGCATGTGCGCTGGTTTGCGCAGCGGGGTTGCAATGTCACCGGCATCGACCGCGACCCGGCTGCGCTCGCCACGCTGGCCGACATCGCGCAAACCATCGTCGCCGACATCGAGAACACGCCGTGGCCGCTGGCGGGCCGTCGCTTCGATGCCGTGGTGGTCACCAACTACCTGTGGCGCGACCTGCTGCCCACCCTGGTCGCCAGCCTGAACGAGGGCGGCGTGTTAATTTATGAAACCTTCGCGACGGGCAACGCCAGCGTCGGGAAACCGTCGAATCCCGACTTTTTGCTGCGCTCCGGCGAACTGCTGCAAGCCGCGTCCAGTCTGCGTGTGGTGGCCTATGAAGAAGGCTTTCTGATGGCCCCCGACCGCTTCGTGCAGCGGCTGGTGGCCGTGTGCGAACCACGGCTCGCGCAGGTGCCTGTGCGCTACCGTTTGTGAGCCGATGACGCACTGACGCTGGCAGGTAAAATCGTCGGATTCACAGGAACCTGCATGAAACCCATTCTTGGCAGCATCGTCGCACTCATCACGCCGATGCTTGACGACACCAGCGTCGACTATGTCGGCCTGCGCCGCCTGATCGACTGGCACATCGCCGAGGGCACCGACTGCATCGGCGTCGTCGGGACCACCGGCGAATCGCCCACCGTGTCGGTGCAAGAGCACTGGGAAATCATTCGCGTGGCGGTCGAGCACGCCAAGGGCCGCGTGCCCATCATGGCCGGCACGGGTGCCAACTCCACTGCCGAGGCGATCGAACACTCACGCTACGCCAAGCAGGTCGGTGCCGATTGCACGCTGTCGGTGGTGCCCTACTACAACAAGCCCTCGCAAGAAGGCATCTACCAGCACTTCAAGGCCATTGCAGAAGCCGTCGACATCCCGATGCTCCTGTACAACGTGCCCGGCCGCACGGTGGCTGATCTGTCGACAGAAACGACGTTGCGGCTGGCCCAGGTGCCGGGCATCGTCGGCATTAAAGACGCCACCGGCGACATCGAACGCGCTTGCTGGCTCATCAAGCAAGCGCCGAAGGGATTTTCGATCTACTCCGGCGACGACGCCACCGCCGTCGCCCTGATGTTGCTCGGTGGACATGGCAACGTCAGCGTCACCGCCAACGTGGCACCGAAGGCCATGCACGCCCTGTGCATGGCGGCGCTGGAAGGCCGTGCGCGCGAAGCAACTGCCTTGCATCTGCAACTGCTGCCCTTGCATCGAAACCTGTTCGTCGAACCAAGCCCTGCTGCTGCGAAGTGGGCGATGGCGAAGCTCGGCCTGTGCGGCGCCACGCTGCGGCTGCCCATCACTCCACTCACGGCCGCTGCCCAGGCGGTCGTCGAACAATCCCTGCGCGACGCCGGCGTTCTTTGAGCCCCGGCGCGCATTCATTCGGCCTCGGGCGCTGCGCCCGGGACCTGGTGCCAACCCTCCATCGGAGATGATCCACGTGACCTCGTTCCGCAAATTTACCCCTGTGTGTGCCGCTTGCGTGCCGCTGGCCCTGGCTCTCGGCGGCTGCTCGACCGTAGAGAACTTCATGGGCGGCGACAAGATCGACTATCGCTCGGCGGCGGTCAAGACCAACGGGCTCGACGTGCCGCCCGACCTCACCCAACTGGCACGCGACACGCGCTACCAGCAGCCGGGCGGAACCGTCAGTGCGGCCACGTTTCAAAGCGGCCAGGCGCAGGTTGGCGCAAGCCCTGTCGCCACCGTGGTGGTTCCCAGCGCGAGTGACGTTCGCCTGGAACGATTGGGCACAGAACGCTGGCTCGCGGTGGCGCAGCCGCCCGAGCGGGTGTGGCCTCAATTGCAGGCCTTCTGGAAAGAACGCGGCATGGTGCTGGTGGTCGACCAGGCCAATGCCGGCGTGATGGAAACCGACTGGGCCGAAAACCGCGCCAAGTTGCCGCAGGACTTCATCCGCAACACCCTGGGTCGCCTGATCGAACCGCTGTACTCCACCGGCGAACGCGACAAGTTCCGCACCCGCGTCGAACGCACCGCGAATGGCAGCGAGATCTACATCAGCCACCGCGGAATGATCGAGATCTACACATCGGCCTTGAAAGACTCGACCGCGTGGCAGGCACGCCCCACCGACCCGCAACTCGAAGCCGAATTGCTGCAGCGGCTGATGGTCAAGCTGGGCACCAAAGAAGAAGTCGCCAAGGCAGCCGTCGCCGCCGTGGCACAAACACAGCCTTCGCGCGCGCGACTGGTCGAGGGGCAAGCCGCAGCCACGCTGCAGGTCGATGATGGATTCGACCGCGCATGGCGTCGTGTCGGGCTGGCACTGGACCGCAGCGGCTTCACGGTTGAAGACCGGGACCGTGCTCAGGGCGTGTACTTCGTACGCTACGTCGACCCGTCGTTTGCAGGGCGCGAAGACCCCAGCTTCCTGAGCAAGTTGTTCAGTTTCGGGCGCGACAAAGGCCCCATCACCACGGCGCGCTACCGCGTCAACGTCAAGAGCGAAGGTGAGCGCAGCACCGTGGCCGTGCTGAACGACCAGGGCGCTCCAGAAAACGGCGACGCCGGCAAGCGCATCGTGGGCCTGCTGCTCGAAGACCTGAAGTGATGCGCCGGCTGCACGCCCGCAGCCGGGTTCGCCCATCAGAAGCGTGATTCGATTTCGCAGTCTGGGCAGCGGCAGTACCGGCAACGCCACTCTGGTCGAAGCGCGCAGCGGCATCACCGCCACGCGGGTGTTGCTGGACTGCGGCTTCTCGCTGCGCGAGTTGGAGTCTCGTTTGTCCCAAGCCGGTCTGGCAGTACCAGACATCGACGCCGTGTTCATCACCCACGAGCACGGCGACCACGTGGGCTGCGCGCTGACGCTGGCGCGCCGCCATGCGGTGCCACTGTGGATGAGCCGAGGCACTTGGCGCGCCATCGGCGAGCCCGAACTGGCCGGGCTGATCCATTGCGCGCGCGATGGTGCGCGCATTGCGCTGGGCGACCTCGAACTTCAGCCCTACACCGTTCCGCACGACGCCGCCGAGCCACTGCAGCTTTGCTTCAGCGACGGCGCGTCACGCCTGGGTGTGCTGACCGATGCCGGCTCGGCCACCGAGCATCTTTTGGCGCACCTGCAGCACTGCCACGCCTTGCTGCTGGAATGCAACCACGACACCGATCTGCTCGATCGATCGCGCTACCCGGAATCACTGAAGGCGCGCATCAGCGGCCGCCTGGGCCACCTCAGCAACGACACTGCGGCACGCATTCTTGCGGCCTGTCTGCACGACGGCTTGAAGCACGTCGTGGCAGCTCACCTGAGCGAACAGAACAACCGCCCGCACCTGGCGCTCGACGCCTTGGCGCGTGCCATCGACAACCGGTGCATCGAGCTGCAGGTCGCCGACCCGGTCAGCGGCTTCGACTGGATCGAAGTCGGCTGAACAAACAGAAAACCCCGCCGAAGCGGGGTTTCGAGGGTCAGCGAAAAGCTGATTACTTCTTGCTGCGCGTGCCGACCACCTCGATTTCGACGCGGCGGTTCTTTGCGCGGCCTTCGGAGGTCTTGTTGTCGGCAACCGGCTGCTTCTCGCCCTTGCCTTCGGTGTAGACGCGATTCTTTTCAACACCCTTGCCAGTCAGGTACGCCTTGACAGCTTCAGAACGCCTGACCGACAGCTTCTGGTTGTAAGCGTCTGAACCAACGGAGTCGGTGTGGCCGACCGCGATGATGACTTCGAGGTTGATGGCACCCATCTTGCCGACCAGGTCGTCGAGTTTGGCCTTGCCTTCTGGCTTCAGCACCGACTTGTTGAAGTCGAAGAATGCATCAGCGGCGAATGTGACTTTCTCGCTCACCGGCGCAACCGGAACCGGTGCGGGAACTGGAGCAGGTGCCGGCGCAGCTGCCGGGGCGGCTGCCGGAGGCGGTGCCGCTGGAGCCGGTGCAGGGGCCGCTGGAGCTGGGGCAGCGGCCTGCTTCAGCGCTCCGTCGCAATCGGGGGAAGCCGTGGCAGGCGTCCAGTTGGCGTCGCGCCAGCAATGTTCGTTGGTACCGTTCTTCCAATTGAGACCGGTGCTGTTGACCCAGTTGTCAACTGCGGTGGATTGAGCAAACGCGCCCGACACCGAAGCGGTCAGGGCGACGGATGCGAAAAGCGACGCTACTTTATTGAGTTTCTTCATGATTCTCCTCTCGAGGGAAGCTGCAATGGGTTCTGCAAAAATCGTCCGAAGTTGGATCGGAAAGCACTGGCGAACCCCCGCTTCCGCGATTGCCCACCACCCGGCGAATTGTGCCATAGGGCTTCCCCGAAGCCGGCTTTTGCGCCTCGGCAAGGCCGACGGCTGCGTCATTGTTGCGCGAGTGCGACAGCGGTCGGCACTTAGAATTGCAGGCTCAGCCGGGTTTGTGCACGGCCACTCGATACCTATTACGCAAGGCCGCAGTCGACCCCATGACCCAGTTTGCCAAGGAAACCCTGCCGATCAGCCTCGAAGAGGAAATGCGGCGCTCCTACCTTGATTACGCAATGAGCGTGATCGTCGGTCGCGCTCTACCAGACGCCCGTGATGGCCTCAAACCGGTGCATCGGCGCGTGCTGTTCGCGATGCACGAGTTGAGCAACGACTGGAATCGCCCTTACAAGAAATCGGCCCGTATCGTGGGCGATGTGATCGGCAAGTACCACCCGCACGGCGACCAATCGGTGTATGACGCCATCGTTCGCATGGCGCAGGACTTTTCACTGCGCCACATGCTGGTCGACGGCCAGGGCAACTTCGGTTCGGTCGACGGCGACAACGCGGCAGCCATGCGTTACACCGAAATTCGGCTGGCCAAGATCGCGCATGAAATGCTGGCCGACCTGGACAAGGAGACGGTTGACTTCGGCCCCAATTACGACGGTAGCGAGAAAGAACCGCTGGTCATGCCGTCGCGGCTGCCCAACCTGCTGATCAATGGGTCGGGCGGCATTGCCGTGGGCATGGCGACCAACATTCCACCGCACAACTTGAACGAAGTGGTAGACGCCTGTCTGCACCTGCTCAAGAACCCCGAGGCCTCGATCGACGAGCTGATGGAAATCATCCCGGCACCGGATTTTCCGACGGCCGGAATCATCTACGGCCTGAGCGGCGTGCGCGATGGCTATCGCACCGGTCGCGGCAAGGTGGTGATGCGCGCCAAGTGTCACTTCGAGGACATAGACAAGGGCCAGCGCCAATCAATCATCGTGGACGAGATTCCGTACCAGGTGAACAAGAAGAACCTGCTCGAGCGCATGGCCGAACTGGTGCACGAGAAGAAGCTCGAAGGCATCAGCCACATCCAGGACGAGTCCGACAAGTCCGGCATGCGGGTGGTGATCGAACTCAAGCGCGGTGAAGTGCCTGAAGTGGTGCTGAACAACCTGTACAAGCAAACCCAGTTGCAGGACACCTTCGGCATCAACATGGTGGCGCTGATCGACAACCAGCCCAAGTTGTGCAACCTGAAGGACCTGATCGCGGTATTTCTAGAGCACCGCCGCGAGGTGGTGACGCGGCGCACGGTGTTCGAGTTGCGCAAGGCGCGGGAGCGCGGCCATGTGCTCGAAGGGCTGGCCGTGGCGCTGGCCAACATCGACGAGTTCATCGAGACCATCAAGGCGTCGCCCACACCGCCCGTGGCCAAGGCCGCATTGATGAGCAAGAGCTGGGACTCGTCGATGGTGCGCGACATGCTGGCGCGGGCCGAAGGCGAAGCGCCCGGCGGTCGCGAAGCGTTCCGCCCCGAAGGCCTGCTGAAAAGCTACGGCCTGCAAGCCGACGGCCTGTACCGTCTCAGCGAAGACCAGGCCGGTGAAATTTTGCAGATGCGCCTGCAACGCCTGACCGGGCTGGAGCAAGACAAGATCATTGCCGAATACCGCGAAGTGATGGCCGAAATTGCCGACTTGCTGAACATCTTGTCGACGCCGGATCGGGTGACGACGATCATTGCCGGCGAACTGGCGGCCATCAGGCTGGAGTTCGGCCAGACCAAGGCCGGTGCGCGGCGCAGCGTGATCGAGCACAACGCCCAAGACCTCGGCACCGAAGACCTGATCACGCCGACCGACATGGTCGTCACGCTCAGCCACACCGGCTACATCAAGAGCCAGGCGCTGTCTGAGTACCGCGCCCAAAAGCGCGGCGGCCGCGGCAAGCAGGCGACTCAGACAAAGGACGACGACTGGATCGAGCAGCTCTTCATCGCCAACACCCACGACTACATCCTGTGCTTCACGAACCGGGGTCGCGTTTACTGGTTGAAGGTGTGGGAAGTGCCGTCGGGCTCGCGCAACTCACGCGGCCGGCCGATCGTCAACATGTTCCCGTTGCAACAGGGCGAGAAGGTCAACGTCGTGCTGCCGCTGACCGA
>JAYVCL010000261.1:0-3621 GCA_043749975.1 Burkholderiales bacterium
TCTGCGGCTGTGCTCGGTACCGCTTCTTTGGATGGCGGTCTCTCGTCAGCGTCGATTCGGGTTCATGCAAGCCAGCAAGGCCAACACGCCTTACCCGCAGGGCTACATTCGGGCAAGTCTTCAAATATATCAGAGTCGCCGCACGAACATGGCCAAGCTTCCGAGGTGATGCCCCCTTGCTGCGAACGGAAATGGCAAACGCAGCCCGCCTTCCAAGCTCTTCCCGTACAGTTCGGGTTAACCCTTATTCCAGGAGTGCCCCAAATGGACTTCCCTGCTGACCTGCCGGCTCCACAAGAGTCTGCGCCAGACATTCATCCCGAACCGCAAGTTGCCGTGCCCACTTTGGCTGCACCCAGCACGTCGGCTTCATCGAAGTGGGCCTGGGTGCCGATTCGCTCTTTGGGCCCGCGTCACCGCCCGCGCATAGCAGCGCACCTGCTGGCGCTGGACGCAGATGATCGGTACCTGCGATTCGGCTATCCGGCCACCGACGCTCAACTCTCGAAATATGTCGACACGCTGGACTTCGACCGCGATGAATTGTTCGGCATCTTCAACCGACGCCTCGAACTGATCGCCATGGCACACCTGGCCTACGACACGACGCCGCAACAGGGCGCAAAGGCAGCGATGGCGGAATTCGGCGTCTCGGTTTCAGCCCACGCTCGCGGGCGCGGCCATGGAGCCCGTTTGTTCGACCACGCCACGCTGCACGCGCGAAACCGAAATGTCGAAACCTTGTTCGTCCACGCCTTGAGCGAAAACACCGCCATGCTGCGGATCGCGCGCCGGGCGGGTGCCGTGGTGGAACGCGACGGCTCGGAGTCGGAGGCCTGGCTCAAGCTGCCGCCAGACACGGTGGCTTCGCAACTGGAAGCCGTGGTCGAGCAGCATGCGGCCGAGTTGGACTATCACTTCAAGGTGCAAGCGCATCGAGTACACGAATTCTTCGATGCCGTCTCCGGCGTCAAAAGCAAGGTCAGCGCGGACACCGAGACGGTGAAACGTCACTGAGGCGCGGTTGAAGAGTTGCCACGGACGTTGCGCATCGAGATCATCTGCAGTGGCTTCCCAACGACCTGCCTGGGGTTTGGCGGGAGCCGCGGTTAGCGTATCTTTCGGTACATTCCGGTTCGAACGTCCTGCGGCTTCGGCGGGACCGGCTGCAAGAATCGGCGTCTCTCGACATGCAAACCCTTCCGTGGATCATCGTGCTCGTCGCGATGTCGGTCATCTTGCCCGCGTTGACGTACTTCGTGCTGCGCGCACGCACGACGGCACCCAAGCCGCTGCCCACCGAGTGGGCCTTGGCATCGCGGCCGGTGTTCAACCCCGGTGAACGCCGCGTCCACCGATTGCTGCGCGAGGCTCTGCCGCACCACATCATCTTGTCGAAGCTGCCGCTGGTGCGCTTTTGCCAGCCCATCGAAATGGCCGAAGTGCGTTTCTGGTACGACTTGCTGGGGAGCAGCCATGTGTCGTTCGCAATCTGCAGCACCAACGGCCGGGTGCTGGCCGCGATCGACCTGGAAACCGACCGAGGCAATTCCCGTCGCGTGATGCAGATCAAGCAATCGGCGCTCGCGGCTTGCCGCATTGCCTACCTTCGCTGTCCGGTCGATCACCTGCCGTCGGTGGCCGAGGTTCAGTTGCTGGTCCCGCAAAGCGCCCCGGTGCCGCGAGGCCCGCAATCCGCACCCATACCGGGGTCATCGGATTCGCTGCTCCAGGCGCGCGAAACGCTCTCGAGCACGGTCGCGAATCGCCGGGCTGAACGCACCGCGTTGTGGCAAGACTCCACCTTCTTCCAAGACTCTTTTTTTACGCCCGATCTGCGGCCCGAGGGTTTCAGCAACAGCGAGCCCGGCTCGCTCGGCGGACGCGCAACTGCCGGCTCCGACGCCTTGCGCAGCGGCGAACACCCCCCATTGAGCGATGTCGCCGATGGGGCCGAAACGCCGCCCAAGACCTTGCCCACCGGAAATTGAGATTCCAGTCGCGCGCATACCATGCGCGGATGACTGCCCACCGAAAGCCCTCGGACATTCCCTACAGCGGCCTGACTCCGGACGTGGTGCTGGACGCGCTCGACAGCGTGTCGCTGCGCGGCGATGGCCGCTTGATCCAGCTCAACTCGTATGAGAACCGCGTCTTCCAGGTGTTCCTCGAAGACGGCTCGGTCGTGGTGGCCAAGTTCTATCGGCCGGGACGTTGGAGCGACGCGCAGATCCTGGAAGAACACCGCTTCAGCCATGAGTTGCTGGCACAAGAAATCCCGGTGGTTGCGCCGCTGAGCTTGCAGGTCTCAGCCCACTTCGGTGACGCGGTTTCCGTCAGCGCCGAGCCGCCTACGCTGGCCAGCTTCGACGCCGCCGCGAACAGGTTCCGCTTCGCCGTCACCCCGCGATGCTCGGGGCAGGCCCCCGAACTCGACAACGATGCCACGCTGCGCTGGATCGGCCGCTTTCTCGGCCGAATGCATGCCGTGGGCCGTCAAAGGCCGTTTCAAGCTCGCCGAACTCTCAACGTCGACACGCTGGGCCTGGCGTCACGCGACTGGTTGGTCGCCAGCGACAGCGTCCCGCCCGAGGTCGCGGCGCTGTGGCGGCAAACCGTGGACGACGCCTTGCTGAGCGCGCAGCGATTGTTCGACCAAGGCGACGCACCCGCCGCGCTTCGCCTGCACGGCGACTGCCACCCTGGCAACATGCTGTGGAGCGCCGACGGCCCCCACTTCGTCGACCTGGATGACGCCATGACCGGGCCTGCGGTGCAGGACTTGTGGATGCTGCTGTCGGGCGACCCTGAGGCCATGTCACGCCAGATGAGCACCGTGCTGTCGGGCTACGAAGACTTCTTGGATTTCGACCGCCACGAGTTGCGCCTGATCGAGGCGTTGCGAACGCTGCGCATGATCCACCACAGCGCTTGGCTGGCGCAGCGCTGGAGCGACCCGGCATTCCCGATCGCGTTCCCGTGGTTCGGCGACGTGGCCTATTGGTCGCAGCAGGTGGTGCAACTGCGCGAGCAACTGCAGGCCATGCAGCAAGCCCCGCTCAAGCTGTCAACAAGCCGTTGACCCGCCGCACGTAGGCGGCTGGGTCTTCCAGGTGCCCACCTTCGGCCAGCACCGCCTGGTCGAACAAAATATTTGCCAGATCGTCGAAGTGCGCGCTGCCTTCGAGCCGCTTCACCAGCGCGTGCTCGGCATTCACTTCAAGGATCGGCTGCGCCATCGGCGCGCTCTGTCCGGCTTGCTTCAGCATGCGCGACAGGTGCCCGCTCATGTCGCCTTCTTCGACCACCAGGCAGGCCGGTGATTCGACCAGGCGGGTGGTGATGCGCACATCCTGCGCGCGGTCTTTGAGCGCTTCTTTCAGCCGGTCGAGCACCGGCTTGAACGCCGCTTCGGCCTGCTCCGCCTGAATCTTCTCGGCTTCGTCTTGCAGCTTGCCGAGATCGACCGCGCCCTTGGCCACGCTTTGCAGCGGCTTGCCGTCGAACTCGTACAAATGGCTCAGCATCCACTCGTCGACACGGTCCACCAGCAACAACACCTCGATGCCCTTCTTGCGAAAAATCTCCAACTGCGGGCTGCTCTTGGCGGCGGCCAGGTTG
>JAYVCL010000262.1:0-4778 GCA_043749975.1 Burkholderiales bacterium
GCCGAGGACAAGAAAAAGCTCGAACTCATCCAGGCCCGCAACTCGGCCGATGCCATGGTGCACAGCGTGAAGAAGAGCCTGGCCGAGCACGGCGACAAACTCGACGCGCCCGAGAAAGAAAAGATTGAGGCCGCGTTGAAAGATGCCGAAGAGTCGCTGAAGGGCGAGGACAAGGCCGACATCGAAGCCAAGACCGAAGCCTTGATGGCGGCCAGTCAGAAGCTCGGCGAAAAGGTGTACGCCGATGCGCAAGCGGCCCAGGCCGCTGCGGGTGCTGCGGCAGGCGGCGCGCCCGGTGCCGAGGCGCCGACGGCCGACGCTGCCAAGCCCGCAGACGACAACGTGGTCGACGCGGAGTTCAAGGAAGTCAAGGACAAGAAATGATCTCGAAGGCGACGGGGCTGAGCCCGTCGTCTGCGCCGCGTTGCTGGGCTGCAGAGATGTTCTGCGCCTCAACGCGGCGGGTTTGTTTGCGGGATTCGACAAGCAGGTGAGTTGATGGCAAAGCGTGACTATTACGATGTGCTGGGCGTCCCGAAGAACGCGACCGAAGACGACATCAAAAAGGCCTATCGCAAGTTGGCCATGAAGCACCACCCTGACCGCAACCAGGGTGACGGCGCCAAGAAGTCGGAAGACCATTTCAAGGAGGGCAAAGAGGCCTATGAAATGCTGTCCGACGCGCAAAAGCGCGCCGCCTACGACCAGTACGGCCACGCCGGCGTAGATCCCAACCTGGGCGGCCGAGGCGGGCCGGGCGGAGAAGGCATGGGCGGTTTTGCCGAAGCCTTCGGTGACATCTTCGGTGACATCTTCGGCGGTGCTGGCGGCCAACGGCGCGGCGCGGGGCAGCAGATCTACCGTGGCAGCGACCTCAGCTACGCGATGGAGATCACACTCGAAGAGGCGGCGCGTGGCAAGGAAACCCAGATCCGCATCCCGAGCTGGGAGAACTGCGAAACCTGCCACGGCACGGGTGCCAAACCAGGCACCTCGGCCAAGGTTTGCGGCACCTGCAATGGTGCCGGCACGGTGCACATGCGGCAGGGTTTTTTCAGCATTCAGCAGGGCTGCCCGCACTGCCACGGCACCGGCAAAATCATCCCCGAGCCCTGCACCACCTGTGCCGGCCAGGGCAAGATCAAGAAGAACAAGACGCTGGAGGTGAAAATTCCCGCCGGCATCAATGAAGGCATGCGGATTCGATCGGCCGGCAACGGCGAGCCCGGCACCAACGGCGGCCCGGCGGGCGACCTGTACATCGAGATCCGCATCAAGCAGCACGACGTGTTCGAGCGTGACGGCGACGACCTGCACTGCACCGTGCCGGTGTTGATGACGACGGCTGCGCTGGGCGGCGGCATCGAAGTGCCCACCTTGGGCGGGCAAGCCGAGATCGACTTGCCCGAAGGCACGCAGCACGGCAAGACGTTCCGTCTGCGCGGCAAGGGCATCAAGGGAGTTCGCTCAAGCTACCCCGGCGACCTGTACTGCCATGTCAGCGTCGAAACGCCAGTCAAGCTGACCGAGCATCAGCGCAAGCTGCTGAAGGAAATCGACGAATCGTTTCGCAAGAGCGGCGAAAGGCATTCGCCGAATTCGAAGTCTTGGTCGGACCGGGTCAAAGGCATCTTCAAGTAGCCGCGGGCCGGGTTGCAAGACACTGAGGCGGCACCGTTCAGGTGCCGTTTTTTTTATTGCGCCCGGTTGACAATCTGCGCCATGGTTTGGCCCTTCACCAGTTCGCCACCACGCAGCACCGGCACAGCCACGCCCGTGGTGGCAGTGGAAGCGGCAGCGGGATGGAACCCTCTCACGTTGGCTGGGCTGGCGTCGCGGTGGATCGCGATCCCGGCGAACTGGCCGCTGTGGAAGGCGCTGAATGCCTTGCCCGAGACCGCCTCGCTGCACGGGGCGTTGTTCGTGCTGTGCTTCGCCGGCATCGTGGGTTGCCTGACGGCTCTGTTTCTGGTGCTTGCAGCGTGGCCCCGCGTCATCAAGCCGGTGATCAGCGTGTTTTTCGTGACAGCCGCACTTTGCGCGCATTTCACCGGCAGCTACGGCGCGGTGATCGACCCGACCATGATCGTGAACGTGTTGCAAACCCACCCGCACGAGACACGCGATCTGCTCGACACCCGCCTCTTGCTCAGCCTGTTGCTGCTGGCTGTCTTGCCGCTGCTGTGGCTGTGGCGGGCTCCGCTGCGTCGTCAGCCGGCATGGGCCCAACTCGGCCGCAACGCGCTGGCCTTGCTGGCCCTTTGCATCGCGCTGCTGGCCTTGGTGGTGGCCTCATTTGACGACCTCTCGAGCACCATGCGCAATCACCGCTCGATGCGCTACCTCATCAACCCGCTGAATGCTTTCTACGGCTTGGCTGCGGCGGCGGTGCAAGCCAATGCCAGGCCCGCAGGCCCGTTGGCCCAGATCGGGCTCGACGCGAAACCCGTTCGCGATGACGGCCGCAAGCCACCGCTGCTGTTGCTGGTGATCGGCGAAACGGCGCGGGCCGATCACTTTTGGCTCAACGGCTACGCGCGGCCCACCAACCCGGAACTGTCGAGGCTGGGCGTGGCGAGCTTTCGTCAGATGATGTCGTGCGGCACCAGCACAGCCACCTCGCTGCCCTGCATGTTTTCGCACCTGGGCAAGCGTGCGTACGAGGGCCGTGACCGCGACCACGAAAACCTGCTGGACCTGCTGCAACGCGCCGGTCTGGCGGTGCTGTGGCTGGACAACCAGTCGGGCTGCAAGGGTCTGTGCGACCGGGTTCCGCACGCGGATGCGAATACGCCGGCGAGTGCGCAAAAACCTCTGCCACAAGGACTGTGCAGCGAGGGCGAGTGCCTTGACGCAGCGCTCCTGCACGATCTCGATGCGAGGCTGCAAGCGCTGCCCAAAGCGAGCCGGGCGACGGGCGCGGTCATCGTGCTGCACCAGATGGGCAGCCACGGCCCGGCGTACTTCAGGCGTGCACCGGCCGGCCGCAAGCCGTTCATGCCCGAGTGCACGAACGGCGCGATGCAGCAATGCGAGCGCGCAGCCGTGATCAATGCCTACGACAACTCGATCGCGTACACCGATCACGTGTTGTCCGAAGCCATCGGGTGGTTGCAATCAAGAATGCCCGAGTACGCACCGCAGTTGCTGTATGTCTCGGACCACGGCGAGTCGCTGGGTGAGAACCACCTGTATCTGCACGGTTTGCCATACGCCTTGGCACCGCGCGAGCAAACGCACGTGCCGATGATTTTTTGGCAGCCCGCCGTGCCAGCGGCAGCGGCTGCTTCGGCGATGCCGCTGAGCTGCCTGAATGGCCTGCGAGACGCGCCGCTGAGCCACGACAACCTGTTCCACACCGTGCTGGGCTTGGTCGGCGTCCAAGCTGCAGAGTATCGGCATGCGCTGGACGCGTTTGCGGCTTGCCGCAGCCCCGGCTGAGCGCCGATCGAGCGGCTTGTTCGAATCAGAACAAGCTGCCCTGACTCGCCGCCTCGTGACGCGCCGGTGGACGAAACCGGGTGAAGTCGAGTTCGACCCGCTGGCGGTTCAACCCGAAGCGAGCGGCCGCCTTGTGAAAACGTTGCGACAACAATTGAGCCCAAACGCCCTCGCCTTTCATGCGGCTGCCGAAGCGGGCGTCGTAGTCTTTGCCGCCGCGCATCTCGCGAACCCGCGCCATCACGCGCGCTGCACGATCGGGGAAATGGGTTTGCAGCCATTGCTGGAACAATGGGTTCACCTCCCAAGGCAAGCGCAGCACCACGCTGAACGCCGAGGTGGCACCGGCCGCCGCCGCTGCCTCCAGAACGCGTTCGAGCTCGGGCTCGTTGATGAATGGGATGATGGGCGACACGCTGACCCCCACGGGCACGCCGGCTCTTGCCAAGGCCTCGATCGTGCGAAGCCGCCGCTCGGGCGAGGCGGCACGCGGCTCGAGGATGCGCGACAGCCCTGAGTCGAGCGAGGTGACCGACACATACACCGCTGCCAATTTGTCGGCCGCCATCGGGGCGATCAGGTCCAGGTCGCGCTCGACGCCAGAGGACTTGGTGACGAGTGAGAAAGGATGCTGGCACTCCGACAACACCTCGATGACCGAGCGGGTGATGCGCAGCTTGCGCTCGACCGGCTGGTACGCGTCAGTTGCAGAACCGATATTCAGCAGCAAGGGCTCGTAGTTGCGGCTGGCAAAGGCCTGTCGCAGGCGTTCGGCGGCGTTCACCTTGGCGATGATGCGGGTCTCGAAATCGAACCCTGGCGACAGGTTGAGGTAGCTGTGCGTGGGCCGGGCAAAACAGTAGACGCAGCCGTGTTCGCAGCCCCGGTACGGATTGATGGACAGGTCGAACGGGATGTCTGGCGAATCGTTGCCGGACAAGATGGTCCTGGCTTTCTCTTCGATGATGTGGGTGGCAGGCGGCAAATGTTCTTCTTGCGCATTCTGTTCGAGCGTGCCCCAGCCATCGTCGAAGGCCTCGTGCGCATCGCGCGTGAAGCGATGCTGAAGCGCCCATGCCGTTCCGCGCCCTTTGAGCGAGCCCGGCACGGGCAACGCAATGCCATCGACGAGTGGATTCTGCATACTGTAAATATATACAGTATTTTTGCGTTTGCCAAGTGAAGGGCGGTTTGCCCAAGGCGGTGTTCCTCAGTAGTCGCTGCCTGCGCTCCCTGGGGCCAGGTTGTCGAATTTGGTCAGCGGCTTGTTGAAAAACAGCTTGATGGTGCCGGTGGGGCCATTGCGCTGTTTGCCGATGATGACCTCGGCAATGTTC
>JAYVCL010000263.1:0-11278 GCA_043749975.1 Burkholderiales bacterium
GGTTCGGACATGGCGGTGCTCTGCTGCAGCGAAAGGACTATTGATTCAGCGCGAACAACTCGAGCCGCAGATCGGCGATGCCGGAGGGCACGTAAATCGTCATCGTGTGCGCGGCGAGCATTCGCTCATAGAGCGGGCCGCGCGCATCGACGGCGAAGTAGTAGGCATTCGGGCGCACCGGAATGGCGGCCGGCACTTGCGGCGCATGCGTGAGCCGCACGCCGCTCATGGCCGAGAGCACCAGCTTCTCGACATCGTCGGGCGCGCCGATCTTGAAGCGCGCAGGCACCACCTCGACGATCTCGCTCGGCGACAACGCAGCCTGCACGCCGATGTAGAACGTCGTTGCCGCGCTGATCTTGTCGGACTCCAGGCGTCCGTGGTGGAACGACGGCTTGACCTCGTCGAGTGCGATCGAAAAGTATTTGGTGGAGATCACGGTTTCGAGCAACTCGCGGATCACCTGGTCGAGCTTGGCGAAACATGGGCCCGGCGCGGCGTGCCGGTACGGCGGCAGGTCGGCCAGCGAATAAGAGCGTGAAAACGTCATCAGTGCGCCAGCCAGTTCGAGCATGCGCTCGTACAGCCGCTCCGGGTGCAGCGCCGGATGATGCAGGTAGTGCGACAGCGCAGCGAACGCCGAGCTCGCGGTATGCAGCAACCAGAACGATGCGATGTCGCCGGAACGAAACTCGATGACGTGCCGCGACGGCTCGCGGTGAAAGCCGTACAGCGCATCGACTTTGGCCTGAAGCGAATCGAGCAGGCGGCGCAGCATGGCGTGCAGCACGGGCACCGCACCGATGGACAGCGACGGCGGGATGAAGCGCGGGTCGAGCTCGAAGGGGCCGGTGGCCGAACGCCGCAGCCTGCACACAGGCAGGCTCACGAGGTGGTCGCGCGGCTCGGTGTCGGCGAGCACGCGAACACAGCGCCGCAACACCGAGAGTTCACTTTGCGCCGCGCCGGTGAACCAATCGGGTGCCGGCAAATTGTGCTGGGTGAAACGCAAAGAAGCGTCTGGCTCCGCCGTACCGCTGCTGAAGTTGCTGCCATTGGCGCGCATCTGCGGGAGCACCGCATGAAACACCAGCTCCGATGTGCCGGCAGGGATCGACTCCAGCGACACCGGTGCAGGCAGATCGTCTTCTTGTGGCGCAGAGAACAACTCGCCATCGGGAAATATCAACCCCAACTCCACGAACCGAAGCACGCCGTTCGTGAGCGCATCGACATCGACCTTGCAACGACGCAAGCCCCAGGCATACGGATGCAGCGCAGCCGAGACTTCTGCCAACCGCCACTCGTGGTAGGCGTCTTGACGTTGGAAATGTTGAGGCCGAAGAAACAGCCCCTCGCCCCACAAGAGCTTCGACGATTGGATCAAATCTGCCTCTGTTGAAGTCTTCCGCGAGGCCACCTTGGCCGGCGATCGGCGAGCTTACATCAAGCACTTTGCGCTGTAGTTCCCCCAAATTGGGGTGACCGAGCGGGCAATTCGAGGTGATCTGCCGTTCGCTTGGCAGCGCAGCGGGGCCGCCCTGCTGAGTGGCAAAGGGCGTGTGTTGCGAAGGCTCAGCGGCACTGGACGCCGGCCAGGCGCAGTGAGTCGGGTTGTGCGCCAAACGGTTCACCCTCGGCCACGCTGAGCGCGCACGCATGGGCTCCCAGCGTGATGCCGCTCTTCGAGGCGGCCTTGGCTTCGAAGACGAATCGCCAGCGCTGCGGATCGGGTGAACGAAACAGCGCCACCACCGCCAAATGCGTGGTCTCCGTGGGCAAGGTTTCGACCACCTCGTATTTCTGGCCAGGCCTGAGCACGATCTCTTCGACCGAAATCACGTCTTCGGTGAACGCGGGCTTGTCAGCACCGGTGGCCGTGAACATGGCGTACGTCGCCTGCGCAAATTGGGATGTGGAGCGCAACTTGTAAATACGCGTAACAACTGACAGTGCGCGCCCGCTGCTGTCGCCGTTGAGAACCTGACCCGCGTGGATGCGCAGCGTGATCTTGCGCGGGAGCTGAATCTTGGGCAGCTCGCCGTCCAGTCCGGCCAGGGGCTCGGGCTTCTTCAAGCCAACCAGCTCCAGCCCCTTGTCGAGCACGCCTCCGGATGCACAACCGGCCAGTGCGATGGCACAACTCAGGCAAACAGCCAGCCGCCGTAAGCAGCGCGAATCTGCGCTGCGACGATCAAAACGAGAGGGAGTCATCGGCGCTTCTCCGGGTTGCTGTTGTAAGAGCCTCGACTGTCAAGGTACAACCCACAGTTCACACAACTCATGCGTAAAGGTGTCGCGTACACCCCCTTAAGAGGGATGCTGCGGGTGAAAATAGTTCACAACCTTCGATTATAGTTTCGGCTCTTTACAACGCCTCCTGAACCCCCGCACCGATGCAAGCTGATCACGTTTTCATGCGCAAAACGCTGTTGTCCAAAGCACATGTTTGGGCGCTTGCCACCGGGCTTTTGATGATGGGCTGCGCGTCTGCTCCGCCCCCGCTCCCGCCGCCGACCGCAGCGCCGGCCGTTGAGTCGCTCCAGCAGTACATGCAAGAGGCAGGGCAGGCCGCAGCGGCTGGCAGCAAGGAACGGGCGCGTGATGTTTACCGCACGGCTGCCAAAACCTACCCCACAAGCAAGGAGCCGTGGCTGAAGTTGGCCGAAGACTACTTCGAGGCCGCCAACTACGGGCAGGCCATCCTCGCGGCGCAAGAAGTCATTCAGCGAGACCCAGCAGACAGCCTCGCAACAAGCGTGCTCGCGGTAAGCGGTTTGCGCGTTTCCGCTTCGGCGTTGTCCACGCTGCGCCAGCAACAGAGCCCGCTCAACGGCGGCACCCGCAGCGAAGCAGAAGGCCTTGCACGCATCCTGCGTGATCTGTTGGGTGAGCCCGTGTTGGTGCCGCGTCCGGTTGCGGCATCGGCTTCCGCCGCTGCGCCGGCACCTGTCAAGGCGAGGCAGCCTGCGCGCCCGGCAGCAACCAAGCCCGCTGTGACCCCGGTGCCCGCCGCGGCGGGCACTGCTACGTCGACCGACCCCTTCAACGTGTTGAAGAAGTAGGCCAGCGTTCGTTTTCCAACCGACTCGACCAGAGGAATTGTTCATGGCCAAGAAAGACAGCGTGCAAAAGCGGCTCGAGAAAGTTCGGCCACCGCGCGTGCAACTCACCTACGACGTTGAAATCGGTGATGCGATCGAGAAAAAGGAAATTCCTTTCGTGACCGGCGTGTTGGCCGATTTCACGGGTTTGGCCGATCCGAACAAGCCATTGGCGAAGCTCAAAGACCGCAAATTCGTCAGTGTCGACCTGGACAATTTCGACGAGGTGATGAAGGGCATGGCACCCAAGGCGTCGTTCCGGGTCAAGAATGAATTGAGCGCCGATGGTGGCGAATTCGCCGTCAACCTGGCCTTCGACCAGCTTGAAGACTTCCGTCCAGAATCGGTGGTTCAGCAAGTCGAGCCGCTGCGCAAACTGCTCGACGCGCGGACCAAGCTTGCCGACCTGCGAAACAAGATGGCAGGCAACGATAAGCTCGAGGACATCCTCGGCGAAATGCTCACCAACGCCGAGAAACTCAAGAAGCTCGGCAACGAAGCCACGAAAGACGGGGAGTAATCACCATGGCTCAGCCATCGACAGCACAAACGCCGGCTGCGCCGGCAGCCGCGCAGACCACGCTGCTGGACAGCATCGTTGCGCAGAGCAAAGTTGCGCGCTCCGACGCCGAGCACACGCGGGCCAAGGACATCATTTCCGAGTTGGTGCGCGAGGTTTTGTCGGGCACCGTGGTGATGTCGGACAACCTGAGTGCGACGCTCGATGCGAGGGTCGCCGAGATCGACGAGTTGATTTCCGAGCAGCTCAGTGTGGTCATGCACCACCCGGACTTTCAAAAGCTCGAATCCACCTGGAGTGGTTTGCACTACCTGTGCAAACACACCTCGACCGGTTCGTTGATGAAAATTCAGGTTCTGAACGCGACCAAGAAAGAGTTGATAAAAGACTTCAAGACCGCGATCGACTTCGATCAAAGCGCCTTGTTCAAGAAGGTCTACGAGGAAGAATTCGGTACTTTCGGTGGCGCGCCGTTCGGCACGCTGATCGGTGATTTCCAGATTTCTCGCCAGCCCGAGGACATGTACTTCGCCGAGCAAATGGCGCACGTGGCCGCAGCCGCACACGCACCGTTTATCTCCGCCGCGTCGCCAGAAATGTTCGGTCTGGAAGGCTTCACCGATCTGGGCAAGCCGCGCGACATGTCGAAGGTGTTCGATACGGTTGAATACGCGAAGTGGAAGTCATTCCGCGAGTCCGAAGACTCACGCTACGTCGGCTTGACGGTGCCGCGTTTCCTGGGCCGGCTGCCGTACAACCCGAAGGACGGCACCACCGTCGAAGGCTTCAACTTTGTCGAAGATGTCGACGGCAGCGACCACGCCAAATACTTGTGGATCAACGCCGCGTATGCGTTTGCCACCCGGCTCACCGCAGCGTTCGAGAATTTCGGCTGGTGTGCGGCGATTCGTGGCGTCGAGGGCGGCGGTCTGGTGGAAGACCTGCCGACCCACACCTTCAAGACCGACGAAGGTGAAGTTGCGCTGAAGTGCCCGACTGAAATCGCCATCACCGACCGGCGCGAAAAAGAGCTGAGCGACCTCGGGTTCATTCCGCTGGTGCACTGCAAGAACACCGATTACGCAGCGTTTTTCGGTGCCCAGTCGGCGCAGAAATCGAAAAAGTACGACACCGATGCGGCGAACTCGAACGCAGCGCTGTCGTCCCAGCTTCAATACATGTTCGCGGTGTGCCGCATCGCGCATTACCTGAAGTCGATGATGCGCGACAAGATCGGCAGCTTCGCCTCGCCGGGCAGCGTTGAGCAGTATTTGAACGACTGGATTTACCAGTACGTGACCACGGACGACAACGCGACGCAAGAAGTCAAGGCCAAGTACCCGCTGCGCGAAGCGCGCGTCGATGTGTCGGAGGTGCCGGGGCGTCCCGGTCACTTCAGAGCAACAGCTTTTGTTCGTCCCCATTTTCAATTGGACGAACTGACAGTCTCCCTGCGGTTGGTGGCGGAACTACCGCAATCGGCGAAGGGCTAGTGAGTGGTAGGGAGAGGGAAATGTTCATAAACTTTTTGGAGTTATGCAAATGAAAGACATCTACGTCGATTTCAAGACCGGTGAGATCAAGGGCGACAGCCGCGACACGAAGCACAAAGACACGGTTGAGGTCAGTACCTTCAGCCACCTGATCAGCCAGCCCAAATCGGCCACGGCGTCTAGCTCAGGCGGCCACACCTCGGAGCGTGTGGAATTCGGTGACTTGATTTTTACCAAGGACATCGACTACGCAACCCCGGCCCTGATGGCGGCATGCGCTTCCGGCACGCTGCTGAAAGACGTGGAGATTCATTTCTACCGCGCCTATGGCGGCAACACCGCAAAGGGCGAGCAGTCGCGCCACGAGTACTACACCTTGAAGCTGAAGAACACGATCGTCTCGTCGGTGACCACCACGATGAGCTCCGACGGCCTTCCTGCAGAGACCTTCACGCTGAAGCCTGCGGCCATGAGCTGGTTCTACGAAGAGCACAAGATGGACGGCTCGAAGGGCAAGAAGATGGAAAAAATGTGGAGCCTTTCCACCAACAAACCAGAGCTTGCGTAAGCCCAAGCGACGCTTGGCGAATGAAAAGGCGGCACGCAGTTGCCGCCTTTTTTTATTTGCTGAACAGCCATGCAACGCTTCGTCCCTCCATTGCTCGACCGTTTGATCGACTCTGCGCCGCTGTCGCGCAGTGAGCCGCTGCGCCCGGCGCTGTCGATGGCCCAGCTCAAGGATTCGGTCGCCCGCGACGTCGAATCGTTGTTGAATGCGCGACGCGGATCGACCCGCGAGGCGCTCGACGGCTATCCGTTTGCGCGCGCATCGGTGGCGGCGTTCGGCCTCGATGATTTCGTGTCGATGTCGATGTCGAGCACGGTCGACCGCGCGGCCATCTGTCGTTCCATCGAGCGCGCCATCACCGACCACGAGCCACGCTTGCGCAACGCCCGTGTCGAGCTCGACAGGCGCGACGCGGCAACACAAAAACTGCGTTTTTCAATCCACGCGACGCTGCACGCGCACCCGCTGCAAGAACCGGTGAATTTCGACGCGGTGCTGCAGACGACGACACAGAGCTACGCGGTGCAATCCAGCCGTCGATCTGCATGAACGAACTGCTGCCGCATTACGAACGCGAGCTCGCCTTCCTGCGTGCGCACGCGGGCGACTTTGCGCGGCGATACCCAAAAATCGCCGGGCGTCTTCAGCTCAGCGGCGATGTTGGCGAAGACCCGCATGTCGAGCGATTGATCGAGTCGTTTGCGCTGCTGTCGTCGCGCATCCACAAACGTCTGGACGACGACTTTCCTCTGTTCACCGAAACATTTCTCGAAGTTCTTTACCCGCATTACCTGCGCCCGTTTCCTTCATGCTCGATCGCGCGCTTCGACATCGGCGCGAGTGCGATGCAGATGTCAGCCGCAGCGCGCATCGAGCGCGGCACCATGCTCAATTCGAAGCCGGTGCGCGGGGTGGCATGCCGCTTTCGCACCACCTTCGATGTCGCGCTGCTGCCCGTGCGACTGGTGTCGGCAGCGTTTCGCGGCACGGTCGGCGCGCCCGACGGCACGCCGGTGCCGCGTGCTGCAACCACCTTGTTTTCGCTCCAGTTCGAACTCGTCTCGGCGCAAGCCAACTGGGCTGCGCTCGGTGTCAAGGCGATTCGTCTGTATCTGGACGGCGAAGGCTCGCAAGTCAGCGCACTGCGTGAGGCGCTGTGCGGCCGGGTGCTTGCCATGCTCGCGCAGACCGCGCCGGTGGGCCCGTGGCGTGGCTGCGGCGATGCACTGCCACAACCGGTGGGCTTCGCGCTGGATGAGGCGCTGATCGATTTCGACGCGCGCTCGCATCACGCGTACCGCTTGCTCACCGAATACTTCGCGTTCCCCGAGAAGTTCAACTTCGTGGACATCCCGCTGCCTGCGGCCGTGCTCGAGTCGAACGCGCGCACGGTGACGCTGCATTTTGCAATGCAGGGCATTCGATCTGATTCCGACGAAGCGCGTTTGCTTGAAACCGTGACCGAGAAAAACCTGCTGCTCGGTTGCACGCCGGTGACCAACATGTTCAAGCAGCGGGCCGACCCGATCCGCATCACGCATGTGGGCGAGCGGTATCCGGTGCTGCCCGACAGCCGCCGCGCGTTCGCCTATGAGGTGGTTGCGATCGACACGGTGTATCGCGTGCAGCAAACGCCGCAGGGCGAAACGATCATGGAGTTCAAGCCTTTCTACTCGCTTCGGCATGACGAATTGCTCGGTGCCGACGAGCCCGGCGGGCGCTATTGGTATTCGCACCGCGACGACGCACTGGCCGAAACCAGCCCCGGCTACGAGACCGAGATCGGCATCGTCGACATCCACTTCGACCCCGCCGCAGCGCAAACCGACACGCTCTCGCTGGACGTGCGCGCAACCAACCGCGACCTGCCGAGCTTGCTTGCCATCGGCAACGTCGGTGGCGATCTGACCCTCGAAGGTGGCAGCGTCGCGCGCGAGATCCGGCTGATGCGCAAGCCCACGCCGGCGCTTCGGTTCGAGCGCGGGCGCGGTGCGTTGTGGCGGCTGATCTCGCATCTGTCGCTCAACCACTTGTCGCTGTCGGCCGGCGGCGTGGAAGCGCTGCGCGAGTTGCTGCGCCTGTATGACCTGCCGCGCAGCGCCACCAACCGGCGTCAAATCGAAGGCGTGATCGGGATCGATTTCAAGCCGGCCCATGCCTGCTTGCCCGGCAACCCGTTCCCGACCTTCGTGCGGGGCACCGAAGTGCATCTCAGCGTCGACGAAAGCAACTTTGCCGGATCGGGGCTGCGCCTTTTCGCTCAGGTGATGGATCATTTCTTCGGCCTCTACGTGCATGCCAACAGCTTCACGCAACTGAAGATTGTGTCGTCGCGCACGCGCGAAGAACTCATTTCATGCCCTCGCAGAAGCGGCGACAGCCCGTTGCTGTGATCGCCCGGCTTCTGGCCGAGCCGCATCGCTTCGCCTTTTTCCAGGCGGTGCGTTTGCTTGACCGCTGGTTCGGCAAGGATGAGCGCGAACGCGGCACCGGCACGTCGGCGCTGTCAAGCCGGCTGCACTTTCGCAACACGTTGTCGCTGAGCTTCCCGGCCAGCGAGATCGCCGAGCTGAAGGTGATCGACGCGGCGGTGCCAGCGGTCGACATCACGACGCCCCAGCTTGCACCGATGTTGGACGATGTGGTTGACGCGACAGCCGATGTGATCGCAATTGCAGCCGCAGCCGCACCCTCCACTGTCTCTGCCTCGTCGATCGAGCGCATCGAGATCACGCCCGCCTTCATGGGTCTGCTCGGCTCCGGCGGCGCGCTGCCGATCTTCTACACCGAGATGCTCGCCGAGCGAGAGATCTACCACCGTGACACTGCCGCTCGCGCCTTCCTCGACATCTTTCAGCACCGTGCGGTTGCGCTGTTTTATGAAGCCTGGCGCAAGCACCGATTGCCGGTGCAGTACGAGAGTGACCGACGCAACAATTTCATGCCGCTCGTGCTCGCGGTGGCCGGCATCGGGCAAAGTTCGCTGCGCGAGCGGCTGCATGGCGACGAAGGCGGGGTGGCCGACGACACGCTGGCGTACTTCTCGGGCCTGCTGCAACAGCGGCCGGTGTCGGTGCGGGTGGTGCAGCAAATGGTGTCGGAGTATTTTCGCGTTCCGGTCGCGGTCGAGCAGTTCATCGGGCGTTGGTTCACGCTGCCGTCTGACAGCGCCACATCGCTGGGCCTGGCCAACGCCCTGCTCGACGCGAGCGCTGTTGTCGGCGAACGAGTCTGGCAGCGCGATCTGCGCATGCGCCTGACCATCGGCCCCATGGTGCGCGACAAATTCCACCGCTTCTTGCCCGGCGGCAGCGCCGCACTGGCCCTGCGCGAGCTGCTCACGATGCTCACCGGCGTGACGCTCGAATACGAGGTGCGCCTGTCGCTGCGGGCCGATGAAGTGCAAGGCACCAAGCTCGATGCCGGCGGCGTCGGCGCACACCTCGGCTGGGACAGTTTTCTGGTCACGCGGCGAGAGCTGAACGATCGGATCGACGCAGGCTACGACATTCACGCGCTGGCTTGACAGCATCCTCGACAACCACCCATACCTGCACTGATGAGCAACAACCTCAAGACCCTGATCGGCAAGCTGAACGACACCACGCGCCGCGCTGCCGAGCGCGCCGCCAGCCTGACCATGGCGCGCGGCAACTACGAGGTCGATCTCGAACATCTGTTCCTCGCCCTGCTCGAGCAGCCGCAAAGCGATTTCGCGCTGCTGTGCCGGCGCTTCGACATCGCCCCCGGCGCGCTGCAAAGCGATCTCGAGCGCGAGATCGGCCGCTTCAAGACCGGCAACACCCGCACGCCGGTGTTCAGCCCGCACCTGCCCACGCTGTTCGAACATGCGTGGCTGATCGCGTCACTCGAATCGCACCACTCGCGCATTCGCAGCGCGCACCTGCTGCTGGCGCTGCTGACCGAACCCGGTCTGGCCCAACTTGCGTTTCGCGGCAGCAAGCTGTTCGTCAAGTTCAAGCTCGATGACCTCAAGCACAAGCTGGCCGAGGTCACTCACGGCTCGCAAGAAGCAGCCGAGAGCCTGCGTGCCGGCGATGCGCCCACATCAGACGCCGACGCCGCCGAGCAGCAAGCCGCCCCCGGCGCGCCAGGAAAAACGCCCGCGCTGGACCAGTTCACCACCAACCTCACTGCACGCGCCAAGGCCGGCAAGCTCGACCCGGTGATCGGCCGCGAAACCGAGATCCGCCAGGTCATCGACATCCTGATGCGCCGGCGCCAGAACAACCCGATCCTCACCGGCGAGGCCGGCGTGGGCAAGACCGCGGTGGCTGAGGGGCTGGCCCTGCGCATCGCCGCCAACGATGTGCCGCCACCGCTGCAAGGCGTTGAGCTGCATGTGCTCGACATGGGCTTGCTGCAGGCCGGTGCCAGCGTCAAGGGCGAGTTCGAGAACCGCCTCAAGAACGTGATCGACGAGGTGAAAAAGAGCCCGCACCCGATCATCTTGTTCATCGACGAAGCGCACACCATGATCGGTGCCGGCGGCCAGGCCGGCCAAAGCGACGCCGCCAACCTGCTCAAGCCGGCCTTGGCGCGCGGTGAGTTGCGCACGGTCGCCGCCACCACCTGGAGCGAGTACAAAAAATACTTCGAGAAAGACGCTGCGCTGGCGCGCCGGTTTCAAGTCGTCAAGGTCGAAGAGCCGGCCGAGCCCATCGCCGCAGCCATGCTGCGCGGCATGGCACCGTTGATGGAAAAGCACTTCAACGTGCGCGTGCTCGACGAGGCCATCACTGAGGCCGTGCGCCTGTCGGCGCGCTACATCAGCGGCCGCCAACTGCCCGACAAAGCCATCGGCGTGCTCGACACCGCCTGCGCCAAGGTGGCGCTCGGTCAGAGCGCCGTGCCCGCCGCGATGGAAGACAACGTCAAGCTGCTCGAACGCATGGCCGCCGAGATTTTTGCGCTTGAACGCGAGGCCGCCAGCGGCGCGGCGCACCAGTCCAAGCTGGCCGAGCTGTATGCGCAGCGCGAGGTGGTGCAAAAAGATCTCGATGCGCTGAAGCAGCGCTTCGATGCCGAGAAGCTGCTGGTCGACGAGATTCAGCGCCTGCGCAGCCAGCTTGAAGCGCAGCCTGCGGTTCCTGAAATGGTGCCAACCCAAGCAGACGCCACCGAGACGGCCGCGCCGAAAAAGCCTGCACCGAAGAAGGCCCAAAAAGCCGGAAAGGGCATCGCCGCTCCACTCAATCCACTCACTCCCGCGCAGGCCGCGCTGCGCGCCAGGCAAGACGAACTCGCCGCGCTGCAGGGCGAGACTCCGCTGATCCCGATGCAAGTCGATGGTTTGGTCGTTGCGGAAATCGTTGCCGCCTGGACCGGCATCCCGCTGGGCAAGATGGTGAAGGACGAAATCAAGACGGTGTTGAACTTGAAGCCGCTGCTCGAAGAACGTGTGCTCGGCCAGCCGCATGCGCTCGAAGCCGTGGCGCAGCGCGTGCGCACCGCGCGCGCCAATCTCGAAGACCCGAACAAGCCCAAGGGCGTGTTCATGTTCGTCGGCCCCAGCGGCGTGGGCAAGACCGAGACCGCGCTGGCACTGGCCGACGTGCTGTACGGCGGCGAA
>JAYVCL010000264.1:0-7777 GCA_043749975.1 Burkholderiales bacterium
GAGGTTGACATGTCGGTTGCTTTCAAGAGTCGAGGGCGCGCGCCGTGAGCCAGCGCTTCAGCGGAGGCAGGTGATTGACCAGAGTGAGGCCGCGGTTGCGAAGTTCCCGCAGCAGCGGTCGCTCGGCCGCAAACAGGTTCAGCAGGCCTTCGGTGACCTGCCCCATGGCCCAGGTGGGCATCAGGCGCTCGCGGCTGTAGCGCCGCAACAGCTTTTCGTCGCCGAGCGCACGCCACGCTTCACGCTCGGCCAGCACCTTGGCCAGCGCCGACACATCGGCCAGGCCCAGGTTCAGGCCCTGGCCCGCCAGCGGGTGCACCACGTGCGCCGCATCGCCCAGCAAGACCCAGCCGGGGCCGCACCAGGCGCTGGCCTCGGCGCGCATCAAGGGCCAGGCGGCGCGCTCGGAAGCGAGCCGGAGTTCACCGGCAGCCGCTTGCGTGGCGTCCATCAGCGCAAGCTCGAAGCCGGCGGCGTCGAGGGCCAGCAGGGCGTCGGCCTTCTCAGCCGGCATCGACCAGACCAGCGCGTACGACGCCCCGGGTTGCGGCGCATCGAACGGCAGCAGGGCCAGCACATCGGGTGATCGAAACCATTGCCGCGCGGTATGGCCGTGGCCGTGGGGGGGGACGACCGTCAGGCGGGCGGCGATGGCGCGGTGGCCATGGTCGGTGCGCTCGAAGCGCACGCCCAGCGCGTCGCGTGCGGTGCCGGCCTTGCCTTCGCACAGCGCGGTCAGCTCGGCTTCGACATCGACGCGCGTCACGGTGATGTGCGGCGCGAACTTCACGGCCGCCGCCAGCGCATGCTCCAGCACCGCCGCGTCGACGATCCAGGCCAGTTCGCGCACCCGCTGCGACCAGGCTGAAAAATCGATGGCCGCGCCGGCAGCGTCACCTTCGACGTGCATGTCGTGCACCGCCGTGGCGGCATGGGCGGGCAGCGCGTCCCAGACCTTCAGGCCCTGCAGCAAGCGCACCGAGGCGGCATTCATCGCATAGGCGCGAACGTCGGGTGCGGCGTCGGCGCGCGCAGCGTCTTCGCGCAGGGCGACTTGCAGACCCAGGCGAGACAGCGCCAGCGCCAAGCATTTGCCGACGATGCCCGAGCCGCGAACCAGCACATCAAAACGTTTCATTGCTGCCCATGTTTACTGACAATTGTAGGCAGGCCGACATGACCTTGACGGGTGCGGCGCGGGCGGGCAGCCTTGCGCGCGTCCTCGGTCCTGCGGGCCGCCTTCTTAGTGTCGGCGCGGTCACAACGGCGCAAGCTGCGCGCGGGCCGCGGCCACGCGCATGAACGCGCTGCGCAGTTGCTTCCACGGCTCGGGGGCCAGCGAGGCGGGCCGTCGCAATGGGCCGCTCGCAGGGCGACGCAACCGAGCGCCCTTGCCCGCGAAGATGACGCAGTTGCTGCCATCGGCGGCGTCGACACGAATCACGTTGTCACCGAAGCTGCGCCCGATTCGGTCCAGGTACACCGGGAAGTGCGGGTGCCCCGCATGCAGGTTGACCGCCATCACGCCGTCGGGGCGCAGCACATCGAGGCAATCGTCGTAGAAGCGGCGCGAGCCGAGCGTGGCGGGCATGCCTTGCGCGTCGAAGGCGTCCACCAGCAACACGTCGAAGCGGCGCTCGGTGGTGGCGACGAAGCACGCACCATCGGCCGCGATCACCTGCAATCGGCTGTCGTCCACAGGCACTTGAAAGCGGTCTCGCAAGGCGATCACGTGGGGGTTGATCTCGACCACCAGCAGCGACGCACACGGCAAATGCCGGTGGCAGAACTTGGCCAGCGAGCCGCCGCCCAGGCCGATCATGGCGATGGGCCCGGGCTCGGGCCGGAAGACCAGGAAACCCATCATCGTGCGGGTGTATTCGAGCGCCAGCGCATCGGGCCGCTGGATCTGCATGCGGCTCTGGACCTGCGAGATCGAGAAATGCAGCGACAGCGAATCCAGCGCCTCGTGCAGATAAGGCTTGACGTGCTCGTCGGCGCCTTCGGCCACGGCGTCGTACACGGCCTCTTCATCGGTTGCGCATTCGCAGACGCGCATCTGTCACTCCTGCGGCGGCCAAGACGCCGCGTCGTCGGCCCACGCCTGCAACGCCGCGCCGCGCGTTTTCAGTTGCGCGGCGAGTTTGGGCAGCGCCTCGTCAGGCAGGTGCGCCCACGTGGGCGGCACGTCGCCACGGTCCAGGCACTCGGCGTGCAAGACCCAGCGCTTGCCGAAGGCCCGCAACGCGTCGCGAGGCGCGGGCAGGTCGTGTGCCGCCAGCGCGTCGCTGGGCAGATCGCCGCAAATGACCCACCAACCGATCCACTCGGGCCGGTGCTTGCTCTCGACCGCCCACAGGCTGGCGTAGGGCATCACGTGCCACGCTGGCCAATCGCCGATGCGGCCATGCTCCAGCGTCTGGCGCTGCAGGCAGGCCATCACCTCGACGCCGCGCGCGGCACACCAGGTGTCTTCAAGGGTCGTTTCAGCGTCGGGCATGGCGGCTCGTGGAATGAGCCTGGATTATCTCTGCCGCCCGCGCAAGGCCGCGCAGCGCGTGCAGGCCGGCCGACTAAAATCCGCCTCTCCCCGTGATCGCTGAAAGTCCCCCATGAGTCTGAAATGCGGCATCGTGGGCTTGCCCAACGTCGGCAAGTCCACCCTTTTCAACGCGCTGACCAAGGCGGGCATTGCGGCCGAGAACTACCCGTTCTGCACCATCGAGCCCAACGTGGGCATTGTCGAATTGCCCGACGCGCGACTCGACGGCTTGGCCGCCATCGTGAAGCCCGAGCGCATCGTGCCGGCCATCGTGGAGTTTGTCGACATCGCGGGCCTGGTCGCCGGCGCGTCGAAGGGCGAAGGCCTGGGCAATCAATTTCTGGCCCACATCCGCGAGACCGATGCCATCGTCAACGTGGTGCGCTGCTTCGACGACGAAAACGTGATTCACGTGGCCGGCAAGGTCGACCCGATCTCCGACATCGAGGTGATCCAGACCGAGCTGTGCCTGGCCGACATGGCCACCGTGGACAAGACGCTGTCGCGTTCAATCAAGGTCGCCAAGTCGGGCAACGACAAAGAAGCGCAGCGCCTCGTCGACGTGCTGCAAAAGTGCCAGGCCGCGTTGAACCAGGCCAGGCCGGTGCGCAGCATTGCGTTCAGCAAGGAAGAGCTGACGGTGCTCAAGCCGCTGTGCCTGATCACGGCCAAGCCGGCCATGTTCGTTGCCAACGTCGACGAGAGCGGCTTCGAGAACAACCCCCACCTCGACAAGCTGCGCGCATTTGCGCAGGTGCACAACGCACCGGTGGTGGCGATCTGCGCCAAGACCGAAGCCGAGTTGGCGGAAATGGGCGATGAAGACCGGCTGCTGTTTTTGGCCGAGATGGGCCAGACCGAGCCCGGCCTGAACCGACTGATCCGCGCGGCGTTCACGCTGCTGGGCCTGCAAACCTACTTCACCGCCGGCGTGAAGGAGGTGCGTGCCTGGACCATCCATGTGGGCGACACCGCGCCGCAAGCAGCCGGCGTGATCCACACCGACTTCGAGCGCGGCTTCATCCGCGCCCAGACCATCGCCTTTGCCGACTTCATTGCCTACAAGGGCGAGCAAGGCGCGAAGGACCACGGCAAGATGCGCGCCGAGGGCAAGGAATACATCGTGAAGGACGGGGACGTGTTGAACTTTTTGTTCAACGTGTGATTGCGGCTGCCGCCGAAACGCCGCCGGCACCGACAAGCTCGGGCAGCGCAGCGGACGGCTCCACAAGCGGCATCAAACGAGGCTGCAACGTGACGGGTTACCGGACTGCGGCCGACCCGGTACGCGACAATCTGGGCCTCGAACTGGCACCGGATCAAGCGGATAAACCGGACATACCGGACACATCGGACGCCGCAATCACTGCATGGCAGGCGCCTGTGGGCATCGCACCCGCCACGACACGCACTCCTCTTGAACGCTTCGCTCCCCGCCCGCACGACCTTGCACTGGACTGTGGCGTTCATCGCCACGGCGACCGGCTACGCGCTGACCGGACTGGGTGCCGTGCTGTTGGCGATCCCGCCCGGCTATGCGTCGCCGCTGTATCCGTCGGCCGGCATTGCGCTGGCCTGCGTCTTCGTTTACGGCTGGCGCATGCTGCCTGCGGTGGCGCTGGCGGCGTTTGCCGTCAACCTGTATGTCGGTTCGAGCCGCGGGGCGGGTTGGTCGATGCTCTGGCTGCCGCTCGCCGTCGCGATCGGTGCTGCACTTCAAGCCTGGGCCGGAACCGCCCTGGTGAAGCGCTTCTTGCGCGCGCCGCTGCTGCTGAGCGAGCCGCGCGAGCTTGCCGTGTTCTTCGCCACCGGCGCGTTCGTGGCCTGTGTGGTGAATGCGTCGATCGCCACGGCGGCCCTGGGATGGACCGGCACGGTGCCCCGCGCCGACCTGGCCTTCACCTGGTTGACCTGGTGGATGGGCGATTCGCTGGGCGTGCTGATAGCCTCACCCATCGTGTTCACGCTGATCGGCCAGCCCCGGGTCGAGTGGGCGGCGCGCCGCCTGACGGTCGGCCTGCCGCTGGTGCTGGTGACGGCGCTGCTGGCGGCCACCACGGTGCAGGTCGCGCGTTGGGACGAGCAGCGCCTGCGCGGTGAATTCGAGCGTGAAGCGGCAAGCGCCTTGTCTGCGCTGTCGTTCAAGTTGCAGCAACCGCTGTACGCACTGGAGTCGTTGCGCGGCGCCTACCTGAGCTCGTCCGACGACCTGACCCGCGATGAACTGCGCCGCGCCACCCAGTCGTGGCTCAGCCATGCAGACGAACTGCAGGCAATGGGTTTCCAGGAGCATGTGCTGCGCGCCGATGTGGCCGGCCTGGAAAGCCGGGCGCGGGCCGAAGGCTTTGCCGATTTTCGGGTGATGAACCGCAGCGCCGCGGGTGCCTTGGTGCCGTTCACCGGCGACGAAGCGTTTGTGATTCACTACATCGAACCGCTGGATCGCAACCGGCGCGCGTTGGGCGTCAACGCGCTGTCGATCCCGGCCTCGCAAACCGCCATCGAGGCGGCGATACGAACCGGCCTGCCCACGGCCACCAGCGCGTTCAGGCTGACGCAAGACGCCGTCGGCACGAACACGATGGGGGTGGTCATCTACCAGGCCGTCTACAAGGGCGAACCCCGAACGGCATCAGAGCGACAGGCGGCGGTGCACGGGATCGTGTTCGCCACGGTGCGCATCGAAGACGTGGTGCGCTCGGTGGTTGCACAACTGCCCGCCCGCCTGGAACTGTGTGTGGTCGACACCGACGCCAGTTCGCCGCACCCTCGGCTGGCGGGCCCGGCCGGTTGCCAGAGCAAGGCCGGTGACAGGTTGCACGCCAAGACGATCCCTTTCGCAGGACGGCAATGGAGCTTGCAAGTGACGGCCTCGGGCAGCGATCTGAACAGCGGTTGGGACAGCAATGCCTGGCTGTTCTCGGTCATCGGCCTGATGTCGACGGCTGTGCTGGGTGCCTTGCTGCTCACCGTGACCGGCCGCACGCGCCGCATCGAGGCCGCAGTGCGCGAACGCACGGCCGCGCTTCAGTCGCAGATTCGCGAACGCGAGCAGGCCGAACTGGCCATGCGCGAGAGCGAGCAGCGCTTTCGCAACATCTTCAACAACGTGCCGATCGGCGTGGTCTACACCGATCTTCGCGGCAACGTGCTGCAAACCAACCCGCGTTTTTGCCAGCTCACCGGCTACAGCGCCGCCGAACTGGTGGGCATGCCGTCGCTGGATTTCACCCACCCCGAAGACGTGATGCAGGACGCCGACCTGTCGCGCCGGCTCGTCACCGGCGAGATCCCGATGTACCGCCGCAACAAGCGCTACATCGCCCGCGACGGCCACACGCTGTGGGTCGAGTCCACGGTGTCGCTGCTGCGCGATGAACGCGGGCAACCGAGCCGAATCGTCGGTGCCGTCGAAGACATCACCGAACGCCTGCAACTCGCCGAGGCCCAGCAAGCCCGCGCCGAAGCCGAAGCCTCGAACCACGCCAAGAGCGACTTCCTGTCGCGCATGAGCCATGAGCTGCGCACGCCGCTGAACGCGATGCTCGGCTTTGCTCAACTGCTCGATCTCGACCAGCGCCATCCGCTGGCCGAGGCGCAGCGTCCCTGGGTCGGGCAAATTCAGCGTGCCGGCTGGCACCTGCTGGAAATGATCAACGACGTGCTGGACCTGTCGCGCATCGAGTCGGGCAACGTGCGCCTGGAGATCGAGCCGCTGGAGGTGTCGAAACTGTTGGCCGGGACGCTGCCCCTGGTCGAACAGGAGGCTCGCAAACGCGGCATCCAGATCAGCCAGGCGCTGGCGGCCGACGCCGTGCGCGTGCTGGGCGACGCGACGCGGGTGAAGCAGATCCTGACCAATCTGCTCACCAACGCGGTGAAATACAACGTGGACCAGGGGCGCATCCATGTAGCCACGCGGTCGAACGGTGCGCAGATCGAGATCAGCGTGACCGACACCGGCTTGGGCATGACGCCGGCGCAGATGGCTGACTTGTTCCAGCCCTTCAACCGCCTGGGCCAAGAACGGTCTGCACAGGAAGGCACCGGCATCGGTTTGGTCATCAGCCAGAGACTGGCCCAACTGATGGGCGGCAGCCTGAGTGCGCGCAGCGTGACCGGCGAGGGCTCGGTCTTCACCCTGACGCTGGCCACGATCGACAGTGGCGACACGGTGCCCTCCAGGCTCGACGAACTGGTCACGCTGCCGGCGGAGTACCAGCGTCGCGTGGTGCATTACGTCGAAGACAACGAAACCAATGTCGAGGTCATGCGCGGCGTGCTCGCGCAGCGCCCGCAGGTGCAGATGGATGTGTCGGTCACCGGGCTCGACGGGCTGGCCGCGATCCGCAATCGACGCCCCGACGTGATTCTGCTCGACATGCATTTGCCCGACATCAGCGGCATGGAGCTGCTGCGTCACCTGAAGGCCGACCCGGGCACCAGCGGCATTCCGGTGGTGATCGTGTCGGCCGATGCGCTGGCCTCGCAGATCGTCGACGCGATGGCCAGTGGCGCGCTGCGCTATCTGACCAAGCCGGTCAATGTGAATGAACTGCTGGCGGTGGTGGACGAGGTGCTGGAGCAGGCCGTCACGCGTTTCGGCTGACCGCGCTAACCGCGCTGAACACGCTGTGCAGGCACCGTTCGGATCAAGAAAATCCCGCGCCTCGGCTTGCGCAGATCAGGGTTGATCCGATTCTTCAAGCTGTTCGTTTGCTTGACCATTCGATTGGTTCTCAATTGGGAAACCGCATGTCAATCGACGCCTCTCCGCGCGGTGGCGCTGCCACCCACCTGACCCTCGACGTGCAAGGTCTGGTGGCGCACGTGCGGCTCAACCGTCCGGCCAAGCGAAACGCGCTGAACGACGCGCTCATCGCCGAACTTCACAGCACCTTCATCAAGCTGCCCGACGGAACTGGACCGCAAGCGACCATTGGGGCTTCACCAATGAGACGGGTGTGATGCTCAAAGTTGTCAACGGCGACTGGAAGGTGGAGTAGCGGCCCATCCTGCGACTTCGGTGGGCACAAGATTAAGCAGAATTTTCAAGGCCCCGACACATCCGATGGACTTCTCGATCGCCAGCATCCTGATGCTGGACGGCATCACCAACGGTGCCATCTATGCGCTGATGGCCTTGGCCACCGTGCTGGTGTTCACCATCACGCGGGTCATCTTCATTGCGCAGGGCGAGTTCGTGGCCTACGGCGCGCTCACGCTGGCCATGCT
>JAYVCL010000265.1:0-3772 GCA_043749975.1 Burkholderiales bacterium
CCGGTTCGTGCATGGCCCGTGCCCAGGCAGTTGTGCTGGCCGCTCGAGGCCACGCCGTGCCAGCGGCAGCAGTGGCTGGGCACCGACTGGCTCGTGGTGCTGTGTGGCTGGCTGCTGACCGCCTTCGCCGTGATGCTGGGCGCGCCGTTCTGGTTCGACGTGCTGAACAAGTTCATGGTGATCCGTTCGACGGTAAAACCGCACGAGAAGAGCCTGGAAGAGGCCTCGGAAGATCGCCAGGCACCTGAAGCTAAGAACACCGCGCAGAGCGCTTTGAAGTAGCCGGCGATCTTCCCAAACGCGGGTGTCGACCCCGACAAACCGCTCCCCCTAGACTGACAGGTGGTCGCCGACCGCGCGACTCGCTATGCTGGCGCGTGTCAAATGAAAGTGCTGCGACAAACCGCTCAACTCGGCCTGTCGTCAAGTTCGATCAATGTCTGCCATGGTGATTGCCCCTCAACCCGAAGACGATTCGCACAGCGAAATCGTCGGCAGCTCTGTGGCCCTGCTCGCCACGTTGGCACAGATTCGGCGCATCGCTGCGAGCGAAGCACCGGTGCTCATCGAGGGAGAAACCGGCTCTGGCAAGGAAATGGCGGCGCGTGCCGTGCACTACTGGGGCCCGCGCAACAGCGGGCCTTTCGTGCCGGTGAACTGCGGTGCCTTGCCCGACCAACTGATCGAAGCCGAACTGTTCGGTCACGAGCGCGGCGCGTTCACCGATGCCAAGCTGGCGCGGCGCGGCCTGGTGGCCGAGGCCAACGGCGGCACCTTGTTTCTCGATGAAGTGGACGCCTTGAGTGCGAAGGCGCAGATCACCTTGTTGCGCTTCCTGCAGGACCAGCGCTATCGACCTCTGGGCAGTTCACGCGAGCTCAGCTCGAACGTTCGACTCGTCGCCGCGACCAATCAGCCGTTGGCCGACGCAACGCAACTCGGGCACTTTCGTTCCGACTTGATGTACCGCCTGAAGATCCTGCACCTCGTGCTGCCGCCGCTGCGAGCGCGCCTGGGCGATGCCGAACTGCTGGCGCAGCATTTCGTCGGTCAGTTGTGCGCCAAGTACCGGCTGCCGCTGAAGCGCTTCGATGCGGACACGCTGGCGTGGATTCGCGGCCAAGCATGGCCGGGCAATGTGCGCGAGTTGGAGAACTGGGTGCATCGCATGCTGCTGATGGCCGATGGCTCGACGATTCACGCGATGCTGGAGACGCCGACCCTCGTGCCCGATGCTGTGATCGCCCCCGGCATCGACAACTTCCAGCACGCCAAGGCCGAAGCCGTGCACCAGTTCGAGCGCAACTACGTGCTCGTGGTGATGCGCGAGGCCGGCGGCAACGTGACGCGCGCGGCGCAGATCGCCGGCAAGGAACGCCGCGCCTTCGGCAAGCTGATCAAGAAGCTGGGCATCGACCGCCTGGCTCGTGCGGATTGACGCGCGGCTGACGGCCGGTTTGTCGAGCGGGGTTTTACTGCCGCTCAGCCTCGACGCCTGCGGTATAAACCTGCGGGCCTCGGTGCGGCGCGCGCTGCCGGTGCCGCGCCCTTCGATGAACCGCCCGCGAAAAGATCCATGCAAACCACGTTGAACAATCTGTTGGCCACAGGTGCCGATGAAGCCGCCGCGATCTCCGCGCCGGGTCGCCGCAGCCTGTCGTACCAGGCGCTGCGCGCACTGGTCGACTCCACGCTGGCCAGCCTGAATGCCCTGGGCGTGGGCCGCAACGACCGGGTTGCCATCGTGCTGGCCAACGGTCCCGAAATGGCCGCCTGCTACATGGCCTGCGCCGCGGGCGCCACCAGCGCGCCGTTGAACCCGGCGTACCGGGCCGACGAGTTCGAGTTCTATTTGTCCGATCTGAATGCTGCGGTCTTGATCGTCGAGCAGGGCAGTGTCTCGCCGGCCATCGCCGTCGCGCGCAAACTCGGCGTGCGAGTGGTCGATCTGGTGGTGGCTGCTGGGGCACCGGCGGGCAGCTTCACGCTGGCGGCGCGTGACAACGTGGGCATCACGGCAACGTCGAACGGCGGTTACAGCGAAGCCGGCGACATCGGCATGGTGCTGCACACCTCGGGCACCACCTCACGGCCCAAGATCGTGCCGCTGTCGGTGGGCAACTTGTGCGCGTCGGCGTTCAACATCCGCACCGCCTTGCAGTTCACGCCGCACGACATCGGCCTGAACATCATGCCGCTGTTCCACATTCACGGCCTCATCGCGGGTGTGCTGGCGCCGCTGTCGGCGGGCTCGCAGGTGTTTTGCACACCGGGCTTCAACGCGTTGAAATTCTTTGCGTGGATGGACGAGGCCAAACCCACCTGGTACACCGCCGTGCCCACCATGCACCAGGCCATCGTCACGCGCGCCAAGGGCAACGCGGACATCATTGCGCGCAACCCGCTGCGTTTCCTGCGCTCGTCGTCGTCGTCGATGCCGCCGCAAGTCATCACCGAACTGGAAGCCATCTTCGGCTCGCCGCTGATCGAGGCTTACGGCATGACCGAGGCAACGCACCAGATGGCGTCCAACCCGCTGCCCCCGGGCCTGCGCAAGCCGGGCACGGTCGGCGTTTCTGCCGGGCCCGAGGTGGCCATCATGGGCCTGGATGGCCACTTGCTGAATGCCGATGCGATCGGCGAGATTGTCATCCGCGGCCCGAACGTCACCGGCGGTTACGAGAACAACCCGGGCGCGAACGAAGAAGGCTTTCTGAACGGCTGGTTTCGCACCGGCGACCAGGGTGTGAGGGACGCCGACGGCTACATCAGCATCACCGGCCGGCTGAAAGAAATCATCAATCGCGGCGGCGAAAAGGTCAGCCCGCGCGAGGTCGATGAAATCATCATGGACCACCCCGCCGTGGCGCAGGTGGTGTGCTTCGGCGTGCCGCACCCGAAGTTGGGCGAAGAGGTGGCGGCGGTGGTGGTGCTGAAAGAAGGCGCGCAAGCGACCGAGCGCGAGATACAAGACTTCGTCTCCAGGCGCGCCGCCGATTACAAGGTGCCGAAGAAGATCCTCTTCATGGACGAGATTCCCAAGGGCGCGACCGGCAAGCTGCAGCGCATCGGCCTGGCGCAAAAGCTGGGTCTGGGTGTGTAGCCCGCTGCGCTGCACTTCACTGCACTTCATTTCACACCAAACCGCTTCGATTTTTTTGAAACTGCAAGGACCCTCCGTGACTTCGACTCGCTTCAAATTCAGCCGCACCGCATGGGCTTTGGCGGCGACCTGCGCTGCCTTCACTGGCCCGGCCGCAGCTGCCTGGGAACCGACCAAGCCGGTCGAGTTCGTGGTGCCTGCGGGGACCGGCGGCGGGGCCGATCAGATGGCGCGCTTCATACAAGGCGTGGTGGCCAAGAACAAGCTGATGTCTCAGCCCATCGTGGTGGTCAACAAGTCGGGCGGCGCGGGGGCTGAAGGCTTTCTCGACGTGAAGGGCGACAAGGGCAACCCGCACAAGATCGTCATCACGCTGTCGAACCTGTTCACCACGCCGCTGGCCACTGGCGTGCCGTTCAACTGGCGCGACATGACGCCGGTGGCCATGCTGGCGCTGGATCAGTTCGTGCTGTGGGTCAACGAAGAGTCGCCTTACCAAACCGCCAAGGCCTACCTCGACGCCGTCAAGGCCGGGCCCGACAAGCGCTTCAAGATGGGCGGCACCGGCTCCAAACAAGAAGACCAGATCATCACCGTGCTGCTTGAAAAAGCCGCGGGCAAAAAGATGACCTACATCCCGTACAAGGGCGGCGGCGACGTGGCGGTGCA
>JAYVCL010000266.1:0-19244 GCA_043749975.1 Burkholderiales bacterium
TGCGCTGAATCAACACCTGCCGAGCGCTCGGACACGCGGCTTTGCAGATCCGACAGGTCGATGAGGCCGAGCGACTGACCGGCCTTGACGCGGCTGCCTTCAGCCACCTTCAATTCCAGCAAGGTGCCCGCTGCCTTGGCGCGGACCACGGCCGTGCGCGGGGCCATCAGCGGGCCCGAGAACTCGATGCGCTCAGGCATCGGCATGAGCACCGGCCGCGTCACCTCGGCCGGCGTGAACTCCAGCATCACATCGGCCAGGTTTTTCTTGGCGGCGTCCGAGCTTCTGGCCCGCGACGAAACGCCCAATGCGACGGCCGCCACCATGATGGCAATGCCCCCGCCAATGAGCCACAGCTTGCGCATGGGCTTCCTTTCAAACAGTCATTGACTTGTGGCGGCAGTGTAGGTTCCGACCTCGCCGATTCAAGCGGCATTGCGACGGACTGCCGATTTGCCGGTGCCGCCTGCATGCTGGCCGGAATTGCGCGCGGCGGCACGCGTTCGAGCCGTGCGTCGGCGGAGCAGCCTCTCAAGGAAATGTGGCTCTGCCACTTTCCGGCATCCCCGCGGGGGACAGTCGGCTTTGGCCGGCCTTGGGGTGCTCAGTAAGTGAAGGGCGGCTTCACCGTCACGTCGCCGCACTGAGCGCGGTGGCGCAGCGCATGGTCCATCAGCACCAGGGCCAGCATGGCTTCGGCAATCGGCGTGGCTCGAATTCCCACGCAGGGGTCGTGGCGGCCCAGGGTTTCGACCGTGGTCGGCCGGCCCTGCATGTCGATGGATTCGCGCGGGCTGCGGATCGAACTGGTCGGCTTGATGGCGATGGCCACGGTGATGTCTTGCCCGGTCGAGATGCCGCCCAACACGCCGCCGGCGTTGTTGCCCTCGAAGCCGTGCGGCGTGAGTGAGTCGCCGTGCGTGGTGCCGCGCTGCGTCACGCTGGCGAAGCCGGCACCGATCTCGACGCCCTTGACGGCGTTGATGCCCATCATCGCGTAGGCGATGTCGGCATCGAGCTTGTCGAACAGCGGTTCACCCAGGCCCACCGGCACGCCGCGCGCCATGACTTGCACGCGCGCACCGCACGAGTCGCCGGCCTTGCGCAGCGCGTCCATGTGTGCTTCGAGGCGCGCGATGTCGCTGGCATTGGCGGCGAAGAACGGGTTGTTCGGCACGTGGTCGAGCGACTCGAACGGAATTTCGATTTCGCCCAGGTGCGTCATGTGGCCGGCGAAGGTGGTGCCGTATTTTTGCAGCAGCCATTTGCGCGCCACCGCCCCGGCACCCACCATCGGCGCGGTCAGCCGGGCCGACGAGCGCCCCCCACCGCGCGGGTCGCGCAGGCCGTACTTCTGCCAGTAAGTGAAGTCGGCATGGCCGGGGCGAAAGGTTTGCAGAATGTTGCCGTAATCCTTGCTGCGCTGGTCGGTGTTGCGGATCAGCAGGCAGATCGGCGTGCCGGTGGTCAGACCCTCGTACACGCCCGACAAGATCTCCACCGCATCGGGCTCGTTGCGCTGCGTCACATGGCGGCTGGTGCCGGGGCGGCGGCGGTCGAGTTCGGGCTGGATGTCGGCCTCAGACAGCGCCATGCCGGGCGGGCAGCCGTCGATCACGCAGCCAATCGCCGGACCGTGGCTCTCGCCGAAATTGGTGACGCGGAAGAGGAGGCCGAAAGTGCTGCCGGACATGGTGTGGCCTTGGGGAGAAGGCAGCGATGCGCAGGTCGGACGCCGGCACAACATCGAGCTGCCTGGGCCGCGATTTTACGGTGCGCTCACCCCTGTTTCGCGCAGCACCGCCGACACCACCGCGTGGTCGTTCGAGGTGATCTCGAACGGGTTTCCGTCGGGGTCGTTGAAGTACAGCGACCACGAAACTTGGTGGTTGACCAGATCGATGCGCCGCCCCAGCGCATCTTGCAGGTGGGTTCGCCAGGCCAGCAGTTCCGCACCCGGCACACCGAAGGCGACGGTCGAACGGCAACCCTCATTCACCCCTTCGAACAGCGCCAGGTGAACACTGTCGTCCGCGTTGCCCACGGTGAGCGGGCCGCCGTCTGCCGACCAGAAAGCCAGTTCGGCAATCCGCCGCAAACCCATCACCCGCTCATACCAGGCTTCTGCTGCGGCACGGTCAGCGACGTAGACGTAGATGTGATCGATGCGGTTAAGGTCAGGTGCCATCTGAAACCCTGGGACGACCGACCTCAACTGGCCGTCGGCATCTGCTCGTCGCTGGCGTCTTCGACCGGCCAGTCGCGGATGTAGGCCTTGAGCATTCGGTTCTCGAAGTCCTGGCTTTCGACCACGGCTTTTGCCACGTCGTAGAACGAGATCACGCCCATCAGGGTGCCCTGCGTGATCACCGGCATGTAGCGGGCGTGGCGCTCGAGCATCATGCGGCGCACTTCGTCAATTTCGGTGTCCGGCGTGCAGGTCAGCGGGTGGTCGTCTTTGACGCTGCCCACCGTGCTGTTGCCCACCGAGCCACCGTTCTTGATCAGCGCCAGGATCACCTCGCGGAAGGTCAGCATGCCGGTGAGTTCGCCGTGGTCCATGACCACCAGCGAGCCGATGTCCCGCTCGCCCATGGTCTCGATCGCGTCGCCCAGAGAATGATCGGACGCCACGGTGAAAAGCGTGCCGCCTTTGACGCGCAGAATGTCGCTGACTTTCATGGGGCCGTCCTCGATTGAAGCTGGGGATCAAAGGTCAATATAGCCCACAATGCCCGCAGGCGACACCCAAGAAGAACAGCCTTCGAAAGACCCGACAACGCATCGTTACGGAGGCGCTCATGCCCGGCCATTCAGACCCCGGCTTCGACACCCTCGCGCTGCATGCGGGTGCCCGCCCCGACCCGGCCACGGGCGCTCGCGCGGTGCCGATTCACCTGACCACCGCGTTCGTGTTCGACAGCACCGAGCACGCCGCGTCGCTGTTCAACATGGAGCGGGCGGGCCATGTGTACAGCCGCATCTCGAACCCCACCAATGCGGTGCTCGAAGAGCGTGTGGCCGCGCTCGACGGCGGCGTGGGTGCCATTGCCACCGCCAGCGGGCAGGCAGCCTTGCACCTGGCCATCTGCACGCTGGCTGGCGCGGGATCGCACATCGTGGCCAGCTCGGCGCTGTACGGCGGATCGCACAACCTGCTGCACTACACGCTGTCTCGCTTCGGCATCGCCACCACCTTCGTGAACCCGCGCGACATCGACGGCTGGCGCGCAGCCATCCAGCCCAACACGAAAATGCTGTTCGGCGAAACACTGGGCAACCCCGGCCTCGACGTGCTGGACATTCCCTCCGTGAGCGCCATTGCACACGAGCACGGCCTGCCGCTGCTGGTCGACAGCACGTTCACCACGCCCTGGCTGATGAAGCCGATCGAGCACGGCGCCGACCTGGTGTTCCATTCAGCCACCAAGTTCCTGTCCGGCCACGGCACGGTGATCGGCGGCGTATTGGTGGACGGCGGGCAAATGGACTGGGAAGCGTCGGGCCGATTCGCCGAGTTGACCGAACCCTACGCCGGCTTCCACGGCATGGTGTTCGCCCACGAAAGCACCGACGGTGCCTTCTTGCTGCGCGCCCGACGCGAGGGCTTGCGCGACTTCGGCGCCTGCATGAGCCCGCACACCGCGTGGCTGATTCTGCAAGGCATCGAGACGCTGCCGCTGCGCATGGCGCGGCATGTGCAGAACACGCGCAAGGTGGTGGACTTTCTGGTGCGCCACGCGATGGTCGAACGCGTGGGATACCCGGAGCTTGAATCGCACCCGAGCCATGCGCTGGCCAAGACGCTGCTGCCGCGCGGCTGCGGCTCGGTGTTCAGTTTCGATCTCAAAGGGTCGAGGGCGCAAGGCCGGACCTTCATCGAGGCGCTGCAGATCTTCTCGCACTTGGCCAATGTGGGCGACTGCCGCTCGCTGGTCATCCACCCCGCTTCGACCACGCACTTCCGCATGGACGACGCGGCGTTGCGCACGGCAGGCATCACGGCGGGCACCTTGCGCCTGTCGATCGGCCTGGAAGACGCCGACGACCTGATCGACGACTTGAAGCGGGCGCTGAAGACCGCCGAAAAGGCAGGTGCCTGATGGACCTGATCGTGAATGGCCGCACGGCCTTCGCCTACACCGGCGGCAAGCCCTTCGATCCCGCCCTGCCCTGCGTCGTGTTCATCCACGGCGCGTTGAACGATCACAGCGTGTGGACTTTGCTGGCGCGCTGGTTCGCGCACCACGGCCACGGCACGCTGGCGCTCGATTTGCCGGGCCACATGCGCAGCGCTGGCCCGCCCTTGCCCGACGTTGAAGCGCTGGCCGACTGGACGCTGGCGCTGCTCGACGCGGCCGGCGTGAACAAGGCTGCGCTGGTGGGACACAGCATGGGATCGCTGATCGCGCTCGAAGCGTCTGCGCGCGCGCCGCAACGCGTGTCGGCGCTGGTGATGGTGGGCACCGCCTACCCGATGAAAGTCTCGCAGGCGCTGCTCGACGTTTCACGCGACGATCCGCTGCAGGCCATCGACAGGGTGGTCTCGTACTCGCATTCCACGCTGGCCGCCAAGCCCTCGTACCCAGGCCCGGGAAGCTGGCTGCGCGGTGGCTCGCGCGCCCTGATGCGGCTGGTGCAATCACGCCAACCGGGCTTGTTTCGCCACGATTTCAGCTTGTGTGATCGCTATGCCAACGGCATGCCGGCGGCGGCCAAGGTGCAGTGCCCGGCAAGCCTGATCGTGGGCAAGGCCGACCAGATGACGGTGCCAAAGCAGGCGCGCGAGATGGCGCAGGCGCTGCGGGCCACGGTGCACTCGGTGAACGCGGGGCATTCGATCATGGCCGAAGCACCCGAGCAGGTGCTGGCGGCGTTACGCACCGTGCTGATGTGACGATCGACGCGGCCTGTGTACGGCCTACGTGCGGCCTATGCACGGTCTCTGATCAGGTCGTCCAAGCTCAGGCTCGACAGCCCGGCGCGCTCCCAGAACGGCCCAAGCAACACCGAGGGTGGCAGCAGCGTCTCCTTCAGCAAGGGCTGCGCGAGCGTGCCGCGCGGCTCGCACAACAAAACGTAGCGGGCTGCATCGCCTTCGTCCAGTCGGGCCACCCAGTCGATGCCGATGAGCGTCTCCAGCATCGCTTCGATCTGCAACGGGTCGGTTCGCAGGGCCTGCGACAACTGCTCGGCGCGCAGACCGTGCGTGGGTGAGGCCCGGGTCTTGTCCAGCGCGCGCAGCACCGCCACGGCAAGCTCGAAGCGCTGGCCTGGCACATCGGCACGCCGCACCACGCGCATCTGCAAGCTGGGCGCGTAGGCGGCCACCACGGCACCCAACAACACCACCACCCAACTGACGTACAGCCAGACCAGGAAGATGGGCACGGTGGCGAACGCGCCGTAGAGCATCGCGTAGGTCGGCACCTGACGGAAGTACCAGCCCATCACGCTCTTGGCCACGTCGAAACCGATGGCTGAAAAAACACCACCGGCCAGCGCGTGCCGCCAGCGCACGTGGGTGTTGGGCACATAGTGAAACAGGCCCGCCATGCCCGCGACCAGCAATAAAAACTCCAAAGTTCCGAGCAGCACGTTCAAGCCGCCGGGCAGTGCGTCGACCACACCACGCGACGCCGAAATGGCGTACGAGGTGAGCGACAGGCTGACCCCCAACAGCAGCGGGCCGAGCGTGGCTGCGGCCCAGTACACCAGCACACGCTGCGCGATGGGTCTGGGTTGGCGAACACGCCAGATGCCGTTCAGCGTGCGGTCGATGGTCAGCATCAGCGCCAGCGCCGTGGCCACCAGCAACACCAGCCCCAGCGTGCCGAGTCGATTCGCCTTGCCGGCAAATTGCGCCAACGCTTCGAGCACCGGCCGGGCAATCGTGTCCGGCACCAGGGACTCGAGCAAATACTTTTCCAGCGAACCCTGGAACGACGCGAACATCGGGAAGGCCGAGAACAAGGCCAGCATCACGGTGACCAGGGGCACCAGTGCGATCAGGGTGGTGAAGGTCAAGCTGCCGGCCGTCTGGCCGAGCCGGTCTTCGCGAAAGCGCTGCCGCAGCGTGATGGCGGTGTCGAGCCAGGGCCAGGTCTGCAAGGCTTCGAGCATGCGCGCGGCCTGCTCGCGCCAAGGGGTCTTGATCGACATCGGGAAATTCATCGCTGGCTATGATGCCATTGATGAATTCACAAGCTGCTCCGCCCTCTGCTGTTGTCTGGACCCGCACTTTGGCCGTGGCCAGCCTGCTCGCGCTGATCGTGCTCGGCCTGGCCTGGGAGTTGTGGCTGGCACCCACCGGCAACCGCACCTTGGCGCTCAAGGTGCTGCCGTTGGCGGTGCCCGTGGCGGGCTTGTTGAAAAACCGCATGTACACCTACCGTTGGGTGAGCCTGATGGTCTGGCTGTATTTCACCGAAGGCGTGATCCGCGCCACCAGCGATCACGGGCCGAGCGTGCCGCTGGCGATCATCGAAGTGGTGTTGTGCCTGTTGCTGTTCATCGCCTGTGCGGCGCACGTGCGCTGGCGTTTGCACCTGGCGAAGAAAGCGGCTGCGTGAACCTGCTCGACACCTTGCGCGACGCTGTCGGTGCGGCCCAGGTGCTGACCGATGGCGACCTCTCAAGCTGGGAACTCGACTGGCGCAAGCGCTACCGGGGCCGTGCACTCGCCGTGGTGCGCCCGGCCAATACGGCGCAAGTGGCGGCTGTGATGCGCGCCTGCACAGCGCACGGAACCGGCGTCGTGGCGCAAGGCGGCAACACCGGACTGGTGGGCGCGTCGGTGCCTGATAACAGCGGCACGCAGGTGCTGTTGAGCCTGTCCCGCTTGAACCGAATTCGGCACATCGATGCGGCCAACCTCACCATCACGGTGGAAGCGGGTTGCATCCTGCAAGCAGTGCAAGACGCCGCAGCAGCGCAGGGCTTGCTGTTTGCGTTGAGCCTGGCCGCCGAAGGCAGTTGCACCTTGGGCGGCAACCTGGCCACCAACGCGGGTGGCACGCAGGTGCTGCGCTACGGCAACGCGCGCGACCTGTGCCTGGGGCTGGAAGTGGTGACCGCCACTGGCGAGGTGTGGGACGGCTTGAGCGGCCTGCGCAAAGACAACACCGGCTATTCGCTGCGTGACCTGTTCGTCGGCAGCGAAGGCACGCTGGGAATCATCACGGCGGCCACGCTGAAGCTTCACCCTCGACCTGCGGCGTCGATGACGGCGCTGGCGGCGCTGCCTTCGTTGGAGGCCGCCGTGGAGTTGCTGCAAATGGCGCGGTCGCGACTGGGTGCGGGGCTGACTGGCTTCGAGGTGATGAACGCGTTTTCGCTCGATCTGGTGGCACGTTACTTTACGCAGTTGAAGCAGCCGCTGCCCGCGTCGCCCTGGATGGTGCTGCTCGAACAGTCCGACCTCGAAAGCGAGGCTCACGCAAGAGCCCTGTTCGAAGGCCTGCTCGAAGCCGCGCTCGACGCGCATTTGATCACCGATGCGGTGATGGCGGAGAGCCTGCAACAGTCGAACGCGTTGTGGCAATTGCGCGAATCGATTCCGCTCGCTCAGGCGCAGCACGGGCTCAACATCAAACACGACATCTCGCTGCCGATCTCGAGCATTGCCGCCTTCGTCGACGGCACCGATGCCGCGCTGGCGCACGCGTTTCCCGGTGTGCGGATCGTCAACTTCGGCCACCTGGGCGATGGCAACCTGCACTACAACGTGCAGCCACCCGACGCTGCGCTGGCCGAGAACTTCGTGCGCGACCACGAGGCGGCGGTGAACGCCCTGGTGTACGACGCAGTGATGTCCAACCGTGGCTCGATCTCGGCCGAGCACGGCATCGGCGCGCTCAAGCGCGAAGCGCTGGTGCAGCACAAATCGCCGGTGGCCTTGCAGTTGATGCGCGCCATCAAACAGGCACTGGACCCGCTGGGCATCATGAACCCCGGGCGGCTGCTGTAGCGCCCCTTGCCCCGACCCCGACCCCTTACCCCTTACCCCTTACCCCTGACCCCTGGCTACTGAAGCGGGCCCTTCAGGGCGGGTGGCACCGGCAAGGGCATGACCTCGATGCCTTCTTCGACCAGCGCCTGGGCTTCCTCGCGCGTGGCCCGGCCGCGAATGGCGCGTTCATCGGTTTCGCCGTAGTGCATGCGGCGGGCTTCTTCGGCAAAGCGATCCCCCACGTCGTCGGTGTTCGCCATCACGTGCTGCACCGCGCGCAGCCAGGCGCCCTGCTGCGTCAGCGCCACAGGTGCAGCGGCGCTGGACGGTGCGGATTGAGACGGCACGATTTCACGCGAGTTCGAGGTGTGCACATGCGGTGCCGACGGCAGCCGGGTGACGGTTTTCTCACCGCACAGCGGGCACTCGACCATGCCGCGCTCGGCCTGTGAAAGATAGTCGTCCTCGGACGCGAACCAACCTTCGAAGCGATGGCTGTGCAGGCAACTCAGGTTGAGGACTTTCATCGCTGCATTATCGGCGGCGAATCGTCATCACAGAATCATGGCGCGGGCTGCCAGACGATGTCCCATTGCCCGGCCCGCCAGAGCTGCAACCAGTTCAGGCCGATCAGGGTCTTGGCATCGGTGAGTTCACCGCTTCGCGCCTTGTCAGCAAGCTGCTGTGCCGTTGTCACCGACACGTCCAGAAACTCGCCCGCATCGAGCGTGCGCTGGCCCGCCCTCAGGCCGCGCGCAAACCACACCTCGATGCCTTCGGTCGAATAGGCAATCGCGTTGTGCAGAATGCCGGCGCGGGCCCATTCACGGGCGCGGTAGCCGGTTTCTTCCGCCAGTTCGCGGATGGCGCACTGCAACGGCGCTTCTCCGGCATCGAGCTTGCCGGCCGGAAATTCGAGCATCACGCGAGCCATGGGATGGCGGAACTGATGCTCCACGACCAGCCGTCCGTCGTCGAGGATCGGCACCACCATCACCGCGCCGGGGTGCACGATGTATTCGCGCGGGGCCGTCTCGCCATTCGGCAGCCGAACAAGGTCGCGCCGCAGATCCAGAAAGTGGCCACGAAACACCTGCTCTGATGCGAGCACGGTCTCGCGCAAGTGGACATCAGCGTCGGAGGCGTTCATGCGAGCTCTCAGCCTCTCAGGTCGCGAGCGTCTTGACGATGGCCTGAACGCACATCGCCATCAGGCCGCCCGGCAGCAAACCCAGCAGCAACACCGCCGCGCCGTTGACCGACAAGAGGGCCCGCACGTCGCGGGTGGCGTGGATGGGCGCGGTTTCGATCGGGGCGTCGAAGTACATCACCTTGACCAGTCGCAAGTAGTAGTAGGCGCCGATCAGCGACAACAACACCGCCACCACCGCCAGCCAGATGTAGCCGCCCACGTTGGTGGACACCAGCGCCTGCAGCACGCTGAACTTGGCGTAGAAGCCCACCGTCGGCGGAATGCCGGCCAGCGAGAACATCAGGATCGCCATCACCGCGGCGTAGCCCGGGCTGCGCTGGCTCAGGCCCTTCAGGTCGTCGATGTGCTCCGACTCGAAACCGGGCCGAGACAGCAGCATGATGATGCCGAAGGTGCCCAAGGTGGTGAACACATAGGTGATGAGGTAGAACATCGCCGAGCTGTAGCCGTTGGCGGCCGAGAAGGTGTTGGCCGACACCACGGTGGGGATCAGCCCCAGCAGCACGAAGCCCATCTGCGCGATGGTCGAGTAAGCCAGCATGCGCTTGAGGTTGCTCTGCGCGATGGCCGCCAGGTTTCCCAGCGCCATCGAGGCCACCGACAACACGACCAGCATCTGCTGCCAGTGGTCGGCCATGCCCGACATGCCTTCGACCAGCAGACGGATGGTGATGGCGAAGGCCGCCAGCTTGGGCGCGCCCGCGATCAACAACGTCACTGCCGTGGGTGCACCCTGGTACACGTCGGGCACCCACATGTGGAAGGGCACCACACCGAGCTTGAAGGCCAGCCCCGCCACCACGAACACGACGCCGAACACCAGCACCGCCTTGTTGATGTGCCCGGTGCCGATGGCCTTGAACACCTCGCCGATGTCGAGCGAGCCGGTGGCCCCGTACATCATCGACAGACCGTACAGCAAGAAGCCGCTGGCAAGCGCACCGAGCACGAAATACTTCATCGCCGCTTCGGTGGCGTTGAGGCTGTCACGGCGCATGGCGGTGAGCGCGTAGAGCGACAAGCTCATCAACTCCAGGCCCAGGTAGACAACCAGGAAATTGTTGGCCGACAGCATCACGAAGATGCCCAGCAGCGAGAACATGCTGAGCGTGAACAACTCGCCCCTGAGCAGGTCGCGTGATGCCGCATAGGGGCGTGCATAGGCCAGCGTGATCATCGTGGCCACGCTGGCGAAGAAGCCCAGCAGGTGGCCCATCGGGTCGGCCACCACCATGCGCTGCATCGCGTAGACGGTGTCGCCGATGTTGAAGTGGAGCAGGTGAAGTGCTGCCACCACCGCCAGCGAGGCCTGTGCCAGCAGGTAGGTGGGCATGCGCTGCGGGTGCGTGACCCACAAGTCGACCATGGTGACCACCAGCGCCATGCACAGCAACACCACCTCGGGGCAGACGGCCAGCCAGTTCATGTTGTTCATGGTTGTCAGTTCAGCTTCGACACCGACACATGCTTGAGCAGTTCGGTGACGGACACGTGCATGGTGTCGGTGAAGGGCTTGGGGTACACGCCCATCCAGAGCACGGCGATGGCCAGCAGCGCTAGCATCAGCGTCTCGCGCGGGTTGATGTCGCTCAGCGCGCGAACCTCGTCGTTCGCGACCGGGCCGAAGTACACCCGCTTGACCATCCACAACGTGTAAGCCGCGCCCGAAATCAAGGCCGTGGCGGCCAGCATGCCAAGCCAGAAGTTCGCCTGCACCGCACCCAGAATCACCATCCACTCACCGACGAAACCGGCCGTGCCCGGCAGGCCGCAATTGGCCATCGCGAAGAACACGGCGAAGGCGGTGAAGGTGGGCATGGTTTGCACCACGCCGCCGTAGCTGGCGATCTCACGCGAATGAACCCGGTCGTACAAGACGCCGATGCACAGGAACATGGCCGCCGACACGAAGCCGTGCGAAATCATTTGCACCACGCCGCCCGAGGTGCCGAGTTCGTTGAAGATGAAAAAGCCCAGCGTCGCGAAACCCATGTGAGCGATCGAGGAGTAGGCCACCAGCTTCTTCATGTCTTGCTGCACCAGAGCCACCAGGCCGATGTAGATCACCGCGATCAGCGACAACATGATGATGAACCAGGCCCATTCGTGCGCCGCGTCGGGTGCAATCGGCAACGAGAAGCGCAGGAAACCGTAGGCACCGAGCTTGAGCATGATGGCGGCCAGCACCACCGAGCCGCCGGTGGGCGCCTCGACGTGGGCGTCGGGCAGCCAGGTGTGGACCGGCCACATCGGCACCTTGACGGCGAAGGCGGCGAAGAAAGCGAAGAACAACAGCGTTTGCGTGGCCATTGGCAAAGGCAAGCGGTGCCAGGCCAGGATGTCGAAGCTGCCGCCCGACTTGTAGTAAAGGTAGATCAGCGCGACCAGCATCAGCAGCGAGCCAGCCAGCGTGTACAGAAAAAACTTGAACGCTGCGTAGACGCGATTCGGCCCGCCCCAAACGCCGATGATGATGTACATCGGGATCAGCGTGGCCTCGAAGAACACGTAGAACAACAGGCCGTCGAGCGACGAGAAAACGCCCACCATAATGCCCGACAAGATCAGGAACGCACCCATGTACTGGTTGACGCGCTCGGTGATCACTTGCCACGCCGAGATCACGACGATGATGGTGATGAAGGACGTGAGCAGCACGAACCACACCGACAAGCCGTCCACACCGAGCCGGTAGCGCACGTTGAAGCGCTCGATCCAGGCCAGATTCTCCGTGTACTGCATGGCGGCCGTGGACACATCGAAGCCGGTGATCAACGGCAGTGTGACCACGAAGCTGGCGATGGCGGCCACCAGCGCAATCCAGCGCACGGCGGCGGCCTGATCGTCACGGCCCACGGCCAGCAGCAAGGCCCCAGACAAAATTGGCAGCCAGATGGCGAGGCTCAACAAACCCATGTTCTTGTTCTCCGTGCCTGGCAAGGCATCGCCGGTGTGGCGTCGATCTCGTTCATCAGCGTCCCGTCAAGCCGCCCAGGTAGGGCCACAACTGCCACGTCATCAAGCCCATGACGCCCAGGATCATCACCAGCGCGTACCAATACAAATAACCGGTCTGGACCCTGCGCACCACCGATGACAGGCTGCCGACCAGGCGTGCCGATCCGTTGATCACGGCACCGTCGATCAGCCCGACATCACCACCCTTCCACAGGCCGATGCCGATCATCCTGGCACCTGCGGCCAGAACGTTTTCGTTGAACCAGTCGAAGTAATACTTGTTCTCGAGCACGCGGTTGACGAAGCTGAAGCGCGCCTTGATGGCCTGCGGAATTTCGGGCTTCACCAGATAGAACACGTAGGCCAGCAGCACGCCCGACAGCGCGAGCCAGAAGGGCAATTGCGTCAACCCGTGCAGGGCCATGGCGGCGGCACCATGAAACTCCTGGGCCAGCTCTTCCATTGCGGGATGCCGTTCGAGGTTGACGATGATCGAGTCTTTGAAGAAGTCGCCGTAGAGCATCGGGGCGATGGTCATGAAGCCGATGACGACCGAAGGGATCGCCAGCAACACCAGCGGCACGGTGACAACCCACGGGGATTCGTGCGGCGCGTGAGGCGCTGCTGTGCCGTGATCGCCGTGATCGTCGTGATCGTCGTGATCGTCGTGATCGTCGTGATTGTCGTGATTGTCGTGATGGTCATCTTCCCCAGGAAAAGGTTTGTGATGAAACCGCTCTTGGCCGTGAAACACCAGGAAGTACATGCGAAACGAATAGAACGCTGTCACGAACACGCCGACGATGACCGCGAAGTACGCGAACCCCGAACCCCACAGGTGGCTGGCGTGCACGGCTTCGATGATGCTGTCCTTGCTGTAGAAGCCGGCGAACAGCGGCGTGCCGATCAGCGCCAGCGAACCCAGCAGCGCGGTGATCCAGGTGATGGGCATGTGCTTGCGCAGGCCGCCCATGTTGCGGATGTCCTGGTCGTGGTGCATGCCGATGATCACCGAGCCCGCCGCCAAAAACAGCAGCGCCTTGAAGAAGGCATGCGTCATCAAGTGGAACACCGCCACCGAATACGCCGACGCGCCCAACGCCACCGTCATGTAGCCGAGTTGAGACAGCGTTGAATACGCCACCACGCGCTTGATGTCGTTCTGAACGATGCCCAGAAAGCCCATGAACAGCGCCGTGATGGCACCGATCACCATGACAAAGCTCAGGGCTGTGTCCGACAACTCGAACAACGGCGACATGCGCGCCACCATGAAGATGCCAGCCGTGACCATGGTGGCCGCGTGGATCAGCGCCGAGATGGGCGTGGGCCCTTCCATCGAATCGGGCAGCCACACATGCAGCGGGAACTGCGCGCTCTTGCCCATGGCACCGATGAACAGGCAGATGCAGGCCACGGTGATCAGCATCCAGTCGGTGCCGGGAAGTGTGAGCGCGGCCAACTCAGGGGCCTTCGCAAACGCCTCGCTGTAGTTGAGCGTGCCGCCATGGGCCACCAGCAGGCCGATGCCGAGGATGAAGCCGAAGTCGCCGACCCGGTTGACGATGAAGGCCTTCATGTTGGCGGCAATCGCCGACGGCTTGCTGTAGTAAAAACCGATCAGCAGGTACGACACCAAACCCACCGCTTCCCAGCCGAAAAAAAGTTGCAGCATGTTGTTGCTCATCACCAGCATCAACATCGAAAAAGTGAACAGCGAGATGTAGCTGAAAAAGCGCTGGTAGCCGTCTTCTTCGGCCATGTAGCCGATGGTGTAGACGTGCACCATCAGCGAGACGAAGCTGACCACGCACATCATCATCGCGGTAAGGCCGTCGACCAGAAAGCCGATTTCCATCTTCAGGCCGCCGAGCTGCATCCACTCGTAGACGGTGGCGTTGAAGCGGGCACCGTCGAGCACCGCGAGCAAGGTTTGCACCGAGATCGCCAACGAGATCGCCACACCGATGCAGGTGACCCAGTGCGCGCCACGCCGGCCGATGGCCTTGCCGAACAGGCCAGCCGCGATGGCACCGGCCAGCGGTGCCAGCGGCGCTGCGAGCAGCATGTTTTGGGAGAGTTGAGCTGACATGATTTGCGCCTCAACCCTTCAAGGCGTCGAGCTCGTCCACGTTGATCGAAGCGCGGTTGCGAAACAGCACCACCAAAATCGCCAGGCCGATGGCCGATTCGGCGGCGGCGACGGTGAGGATAAAAAATACGAACACCTGGCCCGCCATATCGCCCAGGTAGTGCGAGAACGCGACGAAATTCAGGTTCACCGCCAACAGCATCAGCTCGATCGCCATCAGCAGCACGATCAGGTTCTTGCGGTTCAGGAAAATGCCGATCACCGACAGCGCAAACAGAATCGCACCCAGCGACAGGTAGTGACCCAGCGTGATCGGGCCCAACGCGAATGCCGTCATGGTTTGTCTCCACTCCGGCCTTCAACCGTGGGTGCCATCTTGACGATGCGCACCCGGTCAGCCGCACGCACCCGCACCTGGTCGGCAGGGTTCACGTACTTCGAGTCCTTGCGTTTGCGCAAGGTCAGCGCGATGGCCGCGATGATCGCCACCAGCAACAGCACCGCCGCAATCTGCAGCGGGTACAGATAGCGGGTGTACACCTCGATGCCCAGCAGCTTGGTGTTGCCCAGCTTCAGCGCGGCGGCGTCAGCGACCGGAACCTCGGTCAGGCGAAAGCCGCCCAGCAACACGGCCGCCATCTCGAGTGCGATGACCACGCCCACCAGCCCGGCCACCGGAAAGTGAGTCCAGAAGCCTTCACGCAGGGAATCGACATTGATGTCCAGCATCATCACGACGAACAGGAACAGCACCATCACCGCGCCCACATAAACCAGCACCAGCGAGATGGCCAGAAACTCGGCGCGCAGCAAGATCCAAACGCACGCGGCCGAGAAGAAGGCCAGCACCAGGTACAGCGCGGCATACACCGGCGTGCGTGCGGTGATGACGCGGAACGCCGCGAACAGAAGCACGGCCGAAAAGGCGTAGAAGAGCGCGGTCATCGTGTTCATGTTTTTTTTCCAACGCCGCTGCGCCCGACCTCGCGGTCTGGCAGCGCCAAGCCAGATTCAGCGGGCTCAGCGGTAGCGGGCGTCGGCCTCCAGGTTGGCGGCAATTTCTTTTTCGTAGCGGTCGCCTACCGCCAGCAGCATGTCTTTGGTGAAGTACAGGTCGCCGCGCTTTTCGCCGTGGTACTCAAAAATGTGCGTCTCGACGATGGAGTCCACCGGGCAGCTCTCTTCACAGAAACCGCAAAAGATGCACTTGGTCAGATCGATGTCGTAGCGCGTGGTGCGGCGCGAGCCGTCGTCGCGCACTTCGGATTCGATGGTGATCGCCAGCGCCGGACACACCGCTTCGCACAGCTTGCAGGCGATGCAGCGCTCTTCGCCGTTCTCGTACCGACGCAGCGCGTGCAAGCCCCGAAAGCGCGGGCTTTGCGGGGTTTTCTCTTCAGGAAATTGCACCGTGATCTTGCGCGACCAGAAGTGCCGGCCGGTCAGGGCCATGCCCTTGAAAAGTTCGAGCAACAAAAAGCTCGACAACATGTCTTTGATGGAAGCGACTGCAGCCATGGTGAGTTCCTTCCGTTCTATTTCCAGATGTTCCAGGGCGACTGAATCCACAGCCCCACGACCACCAGCCACACGAGGGTGACGGGGATGAAGATCTTCCAGCCCAGACGCATGATCTGGTCATAACGAAAGCGCGGAAAGCTGGCCCGCACCCACAGGAACATCGTGACCACCACGAACGTCTTCAGGGCCATCCAGATCCAGCCCGGGATGGCATTCGTCAGCACACTGTCGATGGGCGGCAGCCAACCGCCCAGGAACATCAGCACGGCCAGCGTGGAGATGAGGATCATGTTGGCGTATTCGGCGAGGAAGAACATCGCGAAGGCCATGCCTGAATATTCGACCATGTGGCCGGCCACGATCTCGGACTCGCCCTCGACCACGTCGAACGGATGGCGGTTGGTTTCGGCCAGGCCCGAGATGAAGTAGACGACGAAGATCGGCAGCAGCGGCAACCAGTTCCACGAGAACACGCTCAGGCCCATGTCCGCGAAGCGGCCCTTGCCCTGGCCCAGCACCACGTCGCTCAGGTTCATGCTGCCAGTGACCATCAGCACCACCACCAACGCGAAGCCCATCGCGATCTCGTAGCTCACCATTTGAGCCGATGCGCGCAAAGCGCCGAGAAAGGCGTACTTCGAGTTCGAGGCCCAGCCGGCAATGATCACGCCGTAGACCTCGAGCGAAGTGATGGCCATCACGAACAGCAACCCGGCATTGATGTTGGCCAGCGCCACTTCGGGGCCGAACGGAATGACCGCCCACGCGGCCAGCGCCGGCATGATGGTCATCACCGGGGCGAGGAAGAACAGCCTCTTGTTGGCCGCCGTTGGAACGATGATCTCTTTGAAGATCAGCTTCACTGCGTCGGCAATCGGCTGCAGAAGGCCGAGCGGACCGACCCGGTTCGGCCCCGGGCGAATCTGCGACCAGCCGATGGCCTTGCGTTCCCACAGCGTGAGGTAGGCCACGCACAGCATCAGCGGAATGATCAGCGCGACGATCTTGACCAGCGTCCAGACGACAGGCCAGGCACCGCCGAGCAGCGCGCTTCCGGTTGAGGTGACGGTGTCGAGCATCGATCAGGCCTTCTCGACAGTGAGAGGGCCGAACATGGCACCCAACGATGCGGTGGCAGCATGACCCGCCGGCACGCGCACTGCGGTTGCGGCCAGCGTGGCATCGAGACGCACTGGCAGCACGGCGTGTGCGCTGCCTTGGCTGATGCGCACCGACGCGCCTTGCACCAGGCCGAGTTGATCCCACAGTGCGGTCGAGACACTCGCCACCGGCGCGGTCGCATCGGCGGTGTGCTGCAACGCGTCGGCGCGACGCACGAGCGCGTCGGTTGCGTAGATGGGCACGTCGGCAATGCGCTCCAGTCCCGATGCGGCAGCGCTGTGCGTTGCCACTGCAGCGCAGGCGTTGCTCAACCGATTGGCGAAGCTCGTGACATCACCCAGCGCTTCGGCGCGCACATCTTCCGAAGTCTCGAAATCGAAGCCCTGCACGTTCAGCATGTTGCCCAGCACGCGCAGGACTTTCCAGGCCGGTCGCGTTTCGCCCAGCGGCTTCACGACGCCATGGAAACTCTGAACGCGCCCTTCGGCGTTCACGAAGGTGCCCGAGGTCTCGGTGAACGGCGCGATGGGCAGCAGCACGTCGGCGCAATCCAACGCAGCGGTCTTGAACGGGGTCAGCGCGACCACCATGTCGGCCAACTGCAAGGCTGAGAGTGCGGCGGCAGGATTGGCGGCATCGAACGCCGGTTCGACGTTCAGCAGCAGACAGGCTTTGAGCGAGCCGCCCAGCATCTGAGCCGCGTTGAATCCGCCGTTGCGTGGCATGGCAGCCACGAGTTGTGCGCCCACGGTGTTGGCGGCTTCGGTCAAGTAACCGACGCTGGCACCGGTGTGTTCGCCGATCCAGTTCGCCAGCGCGAGCAGTTGGCGTGCCTGCGGATGCTGCGCAGCAGCGTTGCCCAGCAACACGGCCTTGCGTTCGCCGCTCAACAACGACGCGGCGATGACTTGCGCGAGCGCGGAAGCTTCGATGACAAGCGGCGCAGCCACACCGGATTGCGCGCCGATGGCCGCGGCCACTTCGGCCAAGGCGCCCACCCAGCCGCTCGGGGCGGCGGTGAAGGTGCTGGCCATCGGCATCAACCAGTCGTCATGAACAGCGTTCAGGCTGTGCACCTTGCCGCCCTTCTTCGCCGCTTGACGAAGGCGCTGCGCGAACAACGGGTGATCTTTGCGCAGGAACGAGCCCACCACCAGCACGCGCTGCAGGCTGGACAGCGAGGCGATGGACGTGCCGAGCCAGTGGGCCGAAGACGCGCTGGTGGCCACGCCGCCGGGTTCGCTGAAATCAGCGTGCCGGACGCGGTGGTCGATGTTTTCGCTGCCGATGCCGCGCACCAGCTTGGCCAGCAGTTGCAACTCCTCGACCGTGCTGTGCGCGGAGCCCAACGCGCCGATGCTGTGTGCGCCGTGGTCGGCCTTGATCTGGCTCAGGCTGCGCGACACGTGGTCGAGTGCGGTGGTCCAGGCGACCGTCTTCCATTCACCGCCCTGCTTGATCATCGGGGCGGTCAAGCGCTCGTCGCTGTTGACGGCTTCGTACGAGAAGCGATCACGATCCGCGATCCAGCATTCATTCACGTCTTCGTTCTCGAGCGGGAGAACGCGCATCACCTTGTTGTTCTTGACCTGGACGATCAAGTTGGCACCGGTGCTGTCGTGCGGGCTGACCGACTTGCGGCGCGACAGCTCCCAGGTGCGCGCGCTGTAGCGAAACGGCTTGCTGGTGAGCGCGCCGACCGGGCAGATGTCGATCATGTTGCCCGACAGCTCGGAGTCGATCGTGTCGCCGACGATGGTGGTGATCTCGGAATGCTCGCCGCGGTGGATCATGCCCAGCTCCATCACGCCGGCCACCTCTTGGCCGAAGCGCACGCAGCGGGTGCAGTGGATGCAGCGGTTCATCTCGCGCATCGAAATCAGCGGCCCCACATCCTTGTGAAAGACGACGCGCTTCTCTTCGGTGTAACGCGAGGCGGAGGCACCGTAACCCACCGCCAGGTCTTGTAACTGGCATTCGCCGCCCTGGTCGCAAATCGGGCAGTCCAGCGGGTGGTTGATGAGCAGAAATTCCATCACGCTCTGCTGGGCCTTCAGCGCCTTGTCGCTCTTGGTGCGAACGACCATGCCCTGCGTGACCGGCGTGGCGCAAGCCGGCATCGGCTTCGGTGCCTTCTCGACGTCGACCAGGCACATGCGGCAGTTGGCCGCGATGCTCAGCTTCTTGTGATAGCAGAAATGCGGGATGTAGGTGCCGGCCTTGTCGGCGGCATGCATCACCATGCTGCCCTCGGGCACCTCCACCGCGTGACCGTCGAGTTGGATTTCAATCATGAGACCCGTCGCAACGCGACGCGAAAGGCTCCCTTCCCCCTTTGGGGGAAGGGCTGGGGATTGGGGGCAGCCGCACCGAACAGAACTTCAAGC
>JAYVCL010000267.1:0-13280 GCA_043749975.1 Burkholderiales bacterium
TTTCACGCTGCGTCAGGGCCGAGATCACCAGCCCGGCCTGGTTCAGTTGATCCAGGTAATGCACGTTGGCCTCGTAGCGGTGGCGATGCCGCTCGGTCACCACGTCGCCGTAAATCTCGTGCGCCAAGGTGCCGGGTTTGACATCTGAGCTTTGCGCGCCCAGGCGCATGGTGCCGCCGAGGTTGGAGTTGACGTCGCGCTTCTGGATCGAGCCGTCGGCGTCTTGCCATTCTTCGATCAACGCAATCACCGGGTGCTGCGTTGCGGGCTCGAACTCGGTGCTGTTGGCGTCTGCCAGGCCGGCCTTGTGGCGCGCGTATTCAATCGTGGCCACCTGCATGCCCAGGCAAATACCGAGGTAGGGCAGCTTGTGCTCGCGCGCGAACTGCGCCGTCAGCACCTTGCCCTCGACACCGCGCTTGCCGAAGCCGCCGGGCACCAGAATCGCGTCGAAGCCTTCGAGTTGCGACACGTTGGCCGCAGTCAGCGTTTCAGAGTCGACGTATTCGATGTTGATCCGCGCGTGGTTGTGGATGCCGGCGTGGCGCAGCGCCTCATTCAGCGACTTGTACGAGTCCGACAAGTCGGTGTATTTGCCGCTGATGGCGATGCGCACTTCACGCTGCGGATGCTCCACCTCGTGCACCAGCGCATCCCAGCGCTTCAGGTTGGCCGGCGGCGTGTTGATGCGAAGCTTGTCGCAGATCAGCCCGTCCAGGCCCTGCTCGTGCAGCATGCGCGGCACCTTGTAGATGGTGTCCACGTCCCACATCGATATCACGCCCCATTCGGGCACGTTGGTGAACAGCGAAATCTTTTCGCGTTCCTCGTCGGGAATGGCGCGGTCGGCGCGGCACAGCAGCACATCGGCCTGGATGCCGATTTCGCGCAGTTTTTGCGCGGTGTGCTGCGTGGGTTTGGTTTTCAATTCACCGGCTGCGGCAATCCACGGCACGTAGGTCAGGTGGACGAAGGCGCTGTTGTTCTGGCCCATGCGCAGGCTCATCTGGCGCACCGCTTCCAGGAACGGCAGCGACTCGATGTCGCCCACCGTGCCGCCCACCTCGACGATGGCCACATCGACCGCGGTGTCGGTGCCGATGCCTGCTCCGCGCTTGATGAAATCCTGAATTTCGTTGGTGACATGCGGGATCACCTGCACGGTCTTGCCGAGGTAGTCGCCGCGCCGCTCTTTCTCCAACACGCTCTTGTAGATCTGGCCGGTGGTGAAGTTGTTCGACTTCTTCATCTTGGTGGTGATGAAGCGCTCGTAATGGCCGAGGTCGAGGTCGGTTTCGGCGCCGTCGTCGGTGACGAACACCTCGCCGTGCTGAAACGGCGACATCGTGCCCGGGTCGACGTTCAGGTAGGGGTCGAGCTTGATGAGGGTGACTTTGAGGCCGCGCGACTCAAGGATGGCGGCGAGCGAAGCCGCCGCAATGCCCTTGCCCAGCGAGGACACCACGCCGCCGGTCACAAAGACGAACTTGGTCATTTGAGCTGCGCATTTGCGATCACAAATGCCTTGGTGGTAAAGCGCGATTATAGGTGTGGGGTTGCGCGTGTACCGAGCGTGGACGGGGCCGAAAACAGCGCCAGCCAGCGCAGCACTTCTGCCGCTGTTTCGGCCGGCTTCTCGAATGGAAACAGATGCGATCCGTCGATCCAGGAGACCTGTTCGTGCGTCAGCCGCTGCGTGGCGCGCATGCCGACCTGACGCACCTCGTTCGATTGGGTGCCGCCGATGAAAGCCATCGGACACTGCAAAGGGTGGCCGCGCAGCAAGCGGCCCATGTGGTGCGGCAAGGTGTTGTAGATGGCGGTTTCGATGTCACGCCGAAACGCCAGCGTGTGCCCCTTTGCCGCGGGCTCCAGGCCGCAGGCGATGTAGTCGTGCAGCACCTCGGGATGCCAGCGCGCGAACATGGGTTTGTCCGCAAAGTGCTTGAACGCAGCCTCGGTGCTCGGCCAGTGCTGGCGGCGGCGCTTCGAGACATGGCCAGGCGAAAAAAAGCGTTCGCCGATTCCAGTGGCCTTGGCCAGTTGCAGCGCCCGCGCGAGCAGGCCGGTCAGCAAGGGCGAGTCGACCAGCACCACGCCGCGCACCAGGTCGGGCCGCTGGGCTGCGGCCAGCACGCTCACATAACCGCCCAGCGAATGGCCGACCAGGAACGCCGGCTCGGTGCATTCACGCTCGATGAGATGGATCAACTCGTTGCGCAGGCCCGGCCAGTTGCTGCTGGGCGGGTGCAACGGGTCGTGGCCGAATTTTTCGACTGCGGCAACTTTGTAGCCTGCCGTTCGCCACGCTTCAAACAGGCTGCGATAGGTGTCGGCCGGGAAGCCGTTGGCGTGGGAGAAGACGATGCTGCGAGACGGCTCGGAATGCATCACACGATCTTCTCCCCCGGGTGCGTGATCTTGCGCATCGGCTCGTAGCGGGCAGACGCCACGCGCAACGGGTGCTGCGCATCGCCGCCGTCCCACTGCGGGTCGTCGATGGACTCGAACACCTGGCGCAGCCGCTGACCCCAGGTGTCGTGGATCATCCTGAAGTACGGGTTCTGGTCGTCGATGCAGACGATCTGCTCGCTCGCCAGCGCGCCTTGCTCGTACACCAGCAGGTCCAGCGGCAGCCCCACCGACAGGTTTGATTTCAGTGTCGAGTCCATCGACACCAGGGCGCATTTCGCGGCTTCGTCCAGTTGGGTGGCCGGCGTGATCATGCGGTCGAGCACCGGCTTGCCGTACTTGGATTCGCCCACCTGAAAGTAGCAGGTCTCGCGCGTGGCTTCGATGAAATTGCCGGCCGAATAGACCAGGAACAGCCGCATGGCTTCACCCGCGATCTGGCCGCCAAAAATCATCGACGCATTGAAGTCGATGCCGGCCGCGTGCAACGACGGCCCGTCTTGCTCACGCACACGGCGCACCGCCGCGCCCAGCACGCGCACCGCGTCGAACATGCTTTTGGCATTCCAGATGCTGATCGGGGTTGCGTTTGCGTCATCGGCGGCGTTGTCGATCTTCTCGACCTGCAAGATCTCGCGCACCGACTGGCTGATCGACAGGTTGCCCGCCGACAGCATCACCATGAAGCGGTCTCCCGGCTTCTCGTACACCATCATCTTGCGAAAGGTGTTGATCTGGTCCAGCCCGGCATTGGTGCGCGAGTCGGACAAAAAGACGAGGCCGGCATCGAGTTTGATGCCCACGCAATAGGTCATGGCTTGGGGTCCGAAAGGAGCTTGAGGCGGTACAGCGCGTCGAGCGCTTCTTTGGGCGACAGCATATCGGGGTTGATTGCGGCCAGCGCGTTGTCGATGGCCGACGGCTCGCGCACATCCATTGCGGCCGGCGTGGCAAACAAGTCGATCTGCGCGTCACCGGCCCGCTGCTGCGTTTCAAGCGCCTCCAAGGTGGCGCGCGCCTGTCGCACCAGGCTGGCCGGCATGCCCGCCAGCCGAGCCACCTGCACGCCGTAACTTCGGCTGGCCGGGCCGGGCTGGATGTCGTGCAAAAAGACGATGTCGTCGACACCGTTCTGGCGAGTTTCTGCGGCCGACACATGCACGTTCAAGGCGCGCTCGTGCTTGACGGGGAACGCCGTCAGCTCGAAATAGTGGGTCGCAAACAGCGTGAAGGCGCGGCAGCGATCGTGCAAGTGGCTGGCGATGGCACCCGCCAGGGCCAGCCCGTCGAAGGTCGAGGTGCCGCGGCCGATCTCGTCCATCAGCACCAGCGACTGTTCGGTGGCGCTGTGCAATATGGCGGCGGCCTCGGTCATCTCGACCATGAAGGTGGACTGCGCATTGGCCAGATCGTCGGCCGCGCCGATGCGGGTGTGGACGGCGTCCATCGGCCCGAGCCGGCAGGCGCTCGCGGGCACGAACGAACCCATTGCGGCCAGCAGCGCGATCAGCGCCACCTGCCGCATGAAGGTGCTCTTGCCGCCCATGTTGGGGCCGGTGATGACCAGCATTTTTCGCGACGCGTCGAGCCAGCAGTCATTGGCCATGAAGTTGCCGGCACTGGTTTCTTGCAGGCGCGCTTCCACCACCGGGTGGCGGCCCGCTTCGATGGCGATGCACGGCTCTTTGACGAATTGCGGCCGGCACCAGTTGAGCGTGGCCGCGCGCTCGGCCAGCGCGGCCAAGGCGTCCAGGCTGGCCAGCGCGCGGGCCAAACCGGCCAGCGCTTCAAGGTGGCTCAGCAATTGATCCACCACTTGCTCGTACAGCAACTTTTCGCGCGCCAGTGAGCGGTCTTGTGCCGACAGTGCCTTGTCCTCGAAGGCTTTCAGTTCCGGTGTGATGAAGCGCTCGGCGTTCTTCAAGGTCTGGCGGCGCTGGTAGTCGGCTGGCACCTTGGCCACCTGGCTCTGTGTGACCTCGATGTAGAAGCCGTGCACCTTGTTGAACTGCACCCGCAGGTTGGCGATGCCGCTGCGCGTGCGTTCGCGCGACTCCAGGTCGAGCAGGAAGGCATCGCAGTTTTGCGTGATGCCCCGCAGCTCGTCGAGCTGAGCATCGAAGCCGCCGGCGATCACGCCGCCGTCGCGCAGCAACACGGCGGGTTCGTCGGCAATCGCCGCGCTCAACAGCGATTCGATGTCGCTCGACGGGCTCAAGGCTTCGGCCAGCATGTCGAGCAGCAGCGCCTGGCCGTGAGGCACCCATTTTCGCAACGCGGGCAGCGCGGCCAGCGTGCTGCGCAGGCTCGTCAGTTCGCGCGGCCGCACCTGGCGCAGGGCGATGCGCGCGGTGATGCGTTCGACATCACTGACGCCGCGCAGCGCGTCGCGCAGTGTTTGGACGCCATCGGCCATCAAGGCCTCGATCGCGTCGTGCCGCTGTGTGGCGACCGTGCGCGCGCGCAGCGGGTGCGTCAGCCAATGGCGCAGCACGCGGCTGCCCATGCCGGTGCGGCAGGTGTCCAGCAGCGACAGCAGGGTGGGCGCGTCTTCGCCGCGCAGCGTCTGCGTGAGATCGAGGTTGCGGTGGGTGGTGGGCGGCAGGTCGAGCAGGTCGGTAGCGCGCTCGACTTCGAGCGTGCGCACGTGCGCCAGCGCCTGGCCTTGCGTGTGCTCGGCATAACTCAGCAACGCAGCGGCGGCGGCGTGTGCCGTGCCCATGTCTTGCGCGTTGAAGCCGGCCAGGCTGGCCACACGCAACTGCTCGCACAGCTTGCGCTGGCCGAGCGCGGCATCGAACTGCCACGCCGGGCGGTGCGTGATGGCGATCTTCGCTTGCGTCAACGCCGCCGGAACGTGCTCGCGGTCGACCAACACTTCGGCCGCATTCAAGCGCGCCAGCCAACCCGCCAGTTCGCGCTCGGTGCATTCGGTCAGGCCGATTTGCCCTTGCGTCAAACCCAGCCACGCCAGCCCATGCGTGATGGTGCCGCGCTGTGAGCGTGTGGCCACGGCCAGCAGCAGGGCGTCGCTTTTCTCAGTCAGCAACTCGGTGTCTGTCACGGTGCCGGGCGTGACCACCCGCACCACCTTGCGCTCCACCGGGCCCTTGGCCGTGGCCACGTCGCCGACCTGTTCGCAGATGGCCACCGGCTCGCCCAGCTTGATGAGTCTGGCCAAGTAGTTGTCCAGCGAATGCACCGGCACGCCGGCCATCGCAATCGGTTCGCCGCCGCTGTGCCCGCGGCTGGTCAGCGTGATGTCGAGCAGGCGATTCGCCTTGCGCGCGTCGTCGAAAAACAGCTCGTAGAAATCGCCCATGCGGTAGAACACGAGCGTGTCGGGGAAATCGGCCTTGATGCGCAGGTACTGCTGCATCATCGGCGTGTGGTGGGCAAGATCGGTGTCGTTGGGCATGGCTTCAGCAGTGAACGACAACGTCGGGACGGGCCGGGCTCAAAATGATACTGGAGGCTTCGCAGACCGATCTGCGGCGGCATCGCAACAATCAACACCAGGGAGACAGCATGGCTGAAGCATTCATCGTCGCGGCAGCCCGCACCGCAGGCGGCAAGAAAGGTGGCCGTCTGGCCGGCTGGCACCCGGTCGATCTGGGCGCACAAATACTGAACGCGCTGGTCGACCGCACGGGTGCCGATCCGGCGCTGGTCGAAGACGTGATCATGGGCTGCGTCGACCAGGCCGGCGAGCAGGGCGTGAACGTGGCGCGCAATGCGGTGCTGGCTTCGCGCTTGCCGGAGTCGGTGCCGGGCACGTCGATCGACCGCCAGTGCGGGTCGTCGCAACAGGCGCTGCACTTTGCCGCGCAAGCGGTGATGTCGGGCCAGATGGACGTGGTGATCGCGGCGGGCGTCGAGAGCATGACCCGCGTGCCGATGGGCATGCCCAGTTCGCTGCCGCAAAAGCACGGTTTCGGTTTCTACATGAGCCTGGTGATTCAGGCGCGCTACCCGAACATCGTTTTCAGCCAGTTCATGGGGGCCGAGATGATGGCCACGAAGTACGGCCTGAGCAAAGACCAGCTCGACGAATACGCGTTCGCCAGCCACCAGCGCGCGATGGCTGCCACCCAGGCCGGCGCATTCGCCGATGAGATCGTGCCCGTCGAGGTGCGCATGGCCGACGGCACGTCGAGCGGCGAAATGCACCGCGTCGACGAAGGCATCCGTTTCAACGCCACGCTGGACGGCATTCGCGCCGTCAAGCTGCTGCAAGAGGGCGGCAGTGTGACGGCCGCCAACGCCAGCCAGGTGTGTGACGGCGCGAGTGGCGTGATGCTCGTCAGCGAGCGCGGCTTGAAGCTGCTGGGCGTGCAGCCGCTGGCGCGCGTGCACCACATGTCGGTGCTGGGGCACGACCCGGTGATCATGCTGGAAGCGCCGCTGCCCGCGACCGAGCGCGCACTGAAGAAGGCCGGCATGCGCATTGCCGACATCGACCTGTTCGAAGTCAATGAAGCCTTCGCCTCGGTGCCGATGGCATGGCTGAAAGCCAGCGGTGCCGACCCGGCGCGGCTGAACGTGAACGGCGGCGCGATTGCGCTTGGCCACCCGTTGGGCGCGTCGGGCACCAAACTGATGACGACGCTGCTGCATGCGCTGAAACAGCGCGGCAAGCGCTACGGCTTGCAGACCATGTGCGAAGGCGGCGGCATGGCCAACGTGACCATCGTCGAGCGGCTGTGAGCATGCGGTTTGCGGACATCACCCTGGCGCTGGACGAAGGCGTGGCCACGCTGACGCTGAACATGCCTGAGCGCTTGAACGCACTCAGCGAAAGTCTGCAACGTGAGGTGATCCAGGCGCTCGATTCGGTCGCGCAAGACACAAGCGTTCGAGCCCTGCGTCTGACCGGTGCGGGCCGCGCGTTTTGTGTCGGTGCCGACCTGGGTGGGCTGGGAGCCGATGGCGCCGGTGGCCGCAGCCTGGGGCAGCACACCGCTGACGCGATGCTGGCTGTGTCGAACCCGCTGATCCTGGCCTTGCGCGCGCTGCCTGTGCCGGTGCTGGTGGCGCTGAACGGCGCTGCGGCGGGCGCCGGGGCGGGCCTGGCGCTGGCGGGTGATGTGCTGATCGCGGCCCGCTCGGCCTATTTCTATCTGCCGTTCATTCCGAAGCTCGGCATCGTGCCCGACCTGGGCGTCACCTGGTTTTTGCCGCGCCTGGTCGGCCGCTCGCGTGCCATGGCGCTGAGCTTGCTCGGCGACCGCCTGAGTGCGGAACAGGCGGCGCAGTGGGGCCTGGTGTGGGCTTGCGTGGACGACGCTGCGCTGGATGCCGAGTCGATGGCGCTTGCGCGCCGACTGGCGGCTTTGCCTGCCCACGGGGTGGTCGAGGCGCGCGCCGCGTATGACCATTCGGAACGCAGCAACCTGGCTGAGCAACTGCACTATGAAGCTTCGCGCCAGCGCGAGCTGCTGGACCGGCCGACCTTCAGTGAAGGTGTGCAGGCTTTTTTGCACAAGCGCGAGCCGCAGTTTTCGGGACGCTGAAGGCCGCACCGAACCCCCTCAGCGAGACCGGAACCGAATCATGAAAATCCTCATCCTCAATGGCCCGAACCTGAACCTGCTCGGCCAACGCGAACCGGCTCAGTACGGCCACGCCACGCTGGCCGATGTCGAGGCGATGTGTGTGGCTGCAGGCCTGCGACTGGGCTGCGCGGTCGAGTGCCATCAAAGCAACCACGAGGGTGCGTTGATCGACAGGCTGCATGCGGCGGGCGAGCAGTTTCGCAGCGGCGAACTGTTGGGCGTGGTGTTCAACGCTGGTGCCTACACCCACACCTCGCTGGCGCTGCACGACGCCGTCAAGGCAGTCGCCCCGCTGCCGGTGATCGAGGTCCACATCTCGAACGTGCACGCACGCGAGGGGTTCCGCCGTCACTCCTGGATCTCGCCAGCCGCCGCAGGCATCGTGGTCGGCTTCGGCGTGGACGGCTATGTGCTGGCCATCGAAGGCCTGGTGCGCAAGGCCGCAGCGAAACCTGCTTGACGCACCCAGGCCTCACATCCCCGAATAGTTCGGTCCGCCGCCGCCCTCGGGCGTGACCCAGACGATGTTTTGCGTCGGGTCTTTGATGTCGCAGGTCTTGCAGTGCACGCAGTTCTGCGCGTTGATTTGCAGCCGGTCCGTGTCGTCGGCGTTCTTGACGTACTCGTACACGCCGGCCGGGCAGTAGCGCGCCTCGGGCCCAGCGTACTTCGCCAGGTTGATGGCGACCGGCACGCTGGCATCTTTCAGCGTCAGATGCGCTGGCTGCTGCTCTTCGTGGTTGGTGTTCGAGACAAAGACCGAACTGAGCCGGTCGAAGCTGATTTTGCCATCGGGCTTCGGGTAGACGATCTGCGGGCAGTCGGCCGCCAGCTTCAGCGTGGCGTGGTCGGGCGTCGTGCGGCGCAGCGTCCACGGCGCGTTCTTGATGCCCAGCCGCGGCAGCAGCCACTGCTCAATGAAGGTCATGACGCTGCCGACGTAGAAGCCCTTCTTGAACCACGGCTTGAAGTTGCGTGCGCGGTGCAGTTCGGCGTGCAGCCAGCTCTTCTCGAACGCGGCCGGATAGGCGCTCAGTTCATCGTGCTGGCGGCCCGCCACCACCGCATCGAACGCGGCGTCTGCCACCAGCATGCCGGTCTTGATGGCAGCGTGGCTGCCCTTGATGCGCGACGCGTTCATGTAGCCGGCTTCGCAGCCGATGAATGCGCCGCCGGGAAACACCGTCTTGGGCATGCTCGCCAGCCCGCCGTTGTTGATGGCGCGCGCGCCGTAGCCGATGCGCTTGCCGCCTTCGATGTGGGCCAGCACGACGGGGTGCTTTTTCCAGCGCTGCATTTCCTCGAACGGGCTCAACCACGGGTTGGCGTAGTCGAGCCCGATGACAAAACCCAGCGTGACCTTGTTGTCTTCCAGGTGGTACAAAAAGCCGCCGCCGAAGGTTTGCGTGTCCATCGGCCAGCCGGCGGTGTGCACCACCTTGCCGGGCTGCGCCTTGGCCGGGTCGACTTCCCACAGCTCCTTGACTCCGATGGCGAAGCTCTGCGGCTCGCGATCGGCATCGAGCTTGAATTTCGAGATCAGTTGCTTGCCAAGGTGGCCTCGCGCGCCTTCGGCAAACACGGTGTATTTGGCATGCAGTTCCATGCCGAGCTGGAAGTGGCCGCCGGGCTCGCCCGACTTGTCGACCCCGAGGTTGCCGGTGGCCACGCCGCGCACCGATCCGTCGTCGTTGTAGAGCACTTCGGCGGCCGCGAAACCTGGGAATATTTCTACCCCCAGCGCTTCGGCTTGCTGCGCCATCCAGCGCACCAGGTTGCCCAGGCTGATGACGTAGTTGCCGTCGTTGTGCATGCAGTCGGGCACCAGCAGGTTCGGCGTGCGCAGGCTTTTGGTCTTGGTCAGCAGGAACACGTCGTCGCTGGTCACCGGCTGGTTCAACGGCGCGCCCATTTCTTTCCAGTTCGGAAACAACTCGGTCAACGCGATCGGGTCCATCACCGCGCCGCTCAAGATGTGCGCGCCAGGCTCCGAGCCTTTTTCAAGCACCACCACCGACACCTCCTTGCCCTGCGAGGCTGCCAGTTGCTTGATGCGAATGGCGGCGGCCAGGCCGCCGGGGCCGGCGCCGACGACGAGCACGTCGTATTCCATCGCTTCACGCGGACCGAATTTTTCAACAATCGCTTGCGGGGTCATGGCGCTTCCTGGGGACGAACTGACACTGATTTTAGCGGGGGCTGGGAAAAAAAAGAACGATCGTTCTATTTTGTCAGGCAGGTTGCGCGATGACGCGCTGCGACCAGGCCGCCACGATTTCGCGGTTGTGCGGCACGTTGTGCAAAAAGCCGTGGCGCGCCGGCATGTCGGTGATGCGTTCGGCCTGTTTCATCAGTTCTGCGTAGGCGTTCGCGAGCACCTCGTTCGCACGCGAATCACGGGCCGCTTGCAACACCTTGAAGCAGGTCAGCGGAAGCCGCAGCGGCTCTTCGGTGCCGTCGAAGTTACCGCCCGCCGCCATGTGCGCCAGGATCAATTCCACTTGTTCGAGCGCAGCCGGCACATCGTTCTGCGCCAGCGCGACGCGCGCCAGGCCAGCGACCGGGTCGAGCACCTGTTGGCGGCGCATCTGCAGTTCGAGCAGCAAGTCGCGCGACTGGCCGTAAGCCTGCGCGGCGAACGCGAAGCGGCCCAGCGCCAGTTCAGCATGCCCGCCGACAAGCCGCGCGTAGGCGGCCAGGTCTCGCTGGCCGCACGCCGCAGCCACTTCGTGGGCCTTGTTGGCATAGGCCAGCGTGCTGGCGTCGTCGCCCTGCAGGTTGGCCACCGAAGCCAGGTTCACCAGCATCGAGGCTTCGAGATCGCGCCGGCCGGCATCGCGCGAAACGCGCAGCCCGTCGTCGAGGTGGCGCCGAGCCTGCGCGTAGTTGCCCAGCAGCGAATAGATCGCACCGAGGTTGTTCAGCTCCAGGCTTTGATGGCGCAAATTGCCGCTGGTGCGGTCCATTTGCAGGCTCTTCTCGAACGATTGCGCGCCCACCATCAAGTCGCCGCGCTCCATGGCGATCAATCCCACCACCAGCAGCAGCGCACTTTCGCCGCTGGCATTGCTGCTGCGCCGTACATGCAGCAGTTGTTCGTCGACCACCTGCTGTGCGGCTGCATACAGCCCCTGCCGGATCAGCGCCTCGGCCAGCGTGCAGCTCACCTGAACCGCCAGCGCGTGCGCCCCGGCACGGCCGGCCAGTTCGAGCGCTTCGCGCGCATGGGCTTCGGCGGCCACATATTCGCCGCTGGAGTTGAGCGTGCTGGCACGGCACAGGGCTGCCTCGGATCGGCGGGCATCGTCTCCGAGCGCGTTGGCGAGTTGCTCCAGGGCTTCGAGGTCGGCCGCGTGCGCCGCCTGGTTGTCCTGGAACCGAAGGTACTTTTCGCGCACCACCAGCAGCCGCCAGCGCGTGACGTGATCTTGTTCGCCAGCCAGCGCCAACGCACGCGCGGTGTGGGCCAGCATGGCATCGTTGGCGTAACGCGCGGCGGCGTACTCGGCGGCGCGGCAAAAAAATTCGCAGGCGCGGACTGCGTCGCCTGCACGCTCGAAATGCTCGGCGGTCAGCCCCAGGATTTCACCGGCACGGTCGCCGCCCATTTCGGCCAGCCACGCGGCGACGCGCGCATGGTATTCGCGCCGCTCGCGCTTGAGCACGCTTTCGTAGGCCACCTGGTGCAGGATTTGATGCCGGAAGACGTACTCGCGCAGCCCGTCGAAGGTGTGCGAGTCGCTCGGATGCGCGAGTTCGCGCTTGACCAGCGAGCCCAGCACGTCGACCGAGTGCGCATCCAGGGCCGCCAGCGCTTTGTCCCAGAACACGAAGCCGACGACGGCAGCCTGCTGCAAGGCCAGCTTCTCGGCCGCAGGCAGGCTGTCCAAACGCGCCTGAAGCACGCCGGTCAAGGTGGGCGGGACATGGGCCGAGACCAGCTTGTCCGGCACCACCTTCCAACGCTGCGGGCCGGCGACGATCGCGCCGTCATCGACCAGCATCTTCACCAGTTCTTCCATGTAGAACGGGTTGCCCTCGGCCGCCGAGGTGACCAGATCGCGCAGTGCGGTGGGCACCGTGTCCAGCCGCTGCAGCAGTTCGAGCGTCAGCTCGCGACTGGCGCGTTTGTCCAACGGCTGCAGGTCGATTCGGGTGTAGGCCGACTCGACGCTGGCCCAACTGCTGCGCCGCTCGAACAGGCTGGGCCGCGTCAGGCACAGAAGAAAAACCGGCACGTCATGGCTGACCTGCAACAGGTAGTTGATGAAGTCGAGCGAACCCTCATCGGCCCAATGAAGATCGTCCAGAACGACCATCGCGGGGTGCGATTCGTGCTCGGTCATGCGGCGCACCGTTTGCGCCGCCGCGTGGAAGGCGCGGTTGCGCAGTTGTTTGGCGTCGTCGAGCAAGCCGCGCACGTGCGGGCTGGACGAAAAGTCGAGCCCGATCAGGTGGCCGAGCACATGGGCCTGTGCTTCACCGTCGTCCCCGAGCAGCGGGGCGATGCCGTCGACGAGCTTGCGGCGCGCGGTGTCGGCGTCGTCGCTGTCGGCAATCTGCAGCCGCCACGCCAACACGTCGCGCAGCAGGCCGTAAGGTTGCTGTTCGTCGAGCGGTTGGGCGCGCCCGCGAAAAACGAAGTACAGCTCGGGCCGCGACTCGGCCCAGTTTTCGAATTCGTAGAGCAGGCGGCTTTTGCCGATGCCCGCTTCCGCCACCACCACCACGGCAACCAGCTTGTGCAGTTGATAGACGGATCGGAACGCGTCCTGCAGTTGTTCCAGCTCGGCATCGCGACCGACCATGCGTGTTTCGATGCCCTCGATCCCGCGGGTGGTGACGCGGAACGCGCGGGGCTTGGCCCGCAGCACCAGGTAAGTGGTCAGCGGCTCGTCACGGCCTTTGACGAGCAGCGGGGGCTGCTCGACGACGTCGAACACGCCCCGCACATGCCGGTAGGTGTCAAAGCTGATTCGCAGCCCGCCCACGGGCGCGGTTTGCTCCATGCGCGCAGCCGTGTTGACGGTGATGCCGCGCACGCTGTTTTCTTCATCGACGCCGCCGCCCAGTAAAACGGCACCGGTGCTGATGCCCACACGGACGTTGAAATCCTCGTGCCCATGGCGCTGGCGCACCTCGGTTGCCACGAGCTTGGCTGCTTCGAGCACCGCGAGCCCGGCGCGCACGGCGCGCTCGGGGTCGTCTTCGTGTGCGCCCTCGGCACCGAAGACGGCAAGCATGCTGTCGCCGGCGTACTGCAGCACGCGCCCCTGATGTGCCTTGATGGTCGCGGTGAAGCGCTCGAGCGCA
>JAYVCL010000268.1:0-4977 GCA_043749975.1 Burkholderiales bacterium
TGCCCCTACTGCGGCGTCGGCTGCGGCGTGATCATCGAATCGACCGGTCGTCACATCACTGGCGTGCGCGGCGACCCCGTCCACCCGGCCAACTTCGGCCGGCTGTGCACCAAGGGCAGCACGCTGCACCACACCGCGAGCAGCGTGATTGCCCTGCAGACGCGCCTGCTGCAACCGCAACAGCGCATGAAGCGCGGCGACAAGCCGCAGCCCCTGAGCTGGGACGCCGCGCTCGACATCGCGACAGAAAAGTTCCACAACATCGTGCGCGAGCATGGCCCCGACGCCGTGGGCTTTTACCTCTCGGGCCAGTTGCTGACCGAGGACTACTACGTCTTCAACAAACTCGCCAAGGGCCTGATCGGCACCAACAACGTCGACACCAATTCGCGCCTGTGCATGAGCAGCGCGGTGGCCGGCTACAAGCTCACGCTGGGAGCCGACGCGCCGCCCGCCTGCTACGACGATCTGGCGCTGGCCGGCACGCTGTTCATCGCCGGCTCGAACACCGCCTTTGCGCACCCGATCTTGTACAGGCGCATCGAAGACGCGAAGCGCGCCAACCCGGATCTGAAGATCATCGTGGCCGACCCGCGCCGCACCGAGACGGCCGACGCGGCGGACTTGTTTTTGCAGATCCTGCCCGGCACCGACGTGGCCCTGTTCAACGGCATGCTGCACGTCATGCTGTGGGAGGGCCTGGTCGACAACGCCTACATTGCCGCCCACACGAATGGCTTCGAAGCGCTGCGCCAGCGCGTGCGTGAAGACACACCCAAGGCGGTGGCGGCGCTGTGCGGCCTGAGCGAAGAGGCCGTCGTTGAAGCGGCCCGCTGGTTCGCACGCGGCCCCACCCTGTCGCTGTACTGCCAGGGCTTGAACCAGAGCAGCAGCGGCACCGCGAAAAACGCCGCACTCATCAACCTGCACCTGGCCACCGGGCAGATCGGCAAGCCCGGCGCGGGGCCTTTTTCGCTCACCGGCCAACCCAACGCGATGGGCGGGCGCGAAGTGGGCGGCCTGGCCAATTTGCTCAGCGCGCACCGCGACATGGGCAACGCCGATCACCGCGCCGAAGTGGCCGCGCTGTGGGGTGTTGCCGATGTGCCGGCCAAGCCTGGCAAGTCAGCGGTCGAGATGTTCGAGGCGACGGCCGACGGTGAAATCAAGGCGCTGTGGATTGCCTGCACCAACCCGGCGCAGTCGATGCCCGACCAGGCCACCGTGCGCCGCGCATTGCAACGCGCCGAGTTCGTGGTGGTGCAAGAGGCCTACGCCCACACCGCCACCTGCGCCTACGCCGACCTGCTGCTGCCGGCCACCACCTGGGGCGAGAAAGACGGCACCGTGACCAACAGCGAACGCCGCATCAGCCGCGTTCGGCCTGCCGTGCCGGCCATCGGTGAAGCGCGCCACGACTGGTCCATCGCCACCGACTTCGCGCGCCGCCTCGAAGCCAGGCTGCGGCCGAATCAGCCCTCGATATTCAGCTACGACACGCCCGAATCGGTGTGGCTCGAGCACCGCGAAAGCACGCGCGGGCGCGATCTGGACATCACCGGCCTGAGCTACCCGCAGCTTGACGCCGCACCCGCGCAATGGCCGTTCGCGCAAGGCGCGTCCGCTGGCAAGGCACGCCTGTACGAAGACGCCGTCTTCCCCACGCTCGACGGTCGCGCACGCTTTGCCGACGTCGGCTACGTCAAGGTGGCCGAGCCGCGCGATGCGCGCTACCCGTTCTCGCTCAACACCGGCCGCCTGCGCGACCAGTGGCACGGCATGAGCCGCACCGGCACGGTGGGTCGCCTGTTCGGCCATGTGCCCGAGCCGTCGATCGAGATGCACGCGCAGGACATGGCACGCCAGAAACTTGTCGACGGCGACCTGGTGTACGTCACCTCGCGGCGCGGCTCCATCGTGGTGCCGGTGCGCGCCAGCACGCAGGTCGCGTCGGCGCAGGCGTTCATGCCGATGCATTGGGGCGAAGAATTTTTGTCGGGCAGCAGCAGCACCGGCGAGCGCATGGCGGGCGTGAATGCGCTCACCGCATCGGCGTTTTGCCCCACTTCGAAGCAGCCCGAGTTGAAGCACGCAGCGGTCAAGATTTTGAAAGCCGAGTTGCCGTGGCGGCTGCTGGCGGTGGCCTGGCTGCCCGAAGACAAGGCCCTGCTCGCACGCGAGCAATTGCGCGAGCTGATGCCGGCCTTCGCCTTCGCGTCTGTCGTGCCGTTTGGCCGCGAACGCAGCGGCCTGCTGTTTCGCGCCGCCGCGCACGACGCTGCGCCTGAAGAATTGCTGTTGCGGCTGGAGGGCCTGCTGGGCCTGGGCGGGGCCGAGGTACTGCACTACGCCGACAAGCGGCGCGGCCAGCGGCGCAGCATGCGGCTGCAACGACGCGGCACCGACGCCAGCCTCGAAGGCTTCTTGCTGGCCGGCGACATCAGCGCCGAAGCCTGGATCAAGACCCTCTTGCAAGACGAACTGCCCACCCAAGCCTATGGACGGCTGCTGCTGGTGCCCGGTGCCAAGGCCCCGCTGGCAGTGGCCGCGCGCGGCACGCAGGTGTGCAGTTGCTTCGACGTGAGCGAAAGCCAGATCGAAGCGGCACTCGAACGCGCGCAAGGTTCGCCTGAGCAACGACTGATGCGAGTGCAGGATCAATTGCGCTGCGGCACCCAATGCGGCTCGTGCCTGCCCGAACTCAGGCGCATGGTGCGTCTGCACCCCGTGGCGGCATGATCTCGGCATCCAGGCACACAGGCCTGAAAATTGCGTTCGTCCGCACACTGGAATCCGCATGAGCATCGCACCCTACATCAAGGAAATCGGCCGTGGCAAGGAAGGCGCGCGATCGCTGACGCAGGCGCAGGCCTACGACCTGATGAGCCAGGTGCTGGATGGCCGCGTGACCGATCTCGAAGTCGGTGCCTTCTGTATCGCGATGCGCATCAAGGGCGAGTCGACCGACGAGCTCGCGGGTTTCCTGGAAGCCACTCAAGAGCGTTGCGTTCCCATCCCGCCCGGCGCGCACGCGAACGGCCCGGTGGTGTTGCTGCCCTCGTACAACGGCGCGCGCAAGCTGCCCAACCTGACTGCCCTGCTGGCCCTGCTGCTGGCCCAGCACGACATTGCGGTGTTGGTACACGGCCCGGGCATCAGCCCGGGTCGCGTCAGCACCGCCGACATCTTCCACGACCTCGGGCTGCCGGTGGCGCACAGCGCTGCCGACCTGGGTCACGCCTGGGCACGCCACGAACCGGTGTTCATGGCGACCGAGACGCTGTGCCCGCCGCTGGCACGTTTGCTCGACGTGCGCCGCGTGATCGGCCTGCGCAACCCTGGCCACACGGTGGCCAAACTGCTCGACCCGACACGCGGCGGCGCGGCGCTGCGCGTGGTGAACCACACGCATCCGGAGTACGCCGCGGCGCTCAGCGGCTTCTTGCAACACACGCACGCCAGCGCCCTGTTGATGCGCGGCACCGAAGGCGAACCGGTGGCCGACCCGAGGCGTCTGCCCAGGCTCGACGTGTTCACCCACGGCGTGCCGCGCCCCGACCTGTCGTTGTCGGCCAAAGAAGGCGTGCTGACCGAACTGCCGGTGCTGCCGCGCGCCATCGACGCGGCCACCACCGCCGTCTACATCCAGTCGGTGGTCAGCGGCAGCGTGCCGGCCCCGCTGCCGCTGACGCAGCAGGTGGACTGCATTCGCACGGCGCTGAGGGCCATGAACCAACCGTCGCTTCACGAGAGAACGGCATGAACGCGAACCACCCCACGGTGCACCTCGTCGGCGCCGGCCCCGGCGACCCGGAATTGCTGACGCTCAAAGCAGTGCGCGCCATCCGCGCCGCCAGCGTGCTGCTGGTCGATGACCTGGCGGGCGACGGCGTGCTTCGCTATGCGCGCAAGTCGGCCCGCATCGTGCACGTGGGCAAGCGCGGCGGCTGCGCCAGCACGCCGCAGGCCTTCATCGAAAAACTGATGGCCGCCGAAGCGCTGAAGGGCGAACGCGTGGTGCGGCTGAAAGGCGGCGACCCGCTGCTGTTCGGCCGTGGCGGTGAAGAGGTCGAGCACCTGCGTGCGCTGGGCATTCGCGTGGAGGTGGTCAACGGCATCACCTCGGGCCTGGCCGCAGTCAGCTCGCTGGGCGTGCCGCTGACGCACCGCAACCATGCGCACGGCGTGATGTTCGTGACCGGCCATGCACGTGGTGAGAGCAACGCCTTGCACTGGCCCACGCTGGCCGCGTGCGCTGCGCAAGGCATCACCCTGGTGATCTACATGGGCATCGCCACGATCGAGGCGTTGCAGGCCGGCTTGCTGCAAGGCCTGGCCGCGCACACGCCGGTGGCCGTGGTGCAGCACGCCAGCCTGCCGCAGCAGCGGCATGTCGTCAGTACGCTGGGCGGCTTGGCCGAAGCGGTGCGACGCGAGCAGCTCGGCAGCCCGGCGATCATCGTGGTCGGCGACGTGCTGCGCGGTCTGGGTGAAGCAGCGCTTCGCCCGGCGCTGGCGGCCTGATCGCCGCACCCAGACACTGTTCGCCCACGCTGGCCAGCGCCCTCACTGCCACAAGCAAGCTCTCCCGTCGCTGCTTCGTCACCGCACTGGCCGCGACTGCGCTCACCGTCGCTGAGCCATTGTTCGTGCCCCGGCCAAGCTGCGGCTTGATCTTGCGCAAGCGCGCTGCCGGTGCGCCGATCGGCGTCTGGCGCTGCGGCGGGTCCGGGAGCACACTGCAAATCGGCAGGCTCGCAGTCACACCGCGTTTCGGGCCGCGTCGGTCGCATTGCACAGGGAGGCGGTCATGGACCAGGACACATTCAACCTCAGCACCCGCAAGTTTCTGAAGACGGTCGGCGTCGGTTCGCAGCACGAGATCGAACAGGCGGTCGCCAAGGCCATCGCTGCGGGCACCATCGACGGCGGCGAGACATTCGCTGCCACCATGACGCTGCGGATTGCAGGGCTTCA
>JAYVCL010000269.1:0-3250 GCA_043749975.1 Burkholderiales bacterium
GCACAGCGAACGCTGTCTGCGGGCTGCAGGCGGCGCACCACCTCGCGGTAGCGCAGCAATTGGGCACGGTTGTCCGGATCGGCGTGCGGCGCAGGGTGGAGCTTGTAGTCGAGCACCCACCAGACTCGTCCCGCGTCGTCGTCGATGGCCACCAGACGGTCCAGCCTGAGCAGTTCATCGCCATCGCTCACCGCGATCTCGTTGCCGGCCCAGGCCAAGGCCGGTCCGCCAAAAAACCGGGCACACGCCGGCGCTTCGAGAATGCTGCAAGCAATGCGCCGCACCTCGGCGGCATCGGTTGCGAACTCACTGGCCGCCGCGGCGCACCAGGCATCGAGCGGCGCACCGATCCGCTGCACCGACGGCGCGGTGGCCCATTCGAGAACGCGGTGCACGGCGTTACCCAATGCGCTGGCCGGTGTGTTGGGCGAGGCCTTGAGCACGCGCGTCGGCGTTGCAGACAACGGGCTGCGCGGCGCTTGCCACTCGGGCAGGGCCGCCGTGGTGAGCACCGCTTCGTCGGCAGCCGCTTCACGGTCCGCGCTGCCACTCGCAAGAGCCGGTGACCACGGCGTGGCGAGCGACTCGATGCGCTGCCACCACGATGGACCGGCGACGGTGCCGTGCGGCTCTGTGGCGCTGAACACCAACCGCTGCCGAGCGCGGGTCATGGCCACATACAGGCTGTTGAGTTCTTCGCGCTGGCGCGCGGCCGTCTCGCGCTGCAGCACATCGACCAGCGAGGGCGGGCAGCGCGCTTCGGCCTCGGAGTAGACAAAGGCGCAGCGCAGCGGGTGCGCCGCATCGACCGGCCAGTCGACCAGCACGCTGGCGGTCTCGGGCTTCTGCGGTTCCGGGTCGGCGTCCATCACGAACACCACCCGCGCTTCCAGCCCCTTGGCGCCGTGAATGGTCAGCAACTGCACGGCGTCAGGCTGCGCCGGCAGCGGCAGTTTGGTGACACCGCGTTTGAGTGCGCGCACGAAGTTGTAAGGCGTGGCGTATCGTGCACCGGCCAGCGTGAGCGACAGGCCCAGCAGCGCATCGATGGCCGCCAGTGCCGACGCCCGCCGCTCCGGTGGCAAGGCGGCCGCCACGCGTTCGCGCAATTCGCCCTCGGCGACGATGCGGTCCAGCAAGTCGTGCGGCGGCAGTTGCTCGGCCGCTTCGCTCCAGCGCCGCAGCAGCTCGCGTGCGCGCTGCAGCGCGGGGCTCGCCGACGCCAACGCCATCAGCGCGGGCCACCATCCGCCACACGCAGGTGCAGCGCGAGCCAGTTGCACCAGGTCGTCGTCGCTGACGCCGAACAGCGGGCTGCGCAAGGCATGCGCAAGCGACAACTGCTGCGTGCGCGAGGCCAGCACGTCGAGCAGCGCGACCAGGTCGCGCACCGGCGGCGATTCCAGCAAGGCCGTCGCCTGGGCCGCTGCGCGTGGCAGGTGCAGCGCTGCCAGTTCATGCGCCACCCACCTCAGCGAGGCGCGCTTGCGGCTGAGAATGAAGATGTCGCCGGGCGGCACGCGTTGTTCGACCACCCACTCGCGAACCGCGTGCGCGACCTGTCGCGCCTCTTGCTGGCGCAGGGCCTCCTCGGCCTCGTGGCGCGGCGTGGTCAGGCTGTCGCGCCAGACGATGGCGTCAGCATCGTCCGAGTTCGTGTCTGCCTTCAGTGGCCGCAGCGTTCGGGGCAGCGCCGATAAGCCCGCACCGGGCTCTGGCAGCACGTCCGTGGTGTGCGCGCGAAAGCCGTGGAACTCAGCCGCGGCTTGCGCACGGTCGAACACCGTGTTCACCGCCGCCAGAACTTGCGGCGCATTGCGGCGGGTGTGGTCGCACTCCAGCACATGGCCTTGCAAACCGTTCAACACGAAATCGCGCGCCGCCTCGAACACGCGCGGCTCGGCGCGCCTAAAACGGTAGATGCTTTGCTTCGGGTCGCCCACGATGAAGACCCCCGGCGGCACCTGGCCGCTGCCGCCGCCGCCCGCTCCGGCATAGCCCGACAGCCAGGCATGCAGAGCCTGCCATTGCAACGGGCTGGTGTCCTGAAACTCATCGACCATGACATGGCGGATGCGCGAATCGAGCCGCTCTTGCAGCCAGCCCGACAGGCTGCCGTCACGCAACAGCGCCAGCGCGCAGCGCTCCAGATCGGGCATGTCAGCCAGACCGCGCGCACGTTTGTAAAGCGCGAATTGATGGATCAACGCGCGCGCCAGACGCACCATGCGCAGGTGCTCTTCGTGAGCGGCTTGCTGGTCGCAAGCGCGTTGAATGTGGGCCAGACAGGCCACTGCGTCGTCGAGTCGCGGCGCATCGAGTTTCTTGCGCAGTTCACCCTTCAGCGTGAGCAAGGCAGCGCGTGCGGCTTGCAGTGCCGTGGCCGCATCGGCCTGCGACATCGCCGCCTCCAGCAAGCGCCCTTGCTTGGCGGGAACCGCGCCCTTTTCAGCCCCCAGGTGTTTGGCAACGCCGAGCATCAGGGCGCGCACATCGGGCGCGTGGATGCGCTCGGTCGGCTGCGCCAGCCCGGCGAACTCGGGCCAGTGCGTGCCGGCAGCCGGCACACTGGGCTCCAGCGTGCCGGCGGTGTCGGCCAGTTCGATTTCGATTCGCTTCTGCCAGGCGGCATCCAGCCACTTGCGCAATTGCGACCGACCTCGAAGCAGCACCTGCGCTTCGAAATCCGAATGCAACGCCGCATCCGCCAGCACCGCCGAATGAAAGCGCCGATAGACGGCGGGAAGGTGCTCCTCGAGGTCTTCGATCAAGTCCATGTCGGGCTGCAAACCCAGCTCGGCCAGCATGTCCAGCGGCGCGGCGCGCAGCAATTGCGAGAACCAGGCGTGGAAGGTTCTGATCTCGACCGGCCTGCCGCCCTGCAACACACGCTCATGCAGGCCCGCCAGCGCGGGTTCGAGTTGGCGCGCCTGGGCGTCGTCCAGGCCGCGCGAGCGCAGCGCCTCGATGCGCCGCAGGGCGCTGCAAGACGGCACCGCGAATTCGGCCAGCCACTCGGCCAGCCGGGAACGCATTTCACCGGCGGCTTTGCGGGTGAAGGTGATGGCCAGAATCTCTTGCGGCTGCGCACCGTCGAGCAGCGCGCGCAACATGCGCGAGACCAGCATCCAGGTCTTGCCCGCGCCTGCGCAGGCTTCCACGACCACGCTGCGGCGCGGGTCGCAGGCCAGCGCATAGAACCTGGCGCTGTCGACGCTCTTGCCGTCGACGCGATACGCCGGTGCGCTCA
>JAYVCL010000270.1:0-3299 GCA_043749975.1 Burkholderiales bacterium
GAACACCACGCGAGCAACAACCTCGGTGCCCAGGCCGCCCGGCTGCTGGGCCTGAGCGAGTTGGAGCAGGGCACGTATGTGAACCACTTCCACTGCGCCACGGCAGCCGCCCCGGTGCTGCCGCGCTTCATCCGCAAGCCCAGCGCCAATGGTCCGCAGACGGCGCTGGTGGTCGCCCTGCAGGGTGAGGCGCTGACCACCGAGCGCGAGCACCGGGTCAAGCTGCAGTTCGCCTGGCAGCGCGGCAGCCGGCCCAATGCCGGCGGCCTGGCGCATGAGTCGAGCGCCGACATGCAGGGCAACGCACCGGGCAATGAGCAGTCCGCCACCTGGGTCCGCGTGGCGCTGCCGGCGGCGGGGGCCAACTGGGGGGCCGTCTTCACCCCGCGCATCGGCTGCGAGGTGGCGGTGGACTTCATCGAGGCCGACATCGACCGCCCGGTGATCGTGGGCCAGCTCTACAACGGGCAGGACACGCCGCCGTTCTCGGCTGGCGTGGACTCGGGTGTCAATCACGCCGGGGTGATCTCGGGCATTCATACGCACAGCCTGGATCAGTCAAGTTTCAATCAATGGGCCATCGACGACGCTTCGGGCCAGTTGCGCATGCGGCTGCTGTCGGGCTATACCGCCGCCGAGGTGGGCTTGGGGCACCTGATCCAGCAAGGTGCGGGCTCGGCCCAGCGCGGGGCCTGGCGGGGTTCGGGCTTCGAGGCCATCACCCAGGGCTGGGCCAGTGTGCGGGCGGCCAAGGGTTTGCTCATCAGCACGACCGCGCGTGCAGGAAGTTATGGCTCGGCGCAATCGACGCAGATGGACGCGGCCGACGCGCTGGCGCTGCTCAAGGGTGGGCGCGATCTGGGGCTGCGTTTGTCCGATGTCGCCCAGCAGGGCACGGCGCAGGCGCTGGGTTCGTTCGGGGCGGGCAAGTCGGTTTCGAAGCTGCTCGATCAGTTCGACCCGAAGAAGGACGGCAAGCACGAAGGCAGCGTGAATGGGCAGGAAGCGAAGAAGGCTGGCGGTGGCAAGGGCGGACGCACGCTGAGCGATCCGGTCGAAGCCTTTGCGACGCCGATCATCGTGCTGGACACGCCGAGCACGGCGCTGTGGGCCAGCGAGGCGGGCATTGCGGCGTTCTCGGGGCAGGACAGCAGCCTTAGCGCGCAGGGCGATGTGCACCAGGCGGCAGCGCACACCTGGGCCAGTGTGAGCGGCAAGACGACGAGTTGGTATGTGCATGAAGGGGGCGTGAAGGCGTTCGCGGCGAATGGGGCGGTGTCCCTTCGAGCGCACACGGATGCGCTGCAGATCCTGGCGGACAAGGATGTGACGGTGATCTCGGTGAATGACGAGATCCGCATCAGCGCGAGCACCCGGATCGAGATCATCGCCTGGCAAAGCTCGATCACGCTGGAAGGCGGCGATATCGAGTTCAAGACGCCGGGGGCGTTCACGGCGAAGGGGAGTGGGCATGCGTTTACGGGGGGTGGGAATGGGGCGGCGGGGCTTCCGGTGTTGCCGCAGGGACTCGCCGCGTTGTCGTTGCCCACGACTGCCTTGGAAACAGCATTTAGCGGCGCATTGGCGTTCTCTGACTTTCCCGACGACTGGCTTCCCGCGTCGCCTGCTTTTACGTCCCGTCCAACCGTTGGTGGCGAGCAACTCGGATCGTTCGGGCGTGCGGCCGGGGTACCGTATACGGATGGGTTGCTCACCAAGCAGCCCATCGAAATCGATCACTGGTTCATCGGCCAAACGGCCTGTGTTGTTGAAGAGGCCTTGCAGGAGCCCGAAGAAGAATGGCTCGCAGAGGAGGCGGGTGAAGATGAGTGATCCACAAGTCATCGATGCAGTGATCGACCCCTACCGCGTCAAGTTAGGCGACACGCTCGCCGCAATCGCCCAACGATCTGGAAAAACGGTTGCTGAGCTTCAGCGGCTCAACAGTATTGCGAACCCGAACCGCCTGGAGATTGGGCAGGTCGTTTGCCTGTCTGAGCGATCGGCCTTCGGGGTGACGGTATCGTTTCTCGATGCGCTGCGACAGCCGATCGAAAACCTTGTCTATCGGTTGCGCTTCGACGGCAAGACGGTGCAGGGCAGCACCGCCGCCACCGGCACAACCCCGCGCCACGTGACGGCCAATGCACGCTCTGAGGTCGAGGTTTGGGCGCTCAACACGGAGCAGCAGTGGCAGCAGCTCGCACGAACGGTCTTAGGCTGCGGCCACAAGTTGATCACCTTGGTAAGCGGTGCGATCGCCGTCAAAGGCGACACGCAGGTTCATCCTGCCGGCGTCCCACTGACGCCCACCGCACCGCCTCGGCAGAAGCCTGTCAGCCACGGCGCACAGGTTCCATTGCCCAAGCCGGCGACCGGCACGCCAAGCAAAAACAACCCGCGGGTCAAGACGAAGAAGGCCAAAGCGCCGCAGGGCCAGCCGATCATCGAAATCTCCGTTGATATTCCAAAGGGGCTGCTCGACCTTTTTGCGCAATACACAGGCGGCGACATCGCGGCAGCCAATTGGGAGAAATCGGCTGGGGGGCTTCAATGCGATGAAGCTGTGCTCAAAGCGATCGCCGAGGTCGAAAGTGGTGGCCGCAATGCGTTCTGGCGATTGAAGACCGGCGATGGCGCCCACATTCCGGCCATCCTCTTCGAGCGGCACTACTTCAGTCGCTTGACGAACAAGAAGTACGACGAGACGCACCCTGATATTTCATGGCCGTCCGGCTATCGGAAGCACGCGCTTCTGGGGCACAAGGACAAGCACATGAAAGACGGCGTGGTCGAGGAAACCGATACCTACAGTGGCTACGCAGTCTCGTACCTGCGCCTCATCAAGGCCTATGAGCTCAACGCTGATGCCGCGTTGAAGTCTTGCTCTTGGGGCAAATTCCAGGTGATGGGTGCCAACTACGAGGTTTGCGGCGCAACTGACGTGCAGGCATTCGTGAACGCGATGTGTACTTCCGAATTGGCCCAGATCGGACTGCTGTCGGGTTTCATACAAAACAAGCCGCGCGCATGGAAGAACCCGAAGAACAAGAAGCTTGGAAAGGAAATCTCACTTTGGGATGCGGTCAAGAACAAAGACTGGAAAGCCATTGCCTTCAATTACAACGGGCCTGGATACGCGACGTTTTCATATGACACCAAACTGGAAGCCGCTTATGAAAAGCACAAGGTCAAGACTTAGAACCTATCCGTAAATAATATTGATCGTGAGTGGCACTTTTCGGAACGCGATGATCGCTGCGGCGATGTGGTTGAGGGCGATGAAGCTGCGATGGAGC
>JAYVCL010000271.1:0-24836 GCA_043749975.1 Burkholderiales bacterium
CCTGATCGCCAGCGAACCCGAAATCGCGCGCGTGCCGATCATGATCGACAGCTCGAAGTGGAGCGTGATCGAAGCCGGCCTGAAGTGCATTCAGGGCAAAGGCATCGTCAACTCGATCTCGCTCAAAGAAGGCGTCGATCAATTCAAGCACCAGGCCAAGCTGGTGCGCCGCTACGGCGCGGCGGCGGTGGTGATGGCCTTCGACGAAAAAGGCCAGGCCGACACCTACCAGCGCAAGACCGAAATCTGCCAGCGCGCCTATCGCATCCTGGTCGACGAGGTCGGGTTTCCGCCCGAAGACATCATCTTCGACCCGAACATCTTCGCCATCGCCCCCGGCAACGAAGAACACGACAACTACGCGGTCGATTTCATCAATGCGACCCGTTGGATCAAGCAGAACCTGCCCGGCGCCAAGGTCAGCGGCGGGGTGTCGAACGTGAGCTTCAGCTTTCGCGGCAACGACCCGGTGCGCGAGGCGATTCACACCGTGTTCCTGTACCACGCGATCCAGGCCGGCATGGACATGGGCATCGTCAACGCCGGCATGGTGGGCGTTTACGACGCGCTGGAGCCGGTGCTGCGCGAGCGGGTCGAAGACGTGGTGCTGAACCGCCGTGCCGACGCCGGCGAGCGCCTGATCGAAGTGGCCGAAACCGCCAAGGGCGCGGCGAAGGACGATTCGGCCAAGTTGGCCTGGCGCGGTACAGCGGATCAACCACGGCCGGTCGACGAGCGGCTCAGCCATGCGCTGGTGCAAGGCATCAACGACTTCATCGTCGAAGACACCGAAGAGGTCTACCAGCGCGTGCTGGCCGCCGGCGGGCGGCCGCTGCACGTGATCGAAGGCCCGTTGATGGCGGGCATGAACGTGGTCGGCGACCTGTTCGGCCAGGGCAAGATGTTCTTGCCGCAGGTGGTCAAAAGCGCCCGCGTGATGAAGCAGGCGGTGGCGCATTTGCTGCCCTACATCGAGGCCGAAAAGAAGGCCCTGGTCGACGCTGGCGGCGAGGCCAAACCGCGCGGCAAGATCGTGATCGCCACTGTCAAGGGCGATGTGCACGACATCGGCAAGAACATCGTCACCGTGGTGCTCCAGTGCAACAACTTCGAAGTGGTGAACATGGGCGTGATGGTGGCCTGCCAGGACATTTTGGCGCGCGCCAAGGTCGAAGGGGCCGACATCATCGGGCTGAGCGGCCTGATCACGCCGAGCCTTGAGGAAATGCAGCACGTGGCCGGAGAAATGCAGCGCGACGACTACTTCCGCATCCGCAAGATTCCGCTGCTGATCGGTGGTGCCACCTGCTCGCGCGTGCACACGGCGGTCAAGATTTCACCGCACTACGAAGGCCCGGTGGTCTACGTGCCCGATGCCAGCCGCAGCGTGGCGGTGTGCAGCGATTTGCTCAGCGACGACCGGGCCGCGGCCTACATCGCCGAGCTGCGCGCCGACTACGAAAAAGTGCGCCTGCAACACGCCAGCAAGAAGGCCACGCCGCTGGTCACGCTGGCCCAGGCCCGCGCCAACAAGACGCCGATCGACTGGGCTGCCAGCACCTCTGCGCCACCCAAGTTCATCGGCCGCCGCGTGTTCAGGAACTACGACCTCGACGAGATCGCGCAGTGCATCGACTGGGCGCCGTTCTTCCAGACCTGGGACCTGGCCGGCGCGTACCCGGCCATCCTCACCGACGACGTCGTCGGCGAGTCGGCACGCCGCGTTCTCAGCGACGGCAAGCGCATGCTGAAGCGCCTGGTCGAAGGCCGCTGGCTCGCGGCGAACGGCGTGATCGGCCTGTACCCGGCCAACACCGTGAACGACGACGACATCGAGATCTACGCAGACGAGACACGCAGCGAGGTGCTGATGACCTGGCGCGGGCTGCGCATGCAAAGCGTGCGGCCAGTGGTCGAAGCAGCGGATGGACAAAAAGTCAGGCGCCCGAACCGCTGCCTGGCCGATTTCATCGCGCCAAAAAACTCCGGCGTGGCCGACCACATCGGCCTGTTCGCGGTGACGTCGGGCATCGGCACCGAGAAGAAGGAAAAGCAGTTTCTGGACGACCACGACGACTACAGCGCGATCATGCTGAAGGCGCTGGCCGACCGCCTGGCCGAAGCCTTTGCCGAACGCCTGCACCAGCGCGTGCGCACCGAGTTCTGGGGCTACACCGACGATGCCGGCTTGAGCCCCGCCGACCTGATCGCCGAAAAATACCGCGGTATCCGCCCCGCGCCCGGCTACCCGGCCTGCCCCGACCACACGGTCAAGCCCGACATGTTCCGCGTGCTCAAGTGCGACGAGATCGGCATGGCCTTGACCGAAAGCTGGGCCATGACGCCAGCCGCCAGCGTCAGCGGCTTCTACCTGGCGCACCCCGAGGCGGCGTATTTCAACGTCGGCAAAATCGGCGAAGACCAGATCGAAGACTGGGCCCGGCGCAGCGCGCAAGACGCCAGCTCGATGCGCCGCTCGCTGGCGGCCCTGCTCTGAGGATGGAGCCCCTCGCCCGACGGGTACGTCAGGCGATCCCTCAATGAAACATACAAGGGGATGCGGGCCGGCTTGGGAGCGGCCCGGCGCTCGGCCCGCGCCAAACCGGTTGGCGTGGGATGTCTCACTGCCCCGCCAGCACGCGCCGATACTGAATCGCCTCGGCGATGTGGCTGACTTGCACCTGGCGCGACTCGGCCAGATCAGCGACGGTGCGCGCCATGCGCAGCACGCGGTGAAAGCTGCGCGCTGACCAGCCCAGCCGCGCGGCGGCGGTCTGCAAAAACTTCGACGCAGGTGGCTCCAGCGCGCAATGGGTGTCGATGGCGTCGCCGGCCAGCGCGGCGTTCAGGCAGCCCTGGCGCGCCCGTTGCACCTGCTGCGCGCGCGCCACGCGCTGCGCGACGGTGGCCGTGGTTTCGCCGTCGGGCGCGGCCGACAGTGTTTCGGGCGGCACGGCTGGCACTTCGACTTGCAGGTCGATGCGGTCGAGCAGCGGGCCGCTGATGCGGCCTTGATAGCGGCTGACGGCATCGGGCGTGCAACGGCAGTGGCGCAGCGGGCTGCCCAGGTGCCCGCAGGGGCAGGGATTCATCGCCGCGACGAGTTGAAAGCGCGCTGGAAACTCTGCCTGCCGCGCTGCCCGCGAAATCAAAATGCGCCCGGTTTCCAGCGGCTCGCGCAAGGCCTCCAACGCGGCGCGCGGGTACTCGGGCAGCTCGTCCAAAAAAAGCACGCCTTCGTGGGCGAGCGAAATTTCGCCCGGCCTGGGCGGTGACCCGCCGCCCACCAGCGCCACCGACGAGGCGGTGTGGTGCGGCGTGCGCAGCACCCGCTGGCCCCAGTGCTGCACCTTGAAGGCACCGGTCAGGCTGAGCAGCGCAGCCGACTCCAGCGCCTGCTGTTCCGACAGGCGTGGCAGCAGGCCGACGAAGCGCTGCGCCAGCATCGACTTGCCGGTGCCGGGCGGGCCCACCATCAGCAGGCTGTGGCCGCCGGCCGCGGCGACTTCGAGCGCCCGCTTGGCGGCGGTCTGGCCCTTCACGTCGCGCAGGTCGGCCAGCGGCGGGGCGGGTTCTTCATGTGCCGGCAGCGCCAGCGGCAAGCTTTCGCACAAGGCCGGGTCGCCCGGCTGCATGGCCCGCACCACATCGAGCAGGTGTTGCGCCGAATGAATCGTCAGGCCGGTGACCAGGGCCGCTTCTTGCGCACTGGCGGCGGGCAGCACCAGGGCCCGCGGCGACGCTCGGCGCTTGAGAGCCAGCGCCATCGCCAGCGCGCCGCGCACCGGGCGCAGTTCGCCGGCCAGCGACAGCTCGCCGGCGAACTCGAGTGCGGCCAGCTTGGCCGCATCGATCTGCCCGCTGGCCGCCAGAATGCCCAGCGCGATCGGCAGGTCGAAGCGGCCCGATTCCTTGGGCAGATCGGCCGGTGCCAGGTTCACCGTGATGCGCTTGTTGTGCGGAAATTCGAGCCCGCTGTTGAGCAGAGCGGCACGCACTCGCTCGCGCGCTTCTTTCACTTCGATGTCGGCCAGACCGACCAGGGTGAAACTTGGCAGACCGTTGGCCAGGTGCACCTCCACCGTCACCTCGGGCGCGTCCAGCGCATCCAGTGCGCGGCTGTGAATAACGGCAAGCGACATCGCGGCTCCCACCTCGGCACCGGCCACGGCCTCGGCAACGAGTGCCAGCGCCGGGCTGTGCGGTCAAACTGTGCGGTCAGAAAAAGTAGGACGCGAGCAATTGCGCCGAGCGACGGTCCGGGATCAGCCCGAACTCGCTGGCGTTGCGGCCGCTTTGCTGCTGCAACTGCAGGGCCAGGTCGAAGCGCTCCCAGTGGTGGCGCAACTCGATCCAGCCGAGCCGGCTGTGATCGCCCCCGTTGACCCGCAGCAGCGCGGTCAGGTCGAGGTTCTTCAGGCCGATGCTTTTTTGCGTGACGTAGACGAGCCATGCATCGCGCGAGGCCAGGTCTTGCCGCCGCAAAGATTCAAGCAGGTAGGCACCCTGGGCGACAGGAGCGTTTTGGCCGAGCGCCTCCCAATCGGGCGGGCTCAGCGCAAAGCCGTTGTACTGATACTCCGCCGTCACCGACAGCTTGCTCGCGGTGGTGTAGGTGAGGCCGCCGACAAAGCGGTTGCGCGTCGACTGCACACCCGCCACACCAATTGCGCGGCTGAACAGATCGGGCTCGCGGCCACGCGACCACTCGGCGTGGGCCAGCGCGGCATCGGTCAGCAGCGCCGTCAGGCTGGCACCCAACTGCGCCGGCAGGCCGCGCTCCTTGTACAACAGCACCTGGCCGCTGAGCCGCTGCGACATCTGGCTGCTGAGCGCGAGCAGGCCGCGGTCGCGGTTGTTGGTGGCCCCCAGGTCGAGGTTGAAGCCATCCGCGCTGGGCTCGCTCTGCAGCTTCGGCGAGTAGGCCAGCGACACCGAGCCATTCGCCCACAAGCGCTGGCCGCGGACCACCACGCTGCCGAGCCGGTTCTCGCGCAGCGTGAACGGGTTGATGCTGGTGACGGTGCGCAGGCTGCCGTCGCGAAAAAAGTCGGTCGGGTTGTAACCGTAGCCCGGCCCGTAGCGCAGGTTGACACGCCCGACATCGACCACCGTGTCGCCACTGGCCTGCTGCCAGCTCACATAGGCTTCACGCAGGCTGTTGATCGTCTCGTCGGCACCGCGCTCAACCGGGCGGATGTGGTCCAGCCGATCCGAAATAACAGCCCGCCAGCCCGGCGCGAAGGTGCTGGCATGCGTCAGGTCGATCGAGGCGCGCCGCAAGCTGCGGGTGCTCGATCCGTCGCGTGGCGAACCGGCACCGATCGCGCCTTCGATGAACAGTTTGGTCTTGGCCGCGCCATCGGTGGCGGCGACCGGGGCGCTGCTCAAGGCCAGGGCGTCTTCATCCGCGTCGGCAGCCAGTGCCGCCGGGCCGTGGCTCAAGGCTGCAGCGAAGGCGGAGTAAATAAAAGCTCGAAACATGGCTGACAGGGTCGCTGAGGACAAGGCATTACTCCGGTTGAAAGCGTGGCAGGTAGTCGCGGTGCAGCCAGGTGTCGGGCACCGCCCGCGCCACGTAGTCGGTGAACCTCATCAGCGTGACCGACTGCGGATTCAGGCCGTCGATGATGACGGTTTCGGTCGGCCGCTCGGCGCCCAACTGCATTTGATAGCGGCGGTAGTAGGCGGTCTTCAGCAAGCGCCCCGATTCGGCGAAGAAGCGCGCCTTCAGCGGGCGTTTGTTCTCGCTGTCGACCCACATCTCGATGCTCGTGTAGGTCACGTCGGCCGAGGTTGCGGTCAGGCCGAGCTTGTGCGCCATGCGGGTGCGGCGCTCGCCGTCTTGCACCTCTTCTTCGGCCAGCAGGCTGGCCTCGTAGTCCTTCGACAGGTTCACCGTGACCACGTCGCCGTTCGAGGCCTGCCCCATCAGCCGTTGTTGCGGCGACAGGCGCACGCTGGCCTTGGTGCTGGGGTCGTAGAACCACAGGTCGTTGCCGTTCTTCAGCATCAGCTTGCCGGTATCGCGCGCCGGCAGCACAAAGCGGATCAGGCTGGCGAACTGGCCGCCTTGCGCTTGCGCGCGCGAAAACGTCATCAGCGTGCTGGTGTCGACCTGCTTGCCGGCCTGAAACTCGGTCAACGTGACCGTCACGCTGAAGGGCCTCCCGGGGTTGCGGATCGCATCGCTGGCCGCGAGGATCGCCTGCGCATCGGCTTGCGCAAAGGCAGAGCGATGCGGCACAAACAGGGCGCTCAGCAGCAACAGAAAAGGCAGCCATCTTGATTTCATGATTTGGTGCTCAAAATTCGGTGCTCAAAAAAAGTCAGACATGACGCAGGGCGTCCACCACATTCATGCGCGCGGCGCGGTGCGCCGGCCACCAGGCGGACAAGGTGGCGATGACCATCAGGCTTAGCGTGGTGCCGATCATCATGCGCGGCTCGCTCCAGACCCGCAGCGCCAGCGGCACCGCTTCGGACACGCCGGGCGGCACCCAGGTCAGGCCGGCGCGGTTGACGACGAACGCGACGGCCACGGCGCACAGCACCCCGACCAGCGCCCCCGAGAGCCCGAGCAAGAAGCCTTCGATGATGAACAGGGTGCGAATGCCGCCGCGCCGCAGCCCGATGGCGCGCAGCGTGCCGATCTCGACGGTGCGCTCGACCACGGCCGTGTTCATCGTGTTGCTCACGTTGAACAGCACGATGGCACCGATCAACACGAAGATGAAACCGAAGATGGTGTCGAACAACTGAATGCTCTGCGTGTAGAACGGGTTCAGCGTGCCGAAGTCTTGCACCGACAGCGGCTGGCTCAGGGCCAGGGTCGGTAGCAGCGTGGCCAGGCGCGCCTGCGCCGCAGGAATCTGGTCGGTGCGGTGCAGTTGCAACATGATCGAGGTCACCCGCGGCGGCGACTTGCCGTAGATCAGGCGCTGGGCTTGCGCCAGGTGGGTCAGCACGTAGACCTCGTCCAGCTCCTTGAAGCCCTGCGTTTCGGCGCGGATCACCTCCAGCGACGCCACGTTCGGCGTGCCGTTGGCATTGCTGGCCAGCAACTCGATGCGCCGCGCGCTCGGTGCCGCGGCGGCCGAACCCTTGGCCAGGCGCGATTCGCTCAGGCTCAGTTGCGCGATGTCGTCGGGCAGTGCAGCGCCATCGGGCTTGCGCTCTTCTTCGCGCTGCGGGCAACTGGCGATGTTGAGCGCAGCGCACAGTTGCAACACACGCGCCACGCCGGTTCCGACCACGACGGCATCGGGCGCCGACCCGTCGAGCGCGAACGGCGGCGAGGCCATCGGCACATCGAACTCGTTCCACTGCTGCATGCGGTTGTAGGCCGGCGCGACCAGGCCGTTGCCGATCACGGTTCGCGACACCCCGGCCGCGTAGTTGCCGGCAATGCCGCCGAACTGCAGCGTCGGCGTGGCCACGGCGACCAAACCCCGCAGCACCTCGTCGTCGAGCACGGCGGCCAGCACTTTTTCGTAGTCGGCGATGCCGTACGCGGTCGGGTTGCCGCTGCCGTACAAATAGAAGTCGCGGTGTTGGATTTGCAGGTGCCCGCCGTTGCGCACGTAGGCGGTCTGCATCGTGTATTTGATGTTCGAGCTGTAGCCCCCGAAAAGCAGGATCGCAGCCGCACCGATGGCCATCGCCAACAGCGTGGCCAGCGAGCGTCGGCGGTTGCGCAACAGGTTGCGAACCGCGAGCGAGAGCGTCATCACCGCGCTGCCTCGGCGGGCTTGCGGTTGATCGCACGGATCACACCGTCTTTGATGAAGATGGTGTCGTCGGCGGCCTTGACCACGGCAGGATCGTGCGACGAGAAAATGAACGATATCTGGTAGCGCGCCTGCATGCGCCGCATCAGCAACAAGATGGCCGCGCCGGTCTGGCTGTCGAGGTTGGCCGTGGGTTCGTCGGCGATCACCAGCTTCGGTTTGCGGGCCAGCGCCCGAGCAATCGCGACACGCTGGCGTTGACCGCCCGAGAGTTGACCGGGCAGGTTCCTGGCCTTGTCTTTCAGGCCCACGGCCTCCAGCAGCTTGGGCACACGGTCGCCGCGCTTCTTGGCCGAGGCCCCTGCCAGCAGCAGCGGGTATTCGATGTTTTCGTAGGCGCTCAACACCGGCAGCAGGTTGAAGTTCTGAAAGATGAAGCCGATGTGGCGGGCCCGAAAATCCGACAAGTCGTCGTCCGACAAGGTGTTCACCGGGCAACCGGCAACGATCACTTCGCCCTGGTCGGGCCGGTCGATGCAGCCGATCATGTTGAGCAGGGTTGTCTTGCCACTGCCCGACGGACCCATCAGCACGGTGAAGTGGCCCGGCCGAATGAGAATGTCGATGCCCCGCAGCACCGGCACGCTCACCGAATCGAGGTAGTAGGTCTTGTCCACCTGAGAAAGCACCGCCACCGCTCCGGGCGCTACGTCCATGGCGGTCTGGCTCGGCACGGATACCGTTTCCATTCGCATCCCTCGATTGAGCGCGGAACCGCGCGCGCAGAAAAGTTTCAGCCGCCGAAGTGTGAACCCAGTCTGTCGCGGCCGTTGCCGAAAAGAGAGCTTTTGGAGGCTGAACGAGTTTTCGGCGACGGCGGATTGTGCCCCGTGCGTTGGTCGGACAGGTTCGCACCAAGTCGCAGCGCATTGGCAGATCGCCTGATCTTGGTGCAACGCGCACGATCAAGACCACGAAATGCGCTTGGGTGGTGCGCTCCAGGAGCGCGTGCGCATGGCACAAAAACTGCGGATGCTTGCGCATCTTTCCTGTGTTGTCTTCCAAAACCTGAAATGAAATCCACCACCATGATCAATGCCACCAAAAGGCTCTTGCTTGTTTCCGCTTTGACCGCTGCCAGTGCAGCGCCGTCGCTCGCCCTTGCCCAAGCAGCCCCCGAGGCTGCATCCGGGTCTGCCCCAGCAGCCGCCGAACCCCCATTGGTATCGATTTGGGGTTTTGACCTCACAGGCTACGTCGATGTCGCATACACCGGCCTCTCCGGGAGGGGCGCATTCAATACCACCCCGAACGGACCGGGCGTGACTTTCGGTGGCCCCGACCGCGTATTCGACTACAGGCGAAACTCGCTCAACCTGCACCAAGTGGGGTTGACGTTGGCGAATCAGCCCAAGGAAGGTTTGGGTGGTTTGCTCAACCTCACGCTTGGCAAAGATGCTGATGTGATCGCGGCGTACAAGACCGGCCCCAGCAGAGGCGACGGCTGCAACTTGGCAACTGGGCAGGCAACTGCGGACAGTTGCAGAAAGACCGGCTACGACTTCACACAAGCCTTTGTTCAATACGCGACCGGACCCGCGACATTCATTCTGGGCAAATACGTGACGCTTGCCGGCGCGGAGGTGATCAACTCCTCGGCAAATTCGAATTTCTCCCGCTCAATCCTGTTCGGATATGCCATTCCATTCTCGCATACCGGCTTTCGCGCCAGCTACGTTGCCGGCGAGACGCTGACGCTGATCGGCGGCGTCAACAACGGCTGGGATGATTTCAATGACACTAACTCGGCGAAAACAGTCGAACTCGGGGTTTCGTATGCGCCTGTCAAGGCATTTAGCCTCGGGGGCCAAGTCTATTCCGGCAAGGAACGTGTGGGAGGTCTCATCGATACAGGCCCCGAAGGAGCGAGAAACCTTTTCGATGCCGTGGCAACTTTCAATGCCACAGACAACCTGACTTTTATTATCAACTACGACTACGGCTCGCAAGCCAACGCGTCAAGCGTTACTCCTACGGGGGCCAGCAAAGCCAAATGGTCCGGATGGGCTGGCTATGCCAACTATCAGATTGACGACAAGTGGAAGATTTCCTTGCGCGCTGAGTATTTCGATGACGGTGATGGCTACCGCACGGGCATCGCACAGAAATGGAAGGAAGCAACGCTGACCTTGGGATACACGCCAATCAAAAATCTTGAGTTGCGTGCCGAGATTCGCGGCGACCGGTCCAACGTGCCCGCGTTTATCAACTCAGATGAAGCTACCGCGAGCAAAAGCCAGCGATCGGTCGGCCTCGAAGCGATTTACAAGTTCTAGGCATGCGCCGCGATTGATGAATATCCAACCACGAGAGGATTCCATATGAAGATGGTGACTGCCATCGTCAAGCCGTTCAAGCTTGACGAAGTCCGCGAAGCCCTCAGCGCCATCGGCGTGCAAGGTGTCACGGTGACCGAGGTAAAGGGCTTCGGCCGTCAAAAGGGCCACACCGAGCTGTACCGGGGTGCCGAGTACGTGGTGGACTTTCTGCCCAAGGTGAAGATCGAGGCGGCGGTGGACGACGCTGTGGTCGACCGGGTGATCGAAGCCATCGAAACCGCAGCCCGCACCGGCAAGATCGGCGACGGGAAGATTTTCGTGTCGACGCTGGAGCAGGTGGTTCGCATCCGCACCGGCGAAACCGGCAAAGACGCGCTCTGATCGCGCACACCACAGCGCACACCAAAACAAAGACATCCGACATGAAAAAAATCATCGCCAGTCTCGCTCTGGGCCTCGCGGCCTGGGGCCTCGCCGGGGCCGCGTTGGCGCAAGCCGCATCGGCCCCTGAAGCCATGGCGTCTGCGCCCGCCGCAGTCGCTGCAATCGCTGCAGCCGCTGCGCCGGAAGCAGCATCTGCCCCTGCCGCCGCGGCTTCGGCAGCGCTTGCCGCCGCTGCGGCATCGGCCCCGGTGGCCAACAAAGGCGACACCGCCTGGATGCTGGTCTCCACCTTGCTCGTGATCATGATGACGATCCCGGGCCTGGCCCTGTTCTACGGCGGCCTGGTGCGCAGCAAGAACATGCTGTCGGTGCTGATGCAGGTGATGGTCACGTTTTCGATGGTCGTGGTGCTGTGGATGCTGTATGGCTACAGCCTGGCGTTCAGCGAAGGCAATGCCTTCATCGGCGGCCTCGACCGGCTGTTCATGAAGGGCCTGTTCGACCCGGCCACCGGCAGCTTCGCGATGGCGGCCACCTTCAGCAAGGGTGTCTACATCCCTGAACTTCTGTTCGCCGCCTTTCAGGCCACCTTCGCCGGCATCACCTGCTGCCTGATCGTGGGTGCCTTCGCCGAGCGCATCAAGTTCTCGGCGGTGCTGCTGTTCATGGCGTTGTGGTTCACCTTCAGCTACGCACCGATCGCCCACATGGTGTGGTTCTGGATGGGCCCGGATGCCTACAGCTCGGCCAAGGTGGTCGACGAGATGAATGGCAAGGCCGGCTTGCTGTGGCAGTGGGGCGCGCTCGACTTCGCGGGCGGCACGGTGGTGCACATCAACGCGGCCATGGCCGGGCTGGTGGGTGCCTACATGATCGGCAAGCGCGTCGGCTACGGCAAAGAGTCGTTCACGCCGCACTCGCTGACGCTGACCATGGTCGGCGCCGCGATGCTGTGGGTCGGCTGGTTCGGTTTCAACGCAGGCTCCGCCCTGGAAGCCGGCAATACCGCCGTGCTGGCCTTCATGAACACCTTCTCGGCCACGTCGGCTGCGGTGTTGGCCTGGTGCCTCGGTGAAGCGCTGATGCGCGGCAAGGCGTCGATGCTGGGTGCGGCGTCGGGCGCGGTGGCGGGTCTGGTGGCGATCACGCCGGCAGCCGGCAACGTGGGCCTGATGGGCGCGATGGTGATCGGCTTCGTCGCCGGCTTCGCCTGCCTGTGGGGTGTCAACGGCCTGAAGAAAATGCTCGGCGCAGACGATTCGCTCGACGTGTTCGGCGTTCACGGCGTCGGCGGCATCGTGGGCGCGCTGCTGACCGGTGTGTTCAACAACCAGGCCCTTGGCGGCCCCGGCATCGTCACCGATTGGGTCACCGCCACGGTGGCGTCCAACGGCGTCGGCGCCCAGGCGTGGATCCAGCTCAAGGCCGTCCTCGTGACCATCGTGTGGTCGGGCGTGGTCTCGCTGGTGGCCTACAAGATCGTCGACCTGGTGATCGGCCTGCGGGTGGCCGAAGACGAAGAACGCGAAGGGCTGGACATCTCGTCGCACGGCGAGACGGCGTATCACAATTAAGCCGACGCATTGCTAACCGGACGTTTCACTGAACTCAGCGGGCCACCTTCGGGTGGCCCTTTTCTTTGGTGGTTCTGATCGGGGGGGCCGGGGCTTGCTTGATTCGGGCCGTTGCAACCTCAAGTGCCTAGAATCGTCGGCTCTCCTCGATTTTCGGGCTCCTCCATGGTTCCTCACCTCCTCACCGCGCTGACCGGCCCCATCAACGAACTGGAGCAGCGCATTTTGGAATCGCTGCCTGCCATCGAGCGCTGGTTCAGGCTGGAGTGGATGGAACACACGCCGCCGTTCTACACCTCGGTGGACGTGCGCAACGCCGGCTTCAAGCTGGCGCCGGTGGGCACCAACCTGTTTCCCGGCGGCTTCAACAACCTGACGCCCGAAATGCTGCCGCTGGCCGTGCAGGCGGCGATGGCGGCGATCGAAAAAATCTGCCCCGAGGCGAAGAACCTGCTGCTGATTCCGGAGCTGAACACGCGCAACACCTTCTACCTGTCGAACGTGGCGCGGCTGATGCAGATTTTTCACATGGCCGGGCTGAACGTGCGCCTGGGCACGCTGGACGCGACGGTCAAGAAACCGACGCCGGTCGAACTGCCGGACGGCACCGCGTTGACCCTGGAGCCGCTGGTGCGCACACGCGGGCGGCTGGGCCTGAAAGACTTCGACCCTTGCACCATCCTGCTCAACAACGACCTGTCGGCCGGGGTGCCCAAGGTGCTGGAAAACCTGCACGAGCAATACCTGCTGCCGCCGCTGCACGCGGGCTGGGGCGTGCGCCGCAAGACCAAGCACTTTGCAGCGTATGAAGAAATCGCCAAGAAGTTCGCCAAGCTGCTGGGCATGGACCCGTGGCTCATCAACCCGATGTTCGCGCACTGCGGCGAGGTCAACTTCAGCGACGCCAGCGCTGACGAGTGCCTGCAAACCAATGCCGAAATGCTGCTCGGCAAGATCAAGCGCAAGTACAAGGAATACGGCATTCAGGAGAAGCCCTTCGTCATCGTGAAAGCCGACGCGGGCACCTACGGCATGGGCATCATGACCGTGCGCGACCCGAAAGACCTGGCCGATCTGAACCGCAAGTCGCGCAACAAGATGAGCGTGATCAAAGACGGACAAGAGGTCAGCGAAGTGATGCTGCAAGAAGGTGTGCCGACGTACGAGCGTGTCAACGACGCGGTGGCCGAGCCGGTGGTGTACATGATCGACCGCTACGTGGTGGGCGGCTTCTACCGCGTCAACGCCGAACGCGGCATCGACGAGAACCTGAACTCTCCCGGAGCCAGCTTCGTTCCGCTGGCGTTCGCCGAATCGAACCAGTTGCCCAAACCCGGCGTGAAGCCCGGTGCCAGTGCACCGAACCGCTTCTACATGTACGGCGTGGTCGCGCGCCTGGCGATGGTGGCCGCGAGCTATGAACTGGAAGCCACCGACCCGGACGCCGAGGTCTACGAATAGGCCGACACACACGCGCGGCACCACCGAACCGGCTGCGGTTGCTGCGCCGCAACATAAGCTGATCCGGGCCTGTCAGCGCCCCGGGGCCGAGCGCAGAATCGCCAGCTTCCCGACCGATGCCCTCGATTCGCAGCAGGGTTAGTTTCATGCCCAACAAATCCGGCTCGTCCAGTTTCGCCATCCTGTCGTTGGGTGCGCTGGGAGTGGTCTACGGCGACATCGGCACCAGCCCGCTGTACGTCATGAAGACCGTCTTCGACAAAGCCAACGGCCTGACCCTGAACCCGGCGAACCTGATCGGCATCGTCTCGCTGATCTTCTGGTCGATGATGGTGGTGGTCACGCTGAAGTACGTGACGCTCATCATGCGCGCCGACAACCACGGCGAGGGCGGCATCATGGCGCTGCTCGCGCTGGCGGCTTCTTCGGTGGCCGACAAGCCGAAGCTGCGCCACATCTTGCTGATGAGTGGCGTATTCGGCGCCGCACTTTTCTATGGCGATGGGGTGATCACGCCGGCCATTTCGGTGCTCTCCGCGGTCGAGGGGCTGGAGCTGGCGACGCCTTCTCTGACGCCCTACGTCGTACAGATCACGCTCGTCGTTCTGGTGGTGCTTTTCATGCTGCAGAAGCGCGGAACAGCAGGCATCGGTGCGGTGTTCGGTCCGGTCATGGTGGTTTGGTTTGCCGTGCTGGCCGGCTCCGGCCTGGTTCACCTGTTGGAGGCACCGGCGATTCTTGCGGCCTTGAACCCGCTCGCCGGACTGAAGTTCGCGCTGCAGCATCGCTGGCTCGCGTTCGTTGCGCTCGGATCGGTCGTGCTCGCACTGACCGGCGCCGAGGCGCTGTACGCCGACATGGGCCACTTCGGCCGCAAGCCGATCCAGCTCGCCTGGTTTGCGCTCGTGCTACCAGCGTTGGCGCTGAACTATTTCGGCCAGGGCGCGCTGCTGCTGGCCCATCCGGGAGCGCTGGAGAACCCGTTCTTCCGCATGTTCCCGCAATGGGCGCTGGTGCCGATGGTGCTGCTCGCGACCATCGCCACCGTGATTGCCTCGCAAGCGGTGATCTCGGGCGCGTTCTCGATGACCAAGCAGGCGATCCAGCTCGGCTTCCTGCCGCGCATGCGCATCACTCACACCTCGGCCAAGGAAGTTGGACAGATCTACGTGCCTGCGGTCAACACGGCGCTCTTGATCGCGGTGATTGCCGCCGTGGTCGGTTTTCGCTCTTCCACCGCGCTGGGAGCGGCCTACGGTATCGCCGTGACCGGCACGATGATGATCACGACGTTCTTGACGTTCTACGTGCTGCGCTACGCCTGGAAATTCAGCCTGTGGCCGGCCCTGCTTGCGACCGGGTTTTTCTTCCTGATCGATTTGACTTTCTTCTCGGCCAACCTGCTGAAGATCGTCGACGGCGGCTGGTTCCCGCTCGCCGTCGGTGCCATTGCCTTCGTCGGCATGGTGACCTGGGCGCGCGGCCGCGAACTGCTGTCGGAGAGCTTGCGCGCCGAGGCGATCGAGCTCAAGCCGTTCCTGAAGAGCGTGCTCACCGACCCGCCGATGCGGGTACCGGGCACGGCGGTGTTCATGAACGGCGAGGCCGACCTGACGCCGACTGCGCTGCTGCACAACCTGAAACACAACAACGTGCTGCATGAGACCAACCTCTTCGTCACCGTCAACACGCTCGACGTGCCGTGGGTGCCGTTCGCGCAGCGCGCGCGGGCCGAGTTGCTGTGCAAGGGATGCTGGGCCGTGACGCTGCGCTTCGGTTTCAAGAACGACCTCGACGTGCCCGCTGCGCTGGAGCTGTTGAAAGGCCATGGGTTTGGACTCGATCCAATGAGCACGTCGTACTTCCTGTCGCGCGCCACCGTCGTGCCCACGCTCGGCGGCGGCATGGTGCCGTGGCGCGAAAAGCTGTTCGCCAACATGCACCGCAACGCGGCCTCGGCGGCCGACTTTCTGAACCTGCCGCCGAACCGGGTGGTCGAGTTGGGGACCAAGGTGCAGATCTGATTCCGTGGGTCGCTGTATCTGAGCTGCGGCGCACAATACTTTTCAACAACAATCCACGGCAGTCGGTTTGAGAAACTCTTCCTCGTCCACCCGGTCCGGCCTGGCCGCTCTGACCCTGGGTGCCGTCGGCGTGGTCTACGGCGACATCGGCACCAGTCCGTTGTACGCCCTCAAAGAGGTGTTCGCCCACGGCCATGTGCCGTTGACGGCGCAAAACATCTACGGCGTGCTGTCGCTGGTGTTCTGGACGCTGACGGTGGTGGTGTCCATCAAGTACGTGGCGCTGATCCTGCGCGCCGACAACAACGGCGAGGGCGGCTTGATCGCGATGCTGGCGCTGGCGTCGCAGGCCGTGAAAGACCGGCCCGCGCTGCGCCGCCGGCTGTTGATGCTGGGCATCTTCGGCACCGCCATCTTCTTCGGCGACGGCGTCATCACACCCGCGATCACGGTGCTCGGCGCGATCGAGGGCCTGAAGGTGGCGGCACCGGTCATGCACGCCTACGTGGTGCCGGTGTCGCTGGCAGTGCTCACGGCGCTGTTCATGGTGCAGCGCCACGGCACCGCCAGCATCGGCAAATATTTCGGTCCGGTGATGGTGCTGTGGTTCTCGGTGCTGGCCGTGCTCGGCCTGCAACACATCGGGCAGAACCCGGCGATCCTGTGGGCGCTGAGCCCGCATTACGCGCTCGCGTTCTTGCTCGGCAACCCGGCGGTCGCGTTCATCGCGCTGGGCTCGGTGGTGTTGTGCGTGACGGGTGCCGAAGCGCTGTACGCCGACATGGGCCACTTCGGCAAGACGCCGATTCGGCTGGCCTGGTTCAGCCTGGCGATGCCGGCCCTGGTGCTGAACTATTTCGGCCAGGGCGCGATGCTGCTCGAGCAACCGGAAAAGGTCGGTAACCCGTTCTTCGAGATGGCACCGACCTGGGCCCTGTACCCGCTGATCGGCCTGGCGACCTGCGCTGCGGTGATTGCGTCGCAGGCGCTCATCACGGCGGCGTTTTCGGTCACCAAGCAGGCGATCCAGCTCGGCTACCTGCCGCGCCTGCGCATCCTGCACACCTCGGTGAAAGAAACCGGGCAGGTCTACGTGCCCTTCATCAACTGGGGCCTGTACATCTGCATCGTGCTCGCGGTGGTCACGTTCGGCAGCAGCAGCAAGCTCGCCTCGGCCTATGGAATCGCGGTGACGATCGACATGCTGATCACCACCACGATGACTTTCTTCGTCATCCGCTACGGCTGGAAGTACCCCTGGTCGCTGTCGCTTGGCGCCACCGGATTCTTCTTCCTGGTCGACTTCACGTATTTCGCAGCCAACGTGGTCAAGGTGTTCGACGGCGGCTGGTTCCCGATCGTGATCGGGGTCGTGATGTTCATGCTGATGATGACCTGGAAGCAGGGCCGCAAGCTGATGCACACGCGCATGCGCGAAGACGCCATCGAGCTGAAGAGTTTTCTCGAATCGGTGTTCATCAGCCCGCCCACGCGGGTGGCCGGCACGGCGGTTTTCCTGGTCAGCGACCAGGGGCTGACGCCCAACGCCTTGCTGCACAACCTGAAGCACAACAAAGTGCTGCATGAGACCAACCTGTTCGTCACCGTGATGCACCACGAGGTGCCTTGGCTGGGCTTCAACAAGCGGTGCGATGTCGAGCCGCTGGGCCACGGCTGCTGGCAGGTCACGCTGCACTTCGGCTTCAAGAACGACCCCGACGTGCCCGAGGCCTTGAAGCTGCTGACGGCGCGAGGGGTGCACATCGAAGAGATGGAAACCAGCTATTTCCTGTCGCGCGACATCGTGATTCCGTCGCTCGGGGCGGGCATGGCGATGTGGCGCGAAAAGCTCTTCGCCAGCATGCACCACAACGCCTCGGCCGCCGCCGACTTCCTGAGCCTGCCGACGAATCGGGTGGTGGAGTTGGGGTCGAAGGTGGAAATCTGAGCGGGCAGATCAGCGCCGCGCCCGCTTGACAGCGTAGCGTGCAGCGGGTTCTTGCACCAGCATCCCGCCAGCACTGACCAGTTCGGCGTGGCCGCCCAGGCCAAGGGCTTGCGCGAACGACACCAGGCCGCGATCCAGCGTCGCCAGGCACTGCTGCTTGTGGGCCGCCAAGCCGAGCAAGTACGCGTCGGTGACCTGGCGGTGGCCCACCAAGGCGGCACTGTTCAGCGTGACCATCGCCAGCGGCTGGGGCCCTTCTTGCCAGTAGGAATGCTGTGGCTGCGCCGTCATCGTGGTCAGCGCCTGCAATGCCTGCCCGGGCGCGATGCGTTCACCGACGACGTGCGGGTTGCTCGTCAAGCGCACGAAGCCCAGTTGCGTCAGCGCGCATGTCGCCCAAGGCCGCTTGGGACGCTGCGCCAACCAGGCGTGGGCTTCGGCGTGATGCACATGCGCCGCCTGCGTCAGCGCGATCAGCAGGTTGGCGTCGAGCAGCCAGACGGTGACGCCGGCCCGCGTCAAGCCTCGTCCTCGGCACGCTTGACGTCGTCCAGCGTGATGGTCTTGCCGGCCGGCGCGGCAAACACCGGGAAGCCGGCCCTGCGCGCTGGCGGCGCGTCGGCGCGCAGGCCCTTCAAGATCAGCTCCGAAACCACGCTGCCGAGCGATTGCGCACGGTGCGCCGCGATCTGGCGTGCGGCTTCGAGCGCGGTGGTGTCCAGGTCGAGCGTGGTGCGCATGCGGGTTCCTTGATGTGTTGATGCGATCGCATCGTAGCACCAATCGTTGCCTGCGAACCAGGCATGGGCCGCGAGGCACAAGCCGACCCGGCGCGCTGGCACTATTTGTGCAACAGTGGCGGCCCCGCCGCGCCGCCTCCAATCCATGAGCCCACCATGAAACTGCTGTTCATCGCCGACCCGCTCGAAGGCTTCAAGACCGCCAAGGACACGACCTTTTCGATGATGCGCGAGGCCGCCTCGCGCGGGCATTCGCTGATGGCCTGCGAGCCGAAAGACGTGATGTGGCAGCGCGGCGGCAAGGTGACCGCCTTCGTGCGCGAGATCACGCTCACCGGCCATGCCACCGACTGGTTCAGCGCCAAGCAGCACACGCCCGACGAAGTGCCGGTGCTGCTGGCCGACGCGGCGGCGGTCGACGCGGTGCTGATGCGCAAAGACCCGCCGTTCGACAGCGAATACTTCTACGCCACGCACTTGCTGGAACAGGCCGAGCGTGAAGGCGCGCGGGTGTTCAACCGGCCGGCCGCGCTGCGCAACCACCCCGAAAAACTGGCGATTCTGGAGTTCGCGCAATTCATCGGGCCGACCCTGGTGACGCGTGACGCCAGCGACATCAGGCGCTTTCACGCCGAGCACAAAGACATCATCCTGAAGCCGCTCGACGGGATGGGCGGGATGGGCATTTTCCGCGTCGGGCCCGACGGTTTGAACCTGGGCAGCATCACCGAAACCCTGAACCGTCACGGTGCACAAACCGTGATGGTGCAGCGCTACCTGCCCGAGATCACGCAGGGCGACAAGCGCATCCTGATCATCGACGGCCAGCCCGCGCCGTTCGCGCTGGCGCGCATTCCGCAGGGCAGCGAGATTCGCGGCAACATGGCGGTGGGTGGCAAGGGCGTGGCGCAGCCGCTGAGCCCGCGCGACCGCCAGATCGCCGAGCACATCGGCCCGATTCTGGCGGCGCGAGGCTTGCTGCTGATCGGCCTGGACGTGATCGGCGACAGCGTGACCGAGATCAACGTCACCAGCCCGACCGGGTTTCAGGAAATCACCCAGCAAACCGGTTTCGACGTGGCGAAAATGTTTGTCGACGCGCTTGAGTCGGCACTGGCGGCGTAGCTTGCTGTGCCTTCAGGCCGGCGCGATGGGTTGAACCCGCTGGCTTACAAACGCCCGCGGCTGGCCGCTGAGCGGATCGTCGAACGCGATCGAGCGCGCGATCAGCCGCAAGGGCTGCGCGAAATCGTCACTGCCCGGCGGCAGCAGGGTCGGGTAGATCGAGTCGTTGACGATGGGCATGCCCAGCGCGGCGCAATGCACCCGCAATTGGTGCTTGCGCCCGGTCAGCGGTGACAGGCGCAAACGGGCCCGGCCGGCTTGCACGTCGAGCAACTCGATGCGCGTCTCGGAGTTGGGCTCGCCGGGCGCTTCGCACATGCGCATGAAGTGCGTGTCGTGCACCACGCGGCTGCGGTGGGTGAGCGCAAGCGGCAACCCGGGCCGCCACGGCACGATGGCTTCATAGTGCTTGACCACCCGGCGCTGCGCGAACAGCGCTGCGTAGGCCCCGCGCGTGGCCGGCTGCACGCTGAACAGCACCACGCCGGCTGTTTCGCGGTCGAGCCGGTGCAGCGGTGCCAGGGTGTCCAGCCCCAAGCGACGCTTCAGCCGCACCAGCAGCGTTTCCTGCAAGTGCTGTCCGCCGGGGGTGACGGGCAAAAAGTGCGGCTTGTCTACCACCAGCAGCCACTCGTCTTGGAACAGCAGGCTTTCCGTGAACGGAATGCGCGGCTCGGCGGCGACCGATCGGTAATAAAAAACCCGAAGCCGGGCCTGGTGGGCGCGCTGCAGGGTGACCGCAACGCCGTGTTCGTCGACCACCTCGCCTTGCGCGATGCGCTGGGCCCAGGTCGACGCCGTTACATCCGGGAAGCGTTGCAGCAGAAATTCGGCGATGGTCGGCCAGGGTCCGTCGGGCAGCGCAACGCAACTGGGGCCGACGCCGTCGCGGGTGGGCAGCGGGGGCGCAGTGCGGGTGTTCGGCGAAGGGCGTTCAGACACGGTCATTGGCCGCCCGCGCCTTCATCCGCAACTTCGTCCGCCCCAGCCTGAGCCAGGCGCAGCGCACGTTGCAAACGCCACGCCTCATCGGGCGCCGCACCGTAGACGTCTTCGGCCCGCGTGGCCGTCTGTTGCAGACGCGTGTTCAGCGCAATGCGGTTGTCGAACACGAAGCACTCGCCCTCCCAGTCGCGCTCGGCATCCGGCATCTGCGCAAAATAATTCAGGATGCCGCCTTGCAGCTCCAGCACCGGCATGCCCAGGGTGTGCATCCAGGCGGCGGTTTTCTCGCAGCGAATGCCGCCGGTGCAGTACATGGCCACGCGCTTGCCTTGCGCTTTCCAGGCGGGCAATTGCGCCTCGACCCAGGCCGGAAAGTCGCGGAAGTTGTCGACTTGCGGATCGACCGCGCCCTTGAAGCGGCCGAGCCGAAACTCGAAGCTGTTGCGGTTGTCGATCAGCACCACGTCGTCGCGCGCCAGCAGCTCGCGCCAGGCCTGCGGGCCGAGTTGGGTGCCGACGTGGCCAACGGCCTCGACCCCGTCCACCCCCAGCGGCAAGACCTCGGGCTTGCTGTGCACCTTCATGCGCTGGAACGGCGCGCTGGTGCAGCCGCTGCGCTTGCAGGCGATGCCGCTGAACAGGCCGCCCAGGCGCGCATCGTGCGCCAGCGCCGATTGAAATGCGTCGAGCGCGTCGGGTGTGCCGGCCAGCATGCCGTTGATGCCTTCGCCGGCGACGAGGATGCTGCCTTTCAGTTCGCGCGTCAGCTCGCGCAAGGTGGCGGCCACCGCCTCCACCTCGGTCACGCGGACAAATTTGTGGAAGGCGTCGTGAACCAGTGGGCCGGACGAAGTTGCGGGACTGCGCATGGCCGAATTGTCGGTGACGAGGGTTTTGGCAAGCACCTCCGATAATCGCCCCTTCACCAAATTCCACTGAATGACTCGTTGCCCATGGCCGTCCTCTCGCTTTCCAACGCCCAGCTTGCCTTCGGCCACGTGGCCTTGCTCGACAACGCCGCTTTCTCGCTCGAACCAGGCGAGCGCCTGGGCCTGATCGGGCGCAACGGCGCGGGCAAATCGTCGCTGCTGAAAATCATCGCCGGGCTGGAAAAGCTCGACGACGGCTTGCTCCAAATGACCCAGGGCGTGCGCATTTGCTATGTGCCGCAAGAGCCGCTGTTCGATCCCGCGCTGAGCGTGTTCGAGGTGGTCAGCCAGGGCGTCGCCGAGGCGGCTGCGGTGCGCCAGCAATACGAGGAGCACGCCGAGGGCGTCGACCTGGACTGGCTGCAAACCCGCATCGAAGCGCTCGACGCCTGGAACTGGGAGCAGCGCGTGGACACCACCCTGGCGCAACTGCACCTGGACGGCGCGCGCAGGGTGGGCGAACTGTCGGGCGGCATGAAAAAACGCGTCGCGCTGGCGCAAGCGCTGGTGGCGGTGCCCGAGGTGCTGCTGCTCGACGAACCGACCAACCACCTCGACCTCGACTCCATCGCCTGGCTCGAAGAGCTGCTGCGCACGTTCCGTGGCAGCGTGATGCTGATCACCCACGACCGCGCCTTTCTCGACGCCGTGGCCACGCGCATCATCGAACTCGACCGCGGCGTGATCCGCAGCTACCCCGGCAACTTCAGCGCCTACGAGCGGCTGAAGGAAGACCAACTCGCCTCCGACGCACTGGCCAGCGCACGCGCCGACAAGCTGCTGGCGCAAGAAGAGGTCTGGGTCCGCAAGGGCGTGGAAGCGCGCCGCACGCGCAGCGTGGCGCGCATTCAACGGCTCGAAGTGCTGCGCGCCAAGCGCCAGGCGCGGCGCGACTCGCTGGGCCAGGTGCGGCTCGAAGTCGACTCAGGCGCGCCGAGCGGCAAGATCGTGGCCGAGCTGCGTCATGTGGGAATGAGTTTCCATGATCGCGACACCGAAAAGCTCATCGTCCGCGACTTCACCGCCACCATCCTGCGCGGCGACAAGGTGGGCCTGATCGGCCCCAACGGCGCCGGCAAGACGACCCTGCTGAAACTCATCCTGGGCGAGCTGCAACCGACCTCGGGCAGCGTGCGCCAGGGCACCAAACTCGAAGTGGCGTACTTCGACCAGATGCGCAGCATGCTCGATCTCGACGAGACGCTGGCCAACACCATCAGCCCGGGCAGCGAGTGGGTCGAATTTGCCGGCCAGCGCAAGCACGTGATGAGCTACCTGAACGACTTCCTGTTCTCGCCCGAGCGCGCCAACTCGCCGGTGCGCACGCTCAGCGGCGGCGAGCGCAACCGCGTGCTGCTGGCCCGCCTGTTCGCCCTGCCGGCCAATGTGCTGGTGCTCGACGAGCCGACGAACGACCTGGACATCGACACCCTGGAGCTGCTGGAAGAACTGCTGCAAAACTATGCCGGCACGGTGTTCCTGGTCAGCCACGACCGGCGTTTTCTGGACAACGTGGTGACCAGCACCATCGCCTGGGAAGGCGACGCCGAGTTGGGGGGTCAACCCGGCCTGTGGCGAGAATACGAAGGCGGCTACGAAGACTGGAAAACCCAGCGCGCGCGGGCGCAGACCCTGCGCGAGCAAGCCGCGCGCTCGGCGTCGGCGGCCGAAAAAACCCGGCCTGGCGCAGCCACCTCAGCCGCCTCAGCCACTGCCCTCGCCGCCAAGCCTGCCGCCGCAGTGGCCGCCAGGCCGCGCAAGCTCAGCTTCAAAGAGCAGCGCGAGCTGGACGAACTGCCCGGCCGCATCGAGGCGATGGAGACCGAGCAGAAAACGCTCTCATCGCTGCTGGCCGATGCCGCGATCTACAGCGGCGACTCGGCCCGTGCCGCGCAAGCGCAGATGCGCTACGCCAAGCTCGACGCCGACCTGCTGCTGGCGCTGGAACGCTGGGAAGTGCTGGGCGCGCGTTAGCCTGATTGGCCCCCGCGCACTGCTGTGCAAGCAAGGCGAGGGCTGCCCCGATACATGAACCGCCCGCTGCGGACGCGCACGGTGGGTGGTACGAGGCCCGGGGCTGGCGACCAGAAGCTCCTGGCTACCCGATTCGGCCCCAGGGTGGATACCGCGCCTTCTCCTATGCGACCCGCGAGGGGAAAGCGGATCTCGACTGCCTCAAGCGACACTGAAACGATGCCGTCTTCAGGGCGCTCGATGAGGCCAAACTCTTCCAGGCGCGACACATCGGTGTGAACGTTGGAATAGTTCCGCTCTGCGGCCTTTGCCGAAGCGTACATGCTGCTGGCACCTACCGAACCCGGCACACGAGATGATTCGCCGCTGAGTTCGAGGGGTCGACCAGCGCAGCGCCGAACTAAAACTAACGCCCCGCGGCGCCGAACCACGAATCGCCGATGGCGTCGGGGTGGGATCGGCTGACCATCAGGCCGGACTGCAGGTACAGCGCGTTCAGCAGTCGCGTGGCCAGTTCGCGGCCCAGGCCCGGCCCCTCGGCCAGATCGCGCAAGGAAATGGCCCGGCCACGCAGGCGGGTGACCGCAGCGTGCAGCGCCGGGTTGCCGGGCAGGGCTGAAATGTCCAGCCCCGGTGCCACGCGGTACATCGCCGGGCCGGCTATCTCGGCCAGCAATTGATTGCGGGGGCCTTGCAGGGCCAGCGCCCACAGCAGCGGGGCCAGCGGATGGTGCAGATGAAGCTCACCCACCAGGGCCGACTCGAAGTCGCCGGGCGGGCGCAAGACGGCCGGTTCGACATGCATCGTGCGCAGCAGTTGCAGCGCGCCGGCCGGCCATTCGCACAGGTCGATCGGGCAATGCACGACGCGTTCTTGCGGGAACAGGGTGAGCGGGATCACGCTCTCGTCGAACTGCAGGTGCAGCGTCAGCCGCGTCGCGTGGCGCAGGCCGGCGGCCAGCACTTCGAGCACGTCGATGCCACCCACACTGTTCTCGAACCGCGTCAGGTCGGCCAGCAGCGACGGACTGAACGACGCCAGCCGGGTGCCGCTGCCCGACTCGACCGCCTCGGCATCCAGCTCGTGCAGGTAGTGCCCGAAAGCGCTGGCACGCATCAGGTCGGGTTCGCCGCCTGGGATGGTGTTTTCGAACTGGCTGTGCACGGCGTGACTTGCGGGCGTGATGTAAGCAGACGCAGGTTTTACACCGGCGCGGCGTGGCGCGCCAGCGTCAGCGCAGACAGCATCAACGCAGACCTTCGCGCGCCGCCGCCAGGGCGCGCCAGAAGCGAGCATCTTGCGTGGTGGCGAAATTGATGCGCATCAAGGTGGTGGCGCGGTGGCTGGCGTGGAACAGCGCGCCGGGGGCGAGCAGCCAGCCGTCTTCGATCATCACGCGAGCCAGCCGCTCGGTGTCGGCCGCCACGTCGACCCAACCGAACAGGCCGCGCGGCGGGGCCGCGACACGGCAACCGTGGGCCTCGGCCAGTTTCACGGCGCGGGCCCGCGCGGCGTCGAGCCTGAGCACCACGCGCTCGGCGTGGCGGCGCAGCAAGCCCTGCTCCAGGCAGTGCGCCAGCGCCAGCTCGGTCAGGCTGGGCGTGGTCAGCGTGGTCAGCAGCTTGGTGTCGACCAGCCGCTCGACCAGCGCCCGCGGCGCGG
>JAYVCL010000272.1:0-11791 GCA_043749975.1 Burkholderiales bacterium
ATCGATCCGGTCGAACGCGACGCGCAGCGGTTGCTCGGCACCGGACGCGACCGGGTTGTAAAAACCGACGCGCTCGATGAAGCGGCCGTCGCGGCGGGTGCGCGAATCAGCGACGACGATGTTGTAGAAAGGGCGCTTCTTGGCACCGCCGCGTGCGAGTCGAATGACAACCATGATGTTTCCTTGAATTTGAATTCAGATGATCGACCACCGGCACCAGGAGACACCTCAGGGCAAGCAGATCGCAAATGGCCGATGCTCGGTGCACCAGCCGGTAGAACCGGATGACTCGTCCGTCTTTCGACTGTCCTTTGACCGTCCTTCGACTGTCTTTCAACGATCCTTCAACAGTCACCCGGTAAGCTACGGCCCCGTAGATACGCCAGCGCGCCGCGCCAGCCGTTGCCGAAACCCTTGATTCTAATCCGTTCCATCTTCAGCCGAATCGTCCATGTCCTCGCCCGCCCTTCTGATCCGACCCAGCACCGCGGCGGACATCGCCCGCATCACCGCCATTTACGCGTGGAACGTGTTGAACGGCACCGGCACCTTCGAGCTTGTTGCGCCGGACGCGGCCGACATGGCACGCCGGCATCAAGACGTGCTGTCAAAGGGCCTGCCTTGGCTGGTGGCCGAGCGCGCGGGCCAGGTGCTGGGTTACGCCTACGCGAATCATTTTCGGCCCCGCCCGGCCTACCGTTTTTGCCTTGAGGATTCGATCTACCTGGCTGCCGATGCCATGGGCCAGGGCATCGGGCGCCTGCTGCTGGCCGAACTCTTGAGTCAGTGCGAAGCGCGCGGTGCCCGGCAGATGCTGGCGGTGATCGGCGACTCGGCAAATGCGGCGTCCATCGGCTTGCACCGCAGACTGGGCTTCGAGCAAACCGGAGTGCTGGAGGCTGCCGGCTGGAAGTTCGAGCGCTGGCTCGACGTGGTTGTCATGCAGCGCAGCCTGGGCCAAGGCAGCACCGCGGCCCCAACCGCAGACCGATCATGAGCAGCCACGTCAAATCCAAGGCAGCGGCCACCTGGATCGCCTTGATCGGCGGCAGCTTCGGCCTGCATCGCTTCTACTTGTACGGGCTTCGCGATGTATGGGGATGGCTGCATCCGCTGCCCACGCTGATCGGCCTGTACGGCATTCAGCGCGTTCGCAGCCTGGGTCAGGACGACCCCTTGTCCTGGGCCCTGATGCCGGTGCTGGGCTTGATGCTGGCCGCGACCATGCTGACAGCCATCGTGTACGGCTTGACGAGCGACGAGAAGTGGAATGCAAGCTTCAACCCGTCGCATCCAGCGCCGCCTTCCGGGTGGCTCGCCATCGTCGGCGTGATGTTCGCCTTGCTGATCGGCACCGGTGTGCTGATGGCCACCATCGCCTTCAGCGGTCAGCGCTTCTTCGAATACCAGCTCGACTCGGCCCGCAAGACAGTCGCCGCATGAGATTCAGACGAACAACGCCAGGCTGATCCAGTACCCCACGCCTGCGACAAAGGCCGATGCGGGAATGGTGAATATCCAGGCCCAGACGATGTTGCCGGCCACGCCCCAACGCACTGCCGAGGCGCGCCGCACCGAACCCACGCCCACGATCGCGCCGGTGATGGTGTGGGTGGTGGACACCGGGATGCCCAAGGCCGTGGCCAGAAACAAGGTGATGGCACCACCCGTCTCCGCACAGAAGCCGCCGACCGGTTTCAGCTTGGTGATCTTCTGCCCCATGGTCTTGACGATGCGCCAACCGCCGAACATGGTGCCCAGGCCGATGGCCACATAGCAAGACGCGATGACCCAGGTCGGTGGCATCGCGTCATTTGCCGCCGAGTAGCCGGTGGCGATCAACAGCATCCAGATGATGCCGATGGTTTTCTGCGCATCGTTGCCGCCGTGCCCAAGGCTGTACAGGCCCGCCGACACCAGTTGCGCGCGTCTGAAAAAGTTGTCCACCCGAAGCGGCGAGGCCCGTCTGAACAATTGGGCCACCGCCACCATCAACAACGACCCGAGCAGAAAACCGAGCAGCGGCGACAAGAAGATGAACAGCACCGTCTTCCAAACGCCAGCGGCGATGAGCGCCCCGGCGCCGGCCTTCGCAATCACCGCGCCGACGATGCCGCCAATCAGCGCATGCGACGAGCTCGACGGGATGCCGTAGAGCCAGGTGATGACGTTCCAGGCGATGGCCCCGACCAGCGCGCCGAACACCACATGGTGATCCACCACCCCGGGCAGCACGATGCCCTTGCCCACGGTGGCGGCCACCTTGAGCTGAAAGATGCTGATCGCCAGCACGTTGAAGAAGGCCGCAAAAATCACCGCCTGTTGTGGTTTCAGAACGCCAGTGGAAACCACGGTGGCGATGGAATTGGCGGCATCGTGAAAGCCGTTCATGAAATCGAAGGCGATGGCCAGCACGACCAGCATCGCCACGACCCAGAAGGCGGTTTGTACCGACCCCATTCAGGAGTTCTCGAGGACCACGCCTTCGATCAGGTTCGCCACGTCTTCACAGCGATCGGAAATCGATTCGAGCAGCTCGTAGATCGTCTTCAGCTTGATGAGTTCGCGCACATCGTTTTCTTCACGGAACAGCTTCGACATGGCCGAGCGCATCACCCGGTCGGCGTCGGATTCGAGCTTGTCGATTTCCTCGCAGGTCTTGATCGCCGAGGCCGCCGCTTCGCTTTGGCTGATGCGGGGCAGCAACGACACCGCGTGCTGAACCCGTTCACAACACTTCGCGCTGATTTCACCCAGCCGCAGGATGTCTTCGGTCATCGCACGCACGTCGTACAACTGCATGGTCTCGGTCGCGTCCTGCAACAGATCGAGGATGTCGTCCATGGCATTGATCAGGCCGTGGATCTGCTCGCGATCGATCGGCGTGATGAAGGTCTTGTGCAGCAGGCGGTTGACCTCGGCGGTGACGCGGTCGGCCTGGCGTTCGGCATGACCCACCTCGTTGCCGTATTTGTCGCGCAGCAAGGGATCGGCATAGTTCTGAATCAACAGAATGAAGGCCCGCGCGCCCTCGACGATGTAGTTTCCGTGCTGATTGAACAGCTCGAAAAAATTGCCTTCACGAGGCAACAACTTGCCAAACAACATGGGGGGGCCTCCTGCGCTCGCATTTGCCAGTGGCCGAAGCGACCGCTGTCACACAAACGTCATGATTTTGAAACCCGCGCAGTGTAGCGGGTCACCTCGGCAGGACGGGTTCTGCGGCGGCACCAGGCTGCGCGGGTTCGAAGAAGCCACGCCGGCCTGCAAAGGCGGCCAGCTTGTCGAGCAAGGTCGAGAAGTCGGCCTCATGGTTCGCCGGGTTGAAATGCTCGGTCGCCACCGCGAAGACGGGCGCACCGTCGTAGCTGTGAAAGTACTCGACGTATGCATCGCACAATCGTTGCAGGTAGTCCTCGGTGATGACTTGCTCCATGCGGATGCCGCGGCGGCGAATGCGCTGAAGCAGCGTCGCCGGCGAGGCCTGCAGCCAGATCACGAGGTCGGGCTCGGGCACCTGTTGCGTGGCCGGCGCGTAGAGCTGCGCGTACACCCGGTACTCGTCGTCGTTCAGGTTCAGGCGGGCGAACAAGGCGTCTTTTGCGAACATGAAATCGCTGATGACCGTGGGCGAAAACATGCCGGGCTGCGACACGCTGCGGACCTGCTTCAGGCGCTGAAAAAGAAAGATGACCTGGGTCTGAAATGCGTACCCCGGCTGGTCGGCGTAGAAGCGTTCGAGCAAGGGGTTTTCGTCGGCGGCCTCCAGCATCAACTCTGCCTCCAGATGCACCGCGAGACGCCGCGCCAGCGAGCTTTTACCGACCCCGATGGCACCTTCGATGGCGATGTGCCGCATGCCCGCGCCGAAACGGGAGCCGGTCATTCACACACCTTGATGCGCTGGTGGGCCACGCCGGGCAGCCAATCCTGAACCGATCCGAGTCCTGGAATGAGCTGCCCCGGCGCCAGTTCGGCCAACGGCAACAACACGAATGCCCGCTGGTGCAAACGTGGGTGCGGAACGATGAGCCCAGGCTGGGCAATGGTTTGGTCGCCGTACAAAAGCAGGTCCAGGTCGAGCGTTCGGGGCGCGTTCAGGTAAGGCCGCTGACGCCCATGCGCCTGCTCGATGCGTTGCAGCGCGCGCAGCAAATCCGGCGCCGACAACTCGGTGTCGAGCGCCACGACGGCATTCAGGTAGTCGGGGCCGGCTGCGTCCACAGGTGCGCTTCGATAGGTTCTCGAGCAGCCCTGGACCGAGCTGCCGGCAAGCTCGGCCAAGCCAGCCACCGCAGCGCGCAGCGCGGCTTCGGCATCGCCCAGATTGGCACCCAGGCCCACGAAGGCGCGCACCCGCATCAGTGTGTCGTGCTGCCGGCCGTGTCTGCGGATGTGTCTGTGGCCGTGCTGCCCTCAGCAGGCTTGCGCCGCCGCCGCCGGCGCCTTTTGGCGGGGTCGGCGCTGGGGGCTGCGTAAGCGGGCTCACTGCCTTCGGGCTCCGGCGCAGCATGGCGGCGCGCGGGCTCGCGCTGGCGCACCGCTTCCATCAGGCGCTGGCGTTCGTCGTCGCTGCCGAGCGAAAAGTCTTCCCACCAGAGGGCCAACTCGGCATCGATCTCGCCCGAATCGGCACGCAGGCGCAAGAAGTCGAAGCCGGCCCGAAACCGCGGCTGCTCGACCAGGGTGAAAGGCCCGCTGCCCACGCGGCGCTCGAGCCGTGGCTGCATCAGCCAGGTCTCGCGCATGTCGGCAGCCAGCTTGCCGCGCCCGGAGATGTCGCCGATGCGCGCATCGAACACCGCATCGACCGCCTGTTGCAGCGCCGGCATCGGGGCCTCGCCGCGGGCCTTGACTTGCTGCCAGCGGTCGAGCACGTCGTGCCACAGCATGCAGGCCAGCATGAAGCTGGGGGCCACCGGTTTGGACTCGCTCACGCGTCGGTCGGTGTCGGCCAGCGCGAGTTGCACGAACGTTTCGCGCCCGTCGTGTCGGTGCGCTTCGTCGAGAACCACGTCGAGCACGGGGAACACGCCGCGGTGCAGGCCCTGCTTGCGCAACTCTTCCAGGCTGGCCAGCGAGTGGCCGGTTTGCAGCAGCTTGATCATCTCGTCGAACAAGCGCGAGGGCGGCACGTTGTCGAGCAGCGCCGCCATGGCCTTGATCGGCGCGCGTGTCTTGGGCTCGATCTCGAAGCCCAGCTTGGCCGCGAAGCGCACCGCGCGGATGATGCGTACCGGGTCTTCGCGGTAGCGCGTCTCGGGGTCGCCGATCATGCGCAGCAACTTCTTCTTGGCGTCTTTCAAGCCGCCGTGATAGTCGACCACGATCTCGGTCTGCGGGTTGTAGTACATCGCGTTGACGGTGAAGTCGCGACGCGCGGCGTCTTCAATCTGCGGACCCCAGACGTTGTCGCGCAGCACGCGGCCTTCGGCGTCCACCACGTGACCGGTTTTGGAATTGCGCCCAGACAGCTCGCTCTTGGCTGTCTTCTCGTTGCCGGCCACCGGCTCGCCAGCGGCCGAATCCATCACCGCGCGAAACGTCGAAACTTCGATCACCTCGCTCAGGCCACGGTCCTGGCGGCCACGCCCGAACACCACGTGCACGATGCGAAAACGCCGTCCGATGATGAAGGCTCGCCGGAACAGGCTTTTGACTTGCTCGGGCGTGGCATTGGTGGCCACGTCGAAATCCTTCGGGCGCAGACCCAGCAACAGGTCGCGCACCGCACCGCCCACGATGTAGGCATCGAAGCCGCCTTCGGTCAGCGTTTGCACCACCTTGACGGCGCGTTCGTCGACCAACTTAGGGTCGATGCCGTGCTCTGCCTTGCCGACCTCGACGCGTTTGCCCAATGGGGCCATTGGGGCCAAGGGGGCACCGGAGCTGTCTGTTTTTTTGGCTGGTTTGCCCAGCAGCCTGTCGAGAAACTTTTTGATCATGTGAACAGTTTCAAAATGCGCCAATGGCGTTCGCGTGCAATGGTTTCGAGTGCCGCGGTCGGGTTGGTCGCCACCGGGTCGGTGGCCCGCTCGAGCAGCGGCAGGTCGTTGGGTGAATCGCTGTAGACGCTGATTCGGCCGAAGTCTTGCCAGCCCGCATCTTGCGTCGCCAGCCACTGCGTCACCCGTTGAATCTTGCCTTCGCGGTAGCTGGGCGTCCCGTCGATTTCGCCTGTGATGGTACCCCCCGCTGCGCGCCGAAGCCGAACCGCCAGCAGATGGTCGATGCCGAAAGCGCGCGCAATCGGGGCGGTGATGAAGTCGTTGGTGGCCGTCACCAGCGCCACCAGATCGCCCCGCGCCTGGTGCATGGCCACCAGCTCCAGCGCTGGCGGGCGCAGGTTGGGTTCGATCACCTCGCGCATGAAACGCCGATGCGCAGCCGCTGCGTCGGCCACGCTGCGGGCCCGCAGCGGTTCGGTGGCGAAGGCGATGTAGGCGTGGATGTCGAGTTGGCCGCGTTGGTACTGCGCGTAAAACGCATCGTTGCGGCGGCGAAACCCGGCTTCGTCGACCCAGCCCAGGCGAATGATGAACTCGCCCCAGGCATGGTCGCTGTCCAGCGGCAGCAAGGTGTCGTCGAGATCGAACAGACACAAATCGCGGCTCATGCTGCGCCCTCCTCCACCAGCATCTGTTTCAGCAAAGGCACGCTGACGGCGCGCTTGCTGACCATCGCAAATTTGTCCAGGCGGTCGAGCAGCGCCATCAAATGCTTCAGGTCGCGCGCAAAGCGGGTCAACAGGTGGTCCATCACCTCGTCGGACAAAAACAGGCCGCGGCGGTCGGCCTCGCGGCGCAGGGCGGCACGCGACTCGGCCTCGCTCAGCGGCAGCAGAGCCAGCACCACACCCCATCCCAGGCGGCTTCGCAAATCGTCGCGCAGGGCCAGGTCCACCGGCGGCACGCGGCCCGCAGCCGCCACTGAGGTGGCGTGGCTGCTGGCTTCGACAAACAGCGCAAAAGCCGCCTGCTGCTGCTGGGCGTCGAAGCGGTCGCAGTCGTCGAGCACGATCAGCGACCAGGCTTCGTTGTGCGTCCACGGCAGCGGGTCGCTGGCGCTGAACCAGCCCACCAGCGAGCCGCGACGCTGCTGCTGTTGCGCCAAGGCATACAGCAGGTGCGATTTGCCGCTGCCGCTGGGGCCCCACAAATACAAAGGCGCGGTGCCCAGCGTCATGTCGCGCACATGCTCGAACGTCAGGCTGTTCGCCCCTGGCACAAAGGACTTGAAGCTGCATTCGGCCTCGAAAGCCATCGGCAGCGGAATCTGCTTCATCCGCCGCCGATCTGCTTCGACCAGGCCAGCCGCATGCTCAGCCTTGGTAGAGCCGGCTGGCGAGGTAGGTTTCTTGCGCCCGCCGCCAGGCCACCACGAGCAAGGCACTGACGGGCAGCGCGATCAGCACGCCGACCAAACCGAACAGGTGGCCGAACGCGAGCAACGCAAAGATCACCGTCAGCGGGCTCATGCCAATGCGCTCGCCCACCAGCTTGGGCGTGAGAAACATGCTTTCCACCAGTTGCCCGACGCCGTACACCACCGCCACGGCGATCAAACCGTACAGGCTCGCGAATTGCAACACGCCCGCCAGCAGCGCCAAAATCAAGCCCAGGCCGAAGCCGACGTACGGAATGAAAATGGCCAGTCCGGTGAACACGCCCACCGGCACCGCCAGATCGAACCGGAACAGGGCCAGACCCACGCTGTAGAAGACGGCCATGATGCCCATCACCATCAACTGCCCGCGCAGGTACTGGCCCAGCACCTCGTCGCATTCGTTGACGAAGCCCTCGAAGGCGGGCCGCGAGCGTGGCGGCACCATCTGCTGCACCCTTCGCACCAGCGCCGGCCAATCCATCAACAGGTAGAACAACACCACGGGCACCAGCACCGCAATGCCGATCACGGCCAGCGCGATGCTGCCGCCGATGCGGGCTGAACTCAGCACCGTGGCCAAGCCTTCTTCGAAATTGGCGCTGAGGTACTTCAACACGAAGGCCTTGATGCTGGCGGTGTCGAGCGCCACATTGATGCCGAACTGCGCCAGCCATGGCGCGAGGCGGGTGTTCAGCGTGTCGGCCAACATCGGAATCTGCTCGCGCAACAGCGGCAGCTCCTTCGAGATGATCGGCACGATCAACAACATCACGGCGAACACGGTGACGATGAACAGCACCTCGACCAGCAGCACCGCCAACGCGCGGGGAACGCGTCGCGCGGCAAGCCACTCCACCGCAGGTCGCAAGGCATAGGCCAGCACCGCGCCGACGATGAACGGCGTCAGCACCGGGGCCAGCAACCAGAGCAAGGCAAACGCCGCCGCAGCGATCAGCAACCAGGTGAGCGAGCGGCGTTGGGTGGTGGAAAGGTTCATGACCACGGGCGCAGGGCCGTTTGGAAAAAAGCCGGATTCACACCCGGCATGCGGCGGTTGCCACGGTTGAAATTCTAGTGGGCGGTGATGCCACCCGATCAGTGCAGGCGCGGCCGGCCGGCCTGGCGCAGCTCACCGGCCCGCTGCCGAACCGCCGCGTGGTCGTCTGCGTTCGGGTCATGGTCGAGGTAGGCATCCAGGTCGGCCAGTGCCTCGGGAAAGCGCGCCAGTTCGGCCAAGGCCAGGCCCCGGTCGCGCCGCTCTTCCCAGGCGGTGGGCAACAACACCACCAAGCGCTGCTGCACGGCCAGCAGGCGGGGCCAGTCGTGCGTGCTGCGGTGAATCTGTTTCAGGTTGCGCAGCATGCGGGCCAGCACCTCGCGCGGCGGCGCCGCTTGCAAAAACCGGCCCAGCGGAAGCTCGAAATCAGCGCTCGAATCGAGACGGCGCAGATAGGGTCGCAGCATGTCGTCGAGCCGGTCGCGCGACAGCGAGCTGCCGGTGAACGGGTCGATCACGACCTCGCCGTGGCTGTCGCCGTTCGGCATCCGCAGCTTGACCAGAAAGTGCCCGGGAAACGACACGCCGCTGGCCTTCAGTCCGATCTGGCCCGCCAGTTCGATGTAGATGAGCGACAGCGTGATGGGGATGCCGCGCCGCGTCTTCAACACGCTGTGCAAATAGCTGTTGTTCGGGTCGTGGTAGTGGTTGACGTTGCCGCTGAAACCCAGCACCTGGAAGAAATAATGGTTCAACAGGCGTAACCGTTGCACTGGCGCAGCGTCGGCAGGAATGCGCCGCTTGAGCCGGTGTGCCAACAGGTCGAGTTGCGCCAGCACGGCCTGAATGTCCAGCGTCGGGTCTTCGTCTTGAGCGATCGACGCAGCCGCCTCGATCAACAACAGGCTGGCGTCGTCGGCCACCAACGAGGCGAAGTAGCCCAGCGGTGTCGGTGCGTCGAATCGAAGGGCTTCGGCCATTTGAAAATTCTAGCCGCGACGCATGAATTCGCGCGGCCTGAGGCCACTCAGCGCCAGCAGGCTGAAGTAAACGACGGCGGCACCGGCCAGGCACGCCGCCAACAGGCCGATGCGCAGCCACTTTCGGTCAGCCAGTGCGATCCAGTCGAAGCCGTGTGCCGCCCAGGCCAGCCCGGCACCGAGCACCGCGCTGGCAAACAACACTTGACATGCGAAGCGGCCCCACCCGGGCGCGGGCCGGTAGGTGCCATTGCGACGCAGGCCGACGAACAACCAGGCGGCATTGAGCAGCGCGCCGACGCTGATCGACAACGCCAGGCCGGCATGGCCGAAGCGCGGAACGAACACGAAGTTCAGCAACTGCGTCAACACCAGCACCAGCACGGCAATCTTCACCGGCGTGCGGGTGTCTTGGCGGGCGTAGAAGCCCGGCGCGAGAATCTTCACGCCGACCAATCCCATCAGCCCGACGCCGTAGCCCATCAGCGCCTGCACGGTGCGCACCACGTCGACGCCGGTGAAGGCACCGTAGTGGTACAGCACCGACACCAACGGCGTCGGAAACACCAGCAGCGCCACCGCGCACGGCAGCGCCAGCAAGAGCACCAGCCGCAGGCCCCAGTCGAGCAAGCCGGAGTAAGCGTCCGAATCGTCCAGCGCCTTGGCGGCCGACAACTGCGGCAGCAGGACCACACCCAGCGCCACGCCGAGCAAGGCGGTCGGGAACTCCATCAAGCGGTCGGCATAGGTGAGCCACGACACCGCTCCCACGCCGATGCGCGAGGCAATCTGGGTGTTGATGAGTTGCGACAGATAAGCCACCGACACGCCGAGCACCGCCGGGGCCATTTGCTTGAGCACCCGGCCCACGCCGGGGTGGTGCCAAGCCGCCTGAATGGCAGCCGGTGCCAGCCCGATGCGCGGCAAGCCGCCGATGCGAATCAAGGCCGGCACCTGCACGCCGAGTTGCAGCACGCCGCCCAGCAGCACGCCGACTGCCAGCGCGTAGATCGGCGGGGTGCCGTGGCGCTCGAACACCGGTGCGAGCCAGAGGGCCGCCGCGATCACCGCCAGGTTCAGCAACACCGGCGTGGCAGCCGGCACGGCGAAGCGCTTCCAGGTGTTCAAGATGCCGGACGACAGCGACACCAGCGACATGAAACCGATGTAGGGCAGCATCCAGCGCGTCATCACCACGGCGGCGTCGAAGCGCTCCAGGCCGGACGCCATCAGCCAGACGATGACCGGTGCCCCGACGATGCCGACGGCGCAGGTGGCGAGCAGCACCCAGAACAGCACCGTGGCCACGGCGTCGATCAGGCGGCGCGTGACTGCCTCGCCTTCGCGCGCGCGCGTGGCAGACAAGATGGGGACGAAGGCCTGCGAAAAAGCGCCTTCGGCGAACATGCGGCGCAGCAGGTTGGGAATGCGAAACGCGACTTGGTAAGCGTCCATCCAGGCCCCGGCACCGAAGGCAGCCGCCAGCAAGGTTTCGCGCACCAGCCCGGTGACGCGGGACGCAAGCGTCAGCAAGGAGATGGTGGAGGCGGTGCGCAGCAGGTTCATGAGGGGCGCTGAGCGCGCATCGCGGGTCGGCAAGGAAGACCGGCGGATTATAGGAAGCGCGTGTATGAACCCTGTTGCCGGCTGACAGGCCGAATCCGGCCGAATGCTATACTCGCGGGCTTCGATAAACCCAAATTCAATACCAGCATGGCAACCTCCGCAAAAGCCAAGAAAAAGACAGTCCGCATTGCGTCGGGCCTCAAGCGTGTGCGCCAGGACGTGAAGCTGAACGCGGCCAACACCGCCCTTCGCTCCAAGTTCCGCACCGTGGTCAAGAACGTGCAAAAGGCCGTCTTGACGGGTGACAAGACCAAGGCGACCGAACTGTTCGCCACGGCGCAAAGCGTGATCGACTCGGTGGCTGACAAAGGCCTGTTCCACAAGAACAAGGCCGCTCGCCACAAGAGCCGCCTGTCGGCCAAGATCAAGGCCCTGGCCACGGTGGCCGCTGCCGCCTGAGTTCTACCGCACCCATAAAAAGGCCCGCACTGCGGGCCTTTTTTCATGCCCGAGTCACCTGCCTAAGCACATCTACCAGCGACGCCTTTCAGCGCTGTTTCGGCGGATCGGGCAGCAAGCAGGCCGCACTGACTTGAAGCTGGTTGTCGCGCGCAAAGTTCATCACGAAATCCCAGGCCATCGGCTCCACGTCGCGCAGCGACTCGCTGACGATGACGCACTTGATGCCGTTGATCACGCGCGGCACGCAATACGGCGAGTAGCCGATGTACGCCGCAATGCCGCCGGGCGAGCCTTCGGGGCGAAAGCACGACATCGCCCCGGCCAGCCGCTCGGCCCAGTCGCTGGGACGAAACGGCTTGCCGTCCAAGGTGATGCCCTGGACAAAGAGTTCACCGGGTTT
>JAYVCL010000273.1:0-3218 GCA_043749975.1 Burkholderiales bacterium
GAGTACGACGCCGACGGCGCTCATGCCGAAGACGAGTTTTTCGAGCCAGCGCCGCTTCGTCAGCAGCGCGATGGCGGCCATCGCGATGGCGACTTGCAGCGCGGTGGTGGCCTGTGCCCAGCGGTGATGCTGGTGCATTTGCTCGGCGCTTTTGTCGTCGAAAGCTTTCGACTCGGACTCGAACTTTTCAGCCACCAACTTGATGTCGCCCTTCTCGGTCTTGTAACGCTTGATTTCATCTTGATAGAAAGGCTTGCGTGCGTCGGGAGCCAATTCCATGGCGAGCTCCGACAGGTTTTGCTTGCTGCTTTTCGATTGATAGAAGTTCCACTGGTTCGAGGCTTCGGTCTTCTTGATCGCCGCGTCGTTCTTGAACAGTCCTGCGTCGGCTTGGGTGGCACCTCCCATGTACGAAAACATCGCGCCCACCGTGGCCAGGATGGCGGTGATGACCGCCAACTGGCCGGCCATGCCCTTGGGCTCGTGCTGCGCAGCGTGTTCGAGTTCGTGTTCGTGCGGGCCGTGCACGTGAAATCCGTCTGATGACATGTCAGTCTCCTGGTGGTGGTGGTGATGGATGTTGCGGGGGGCTGTGCGCGTTGCTGTGCGCGTTTCTGTCATACGTGACAAAGCTGTAGTTCAAGCCGTGCTCGTTGGTGTGGTTTTCACGCGTGTGTTCGGTAAAGGCCGCGCGATCCCAGACCGGGAAAAACGTGTCGGCCGGTGGCTCGGCGTCGACCTCGGTCAGCACCAATTCATCGGCGTGCGGCAGGGCGGCAGCGTAGAGCTGCGCGCCGCCGATCACGAACACTTTGGCCGCGTCTTGCACCAAGGCCAGCGCGTGCGCCAGATCGAGTGCAGCTTCGGCCCCGGGGGCAGTCCACGCGGCATTGCGGGTGACCACGATGTTGCGCCGGCCTGGCAACGGGCGGCCGATGGAATCCCATGTGTTGCGGCCCATGATGATCGGACAGCCCAGCGTGGTGCGCTTGAAATGGCGCAGGTCCTCGCTCAGGTGCCACAGCAGTGCGTTGTCGCGCCCGATGCCACCATGCCGAGCCACTATGGCGATCAGGCTCAAAGCGGGGCGGTGCTGCGATGGCGGCGTCATGGCCGCGATTGTCGCAGCGCATTAAGGCGTCGCATCAAGGCCGGGCCGCCGCTTCCTTGCCGTGCGCCAGGTGTTGACGCATCAATTGTTGAGCCAGCGGCGCATTGCGCGCTTTCAGCGCAGACATGATTCTTCGGTGTTCTTTCAGAGACGCTTCGAGCCGACCCTGCTTGAACAGCGAATGGTGGCGGTTCAGCTTCATGACTTTGCGCAGATCGGTCACCAGTTGGCTGCGCCAGCGGTTGTCGGCGATCTCCAGCAGGCGCATGTGAAAGCGCTCGTTGGCCGCAAAGAAGGCGTCGCGGTCGGCCACGCAGGCCTCCAACTGCTTGTGCATCGCCGCCAGCTCGGCCAGTTGCGCATCGGTGGCCTCGGCGGCCACCACCGCCACCGCGTCGCATTCGAGCAGCGAGAGCAGGTGAAACACCTCGGACAGATCACGCTCGGACACCTCGGTGACGTAGGCGCCGCGGCGCAGCTTCATCGTCACCAGGCCCTCGGCGGCCAGCACTTTGAGCGCTTCACGCAGGGGCGTGCGGCTGATGCCGTATTCGGCGGTCAGCGCTTGTTCGTCGATCCAGCTTCCGGGTGTCAGCGTGTGGGCCATGATGCGGGCACGCAGCCGCTCGGCCACCTGCACATACAAGGCGCTCTGTGCGAGCGCGGACGGCGCGCTGCGGCTGGAGCGCGGCGCCGGCGGTGCAGCAGGTTCAGAGCGGGCTGTCGCCATGACCGGCTCGAAAGTGTGTGGTCAGCATCGGAAGTTTATAATTCAATTTTGCATTATGGCCAGTCTAAGCGACTTGAGCAACATGAACACGCCGTTCTTTGCAAGCCGCTGAGCAGCATGGCACCACCTGCCGCCCTGAAAGTTTCGGAGTCTGACCATGTCTGATCGCACCCACCTCAATTCCGACTCGCTGGCCGCGTGGCAAAAGGCGGCTGCCAAGTCGGCCCCCGGCGGTCGAGTGGAGGCGCTGACCTGGCTCACGCCCGAGGGCATCAGTGTCAAGCCGCTGTACACCGCGGCCGATGTCGAAGACCTGCTGCACGCCGATACGCTGCCCGGCTTCGCGCCCTTCGTGCGCGGGCCGCAGGCCACCATGTACGCGGTTAGGCCCTGGACGATTCGGCAGTACGCCGGCTTCAGCACCGCCGAGGCTTCCAACGCTTTCTACCGGCAGGCGCTGGACGCCGGTGCGCAGGGCGTGAGCGTGGCGTTCGATCTGGCCACCCACCGCGGCTACGACAGCGACCACCCGCGCGTCACAGGTGACGTGGGCAAGGCGGGCGTGGCCATCGACAGCGTGGAAGACATGAAGATCTTGTTCAACGGCATTGCGCTGGACAAAGTGAGTGTGTCGATGACGATGAACGGTGCCGTGCTGCCGGTGCTGGCCGGCTACGTGGTGGCGGCCGAGGAGCAGGGCATCTCGCAGGACAAGCTTTCGGGGACGATCCAGAACGACATCCTGAAGGAGTTCATGGTTCGCAACACCTACATCTTTCCGCCTGAGCCGAGCATGCGCATCGTTGGCGACATCATTGAGTACACGGCCCGTAAGATGCCGAAGTTCAACTCGATCAGCATCAGCGGCTACCACATCCAAGAGGCCGGTGCGACGCAGGCGCTGGAGCTCGCCTTCACGCTGGCCGATGGCCGCGAGTATGTGAAAACCGCGCTGGCCAAGGGCCTGGACGTGGACGAGTTCGCCGGGCGGCTGAGTTTCTTCTGGGCCATCGGCATGAACTTCTATCTCGAAGTGGCCAAGATGCGCGCGGCGCGGCTGCTGTGGTGGAAGATCATGGACGAGTTCAAGCCCAAGAACCCGAAGAGCCTGATGCTGCGCACCCACTGCCAGACTTCGGGCTGGAGCCTGACCGAGCAAGACCCGTACAACAACGTGGTGCGCACCACCATCGAGGCCATGGCCGCAGTGTTCGGCGGCACGCAAAGCCTGCACACCAACGCGCTCGACGAAGCCATCGCGCTGCCCACCGAATTCAGCGCCCGCATTGCGCGCAACACGCAGCTCATCATCCAGGAAGAAACGCACATCACCAGCGTGGTCGACCCCTGGGCCGGCAGCTACATGATGGAAAAGCT
>JAYVCL010000274.1:0-4632 GCA_043749975.1 Burkholderiales bacterium
TTTGGTGAGTTGCCCGCCGACCATGGCGCCAAGCGAGATCATGAGGCGAATCAAGGGGCGGACATCGAGCAAGCTGTTTGAGGAGTACCCGCACATCAAAGAGCGTTACTGGGTGCAGGCGGTGTTCATGGACAACTGGCTCAAGGTCACCGGTCAGGTGGTACGGCGAGGCCTACTTTCCCGCGCTGCAAGCGGCAGGCAACAGCCTGGCACAGGTATTTTCGAGTTAGCCATCGGGGGGCAGGGAAAGCATGCAACTGATGTACCAGCTGTCCATCACCGCCGCCGACAAAAGCATAGACCTGTCCAGCGCCTACTTTGTGCCCGATGCCCTGGCCAACAAGACGTTGATCGAAGCCCTCGAGCGTAGCGTGAAAATCCGCATCATCACGCCCGGCGAGTCATCGACACCGACACGGTGCGCGCGGCGTCGCGCGGAACCTGGGGCCCGCCGCTGCAGGCCGGTGCCGAGATTTACGAGTAACCTCGCCCTCAGTTTGCAATGACTCCGGCAGCTTTGAAAAGCCACTCCCGGAACAGTCGGACTTTTTTCAGCTGACGTTCGTCGGTGCGGCATGAAACAAAGTGCGTTTCCACCGCCAGCGATTCAAATATTCCTGCCCCCAGCTCGACCAGTTCGCCACGAGAAATCTCCCGTTCTGCCAGGCGGATGCTTTCCATGGCCACTCCCGTTCCATCCACAGCCGCAGAGATGGCCAGAGCGGCTCGATCAAAGGACGGCCGCGGCCGTTCAGGCAATACAAGGTTGTTGAGTGCAAACCATTTCGGCCATGTGACGCTGCTGAGCTGCGAATCAATGAGTACAAGGTTGCTGAGCATTTGGTGGATGGGGAGGTCGTCTTTGATCAACTCCGGCGAACAAAGCGGCACGATGCGTTCGGTTCCTAAGGCAACCGACAGCATCCCGGCTCTTTCCATGACGGCCCGATAGGAAATCGCGACGTCAATCTCTCGCTCACGTGTGAGGTCGAGTGGCTCTGCTCCCGAGGTGAGACGGATGGTGATGTCGGGATGGGAATGCGTGAATTCCGGCAGTCTTGGCCCAAGCCATTTGGCAGCAAAGCTCGGCGCACTGTGGACGGCCAGTACCTCGGCCTGTGGCGCCAGCGCCACCTCATTGCAGGCAGCCTGGATGGTATCAAAAACCCGCGAAAGACTTTCCAGTAGCCGCTTTCCTTCCAAAGTGAGCTCGACTCGTCGATTGCGCCGAATGAAAAGGGGACGGCCAAAAAAATCTTCAAGCCCTCGCACCTGGTGGCTGATGGCCGATTGGGTGAGATGCAGTTCGTCTGCGGCAAGGGTGAAGCTCTCCAACCGGGCTGCAGCTTCGAAAGCTCGAAGCAACGAAAAATTTGGCATTCTTCTCATGGTTAACTCTAATTCATGAATTAAATTCATTTTTTCATGAAAAAGCATCGTTTGTCAAATACATCGCTGACCCTAATAGTCCGTCTTTGCCAATGTCATCACCATTACATGTAAAGGAGTCAGAAAATGACCGCTATCCTGGAAAGTACCCCGGCAGTTGAGGAAGAAGCACGTGTTTCCATCTATCAGCCGGAGCAGACGGGCCTGATTTTTCCATCTGTTCCCAAATTCACAAATGTCGCTGCTGAGCGCCGGCATTTGAAAGAGCGGCTGGTTGGGGCCTGCCGCGCTTTTGCGCTGCAGGGTTTCGACTATGGATTTGCCGGGCATCTGACTGTCCGCGACCCGGAGCATCCAAGCCTGTACTGGACCAATCCTATGGCTGTCCACTTTTCGCAGGTCAAGGTATCCAACCTCATCCTCGCGGATCACGAAGGCAATGTGATGGAAGGGCGGCACGCCATCAATCGCGCCGGCTTTGTGCTGCATGCTGCGGTCCACGAGGCGCACCCCGATATCGTCGCCATGTGCCATGCCCACACGGTGTACGGAACTGCTTTTTCCTCCTTGGGCAAGAAACTGGAACCTATCACTCAGGATGCGGCTGTATTTTTTGAAGATCATGTTGTCATTGGCGATGAGGCTGGTCAAGTCGCTGTGGAAGTTAAAGCCGGACACAAGGTTGCGAACGCGTTCAAAGGCGTCAAGGCTGCCATTCACCAGAATCATGGGCTGTTGACGGTAAGTCGTCATAGCATCGAGGCCGCAGCCTTTTGGTTCATTGGGCTAGAGCGTTGCTGTCAGCAACAGCTCATGGTCGACGCCACGGGAATTGCCCCTCGTCTGGTCACTCCCGAGCGCGCTCGTTACAGCCGGGAACATGTCGGCAGTGAATACATTGGCTGGTTGCATTTTCAGCCGATCTGGGAGCAGCTGGTCAACACCCAACCTGACATGTTCGACTGAGTTTCGCTGCCGTCATTGGCACCAGTCGTGGCAGGTGACTGGTGAATCTCATCACCTACCCAACTGGAGACTACTTAAAAGGAGATAGTTATGAATGCATGGAAGCTATTTGCAGTCGGGCCTCGTGGGCTTGGGATGCGTAGCCACTGTAGCCGCGCAGCAGTGGCCAAATAAGCCGGTCAGGCTGATCGTTCCGTACCCTGCGGGAGGCGGCCTAGACCCGGTGTCGCGCATGCTGGGCCAGAAACTGACCGAAGCCTGGAAGGTTCCGGTAGCGGTCGAGAACAAGCCGGGCGCCAGCGGATCTATGGGCGCGGCCTACGTTGCGCAGGCGCCCGCAGATGGCCACACCATCCTTACGTCGGCGATCGCGGAAGTCGCGATCAATCAGTACACCATGCAATAGCTCGCTTACGATCCGGAGAAGGATCTCAAACCTGTGACCTTGATGGTGCGGTTGCCATTCGTGTTGGTTACGCACCCGTCGCGGCCGTATTCCACTGCCGCAGAGCTCATTGAATACGCCCGCAAGAACCCCGGCAAGGTTACCTACGCCTCATCTGGTCCAGGAACACCGCAGCATCTAGCAGGAGTGCTTTTCGAGCAACTCGCAGGTGTAACGATGACGCACGTCCCGTACAAAGGGGTAGTGCCGTCGATTCAAGACCTGTTGTGGGGACACGTGGACATTGGGTTCGCCGGACTGCCCACAGGCCTGCCACACGTGCAAAGTGGGGCGCTGAAAGCGCTCGGCCTCTCCGCGCTCACTGCGTCGCCAAGCGCACCGCAGATTGCGCCATTGTCACTCACCAAGGGATTGCAAGGCTTCGAGCTTACGCAGTGGTTTGCAGTGTTCGTGCCGAACAACACGCCCGACGCCGTCGTGCAGCGCATTCAGCAAAGCTTTAGCGAAGTACTTCGCTTGCCGGAGGTTAAGGAAAGTCTGGAGAAGCAAGGAGCGCAACCGAGCGGGATGTCGACTGAGGAGTTCACCAGGTTCCTCGCATCCGAACGGGACAAGTTCTCCAAGGTTGTAAAAACCGCCAATATCCAATGATGAGCCAGTGTGGTGTAAAGGCGGCGCGCGCATCACCAGCTGGCGCACCGCCCGCCAACATGATGCGACTGGCTGGCGGCAACTTCACCATGGGTTCGGATCGGCACTATCCGGAAGAAGGACCAGCGCACCCACGGTATGTAGAAGGGTTTTGGATAGATCCTCACCCTGTCACCAACAAGGAGTTCTCGGCTTTCGTTGCAGCGACCGGATACGTCACGGTCGCCGAGATGCCGCCTTCGCTAGAAGACTATCCTGACCTGGATCCAGCAATGCGTGCTCCAGGTTCGCTTGTCTTCAAGACCAAGCCTGGAACACGCCGGCCGGTGGACTGGCGTCAGTGGTGGACCCTCCAGCCGGGCGCTAACTGGCGGCAGCCGCACGGATCGGGGAGCGAGGCTCTCCCGGATCATCCTGTGGTACATGTGAGCTATCTCGACGCGCAGGCCTATTCCACGTGGCTCGGAAAGGAGCTGCCTACCGAGGCCGAGTGGGAATTCGCCGCGCGCGGGGGTCTCGATGGCGCTGATTACGCGTGGGGTGATCAGCTGAGTCCGGACGGACGGATGATGGCGAACTACTGGCAAGGGCACTTCCCCTATGAGAACCTTCTGCTAGACGGCTACGCGACGACGTCGCCCGTCGGAGTTTCCCCCCCGAACGGCTTCGGTCTGTACGACATGATTGGCAACGTCTGGGAGTGGACAACTGATCCCTTTGTGGAGAGCCATCGGTGGCAGACCTGTTGCGGCCGACCGTCGCAATCCGAGAACAGGGGGCAAGGTGTCGCAACGCGTGATGTCATGCATGTTCTCAAGGGTGGCTCTTACCTGTGTGCCGGCAATTACTGCGAGCGCTACCGTCCGGCGGCACGCAGTGCGCAGAGTCTCGACACCTCGTCGTGCCACATAGGCTTCCGCTGCGTCGTGCGCGGCTGATTCCTTCCTCGCGTTTTTTTTCCAAGTTCTATCTGTATCAGTATGTCAAACCAAAATCCCCTCAAGTCACAGCAAGATCAAAGCATGGCCGCCGCAGATGTTCTTCCTCTGCGTTGTGGCTTGGACATGAAAGCCCGACAACCACCCATCAGTACATCGAAGCCGATTTGGCCATGAAGGAGAAGGCGCTGGCTCGCATACAGGATCCCGAGATTCCCGCACGGCGCTTCAGGGCGACAGAGTCATTGTTGGAGTTCTTGAAGAACCTGTAATTATGTATAG
>JAYVCL010000275.1:0-4110 GCA_043749975.1 Burkholderiales bacterium
ATGTCCATCGCGTCCAGCCGCGCTGCCGCGTCGACCACGCCGGCGTTGTTGACCAGCCCGACCAGCGGCGGCAACTCGGCATCGATGCGCGCGAACATCGCCAGCACCTGCGCTTCGTCGGACACGTCGGCTTGCAGCGCCAGCGCCGGCACACCCAGCGCGCGGGCCGCAACCACCACCGCTTCGGCGGCCTGCGCGTCGCGCGCATAGTTCACCGCCACGGCGTGGCCGCGCCTGGCGCACGCCAATGCCGTTGCGGCACCGATGCCACGGCCGCCGCCGGTGATCAAGACAGTTTTCATGTGCGCATTGTGGCCCTGCAAGATGGCCGGCGCGAACCGGCACGGGCTGATAGATTCGCCCGCACACCTCTCGCCGGAATCTCGCCATGCAACGCAGAACCGCCCTCATCGCCGTGCCCGCCCTCGGGGCATCCGCGCTTGCTGCATCCGCCCTCGCTGCATCCGCTCTTGCCGCATCACTCACGTGGCCGCGCCGGGCTGCGGCACAAGCGCTCGAAAAGCCCAAACTCACCCTGGCCGTGGGCGGCAAGAACCTGCTGTACTACCTGCCGCTGACGATTGCCGAGAGCCTGGGCTACTTCAAGGCCGAGGGGCTGGAGGTGACGATTGCCGACTTTGCTGGTGGCTCGCGCGCGCTGCAGGCGATGATCGGCGGCAGCGCCGACGTGGTGTCGGGTGCCTTCGAGCACACCATCAACATGCAGGTCAAGGGCCAACGCCTGCGCGCCTTCGTGCTGCTGGGCCGCGCCCCGCAAATCGTGCTCGGCTTCAACCCGAAGACGATGCCCCACTTCAAGAGCGTGGCCGACTTGAAGGGCAAGAAACTCGGCGTCACCGCACCTGGCTCATCCACCAACGTGCTCGCCAACTTCGTGCTGGCCAAGGCCGGGCTGAAGCCGGGCGATGTGGCCATCGTCGGCGTGGGCGCAGGCAGCGGCGCGGTGGCGGCCATGCGTTCGGGCCAGATCGACGCGCTCAGCAATCTCGACCCGGTCATCACCTTGCTGCTGCGCTCGGGCGACTTGAAGCTCATCTCCGACACCCGCGTGGTGGCCGAGGCCGACCGCATCTTCGGCGGCCCGATGCCGGCGGCTTGTCTGTATGCGCCGCAAAGCTTCATCGACAAGAACCCGGCCACCGCACAGGCGCTGGCCAACGCCATCGTTCGCGCCGACCAATGGATTCAGCGCGCCGGTGCGGGCGACATCATCAAGGCCGTGCCCGAGGGCTATTTGCTCGGCGACCGTGCGGTCTACGTCGATGCGTTTCTGGCCGCCAAGGGCGCGTTGTCGGTCGACGGAATGTTCCCCGAAGCCGGCCCCGAGACCGCGCGCCGGGCGCTGGCCAGCATCGACCCCGAGATTGCTGCGGCCAAGATCGACCTGGCGGCGCTCTGGACCAATGAGTTCGCCAAGCGCGCGAACGCGAAATACCCCAAGGCTTGATCCGATGGACGCCGTGAGCGCGCTCGAACTCAGCGGCGTCAGTTGCACCTTCGTCAGCAAGGACGACGCCAGCCAGCGCTACACCGCCGTGCGCGATGTGAACCTGCGCGTCGGTGCCGGCGAATTCGTCAGCGTCGTCGGCCCCACCGGCTGCGGCAAGAGCACCTTGCTGAATGTCGGTGCCGGCCTGCTGCTGCCGAGCACAGGCGAGGTGCGCGTGTTCGGCCAGCCGTTGATCGGCATCAACCGCCGCGCCGGCTACATGTTTCAGTCCGAGAGCCTGATGCCCTGGCGCAGCGCGCGGCAAAACGTGGCGGCGGGGCTGGAGTTTCGCGGTGTGGCCGACGCCCACGCGCAGGCCGACGAGTGGCTGCGGCGTGTCGGCCTGGGCGGCTTCAGCGACCGCTACCCGCACCAGTTGTCGGGCGGCATGCGCAAGCGCGTGAGCCTGGCGCAAACCCTGGTGCTCGACCCCGACATCATCTTGATGGACGAGCCGTTCTCAGCCCTCGATATCCAGACCCGACAGTTGATGGAAAACGAGGTGCTGGCGCTGTGGGCGGCCAAGAAGAAAGCGGTGCTCTTCATCACCCACGACCTCGACGAAGCGATTGCCATGAGCGACCGCGTGGTGTGCCTGAGCGCCGGGCCGGGATCGCACCCGATCGGCGAGTTCGCGGTCGACCTGCCGCGCCCGCGCGACGTGGCCGAAGTGCGCGCCACGCCGCGCTTCGTCGAGCTGCACCAGGCGATCTGGGCGGTGCTGCGCGACGAGGTGCTGAAGGGCTACAGGCAGCAACTCGAAGTTTCATAGCGCCGCGCACCGGCCCTCAGGGGCAGACCCGACAATCGGCAAACCGTTCATCCCTGCTCGCAAAGCTTCTTTCACGCTGAAACGCCATGCCCGAAATCGTCTTCAAAGGCAAAGAGTACGTTTACAACCACCACCTGACCGTGCCCTATCGGCCGCTGGTGGCGCACGCCGACAAGGGCGTCGGCCCAGCCGATCTGGCGGGCAACCTGGTGATTCACGGCGACAACCTGCATGCGCTGAAAAGCCTGCTGCCGCGCTATGCGGGTGCCGTCGATCTGATCTTCATCGACCCGCCCTACAACACCGGCAACGAAGGCTGGTGCTACAGCGACGGCGTCAACTCGCCGATCATGAAAGAGTGGCTCAGCACCAACCCGGTCGACGCTGAAGACATGCTGCGCCACGACAAGTGGCTGTGCATGATATGGCCGCGGCTGGTGCTGCTGCGCGAGTTGCTGAGCGAGCGCGGCTCGATCTGGATCACGCTCGACGACAACGAGGTGCATCGGTCGCGGATGGTGCTGGATGAGATTTTTGGTGAGCAGGCGTTCATTGCGAATGTGATCTGGCAGAAGAACTATTCGCCGAAAGGCACCACGCAATTTTTTAGCGAAGACCACGATCACTTGCTCGTCATCGCAAAAAATCGCGATCTGTGGCGGCCCGCTTTGCTGGCGCGTACGGAGGAAATGGACGCGCGCTACAGCAATCCCGATAGCGATCGACGTGATGTGTGGAAGGCGAGCGACTTGGCCGCTCGAAACTATTACAGCGAGGGCACGTATCCGATCAAGTGCCCCAGTGGTCGCGTCATTGATGGCCCGCCACCGGGAAGCTACTGGCGAGTCAAGGAATCGAAGTTCTGGGAGATGGTTGAGGACGGTCGTATCTGGTGGGGCGAAGACGGCAACAACGTGCCTGCCGTCAAGCGATTCCTCAGCGAAGTTAAACAAGGCCGTACCCCGCAAACACTCTGGTTCTACGACGAGGTCGGCCACACCCAGGACGCGAAGAAGACGCTGCTCGAAATGGGCGTTCTCAAGGATCAAGAGGCGACGATGACGCCCAAGCCGGTGGCGCTGCTTGAACGAATTATCGAGATCGGTGCCTCTGACAACGCCCTTATCCTCGACTCCTTCGCCGGCTCCGGCACCACCGCCCACGCGGTTCTGAAGGCGAACGCGAAAGACGGCGGCACGCGCAAGTTCATTCTTGTCGAGGGCGAGGACTACGCCGACACGCTGACCGCCGAGCGGGTGCGCCGCGCCATCAACGGCTATGCCTGGGTCGGCAACCAACGCGAGACGCTGCTCGAAGAAAAGATCACCTTCACGCAGTTCAAGAAGGCCGACGAGTGGTTGAAAAAGATCGACGCCATCAAGGCCCGCGAAGGCTTTGCCGAGGGCGACCTGGCCGACCAAGGGAGCGCCAAACCCAAGCGCTTCGACAAGATCAACGTCAAGCTCGACGACGGCGTGCTGCGCGTGGAAGGCGAGAAGCGCATTTCGGAACGGGCGCAGGGGCTGGGCGGCGAGTTCACCTACTGCTCGCTGGACGAGCCGCTGGCGCTGGAAAAACTGCTGTCGGGCGAGCACCTGCCGGCCTTCGATGCGCTGGGTGCCTGGTTGTTCTACACCGCCACCGGCGGCAGCCTGCCACCCGCGCCGAAGACTGCTGCGCCCTGGTATTTGGGCGAGGCCCAGGACAAGCATGTGTGGCTGCTGTACCGCCCCGACCTGGCCTTTCTGAAGTCGCCCGAAGCAGCGCTGACATTGACCCTGGCCAAGACCTTGCATGCCTGGAGCGCGGCGCGGGCCGATGGCAAGAC
>JAYVCL010000276.1:0-4150 GCA_043749975.1 Burkholderiales bacterium
AAGTGCAGCCAGATTGTCAATGGCAGCTTGTATCAGATCAAGGTGCAATCGGTTATACCCTATCGGGTAGCTCTGCGGGCTCTTTATCGGCTCTTTCGCGTAAATACCGATACCGTTGACAGAGTCCAAATGATTATTGCGGTGCGGCGGTCCGGCGGAACCGGCCGTCGTTGCAAACGCGAAACACCAGCGCATCACCAGTATCGACCTGGCGGGCGTTGCGCGACCACGTGACCACCGCGCTGGCCTCTGGCGGCCTTTTTCAGCGCCGACATCACCCTTGCCGGTGGCCTGCGCAACTGCGCCCGAATCCTGGTGCACGCGCTCAGCCACCGCGAGGTCGCCACCCAGGACCACCGCTGTTCGTGGCAGGCCAGCGACATGGCGCCGCAGGCCGGGTCTTCACGTCAGTGGATGCCATCGGCAACGCCGACCACTGGGCGGCGGCCGATGCCGCTGGCGAACTCCCCGACAGCGGCTTGCCTCTTGCCTCTTGCGATGCCGCCAGCTCAGACGGCTGCCAACCCCACCGGGGCCGCAAGGCGGCGCGCTGATGGCCTGCAAGGTCAAACCCTGATCTTGATCACCGTTGCGCCCGCACCGATCAAACAGGCCGGCGTCAAACAGGTCAACTTGAATTCAGAATTCACGCTACAGTGCTGATCTCCTGCAACAGCCTGGATAGCCAAATGACGACATTGCAAATCAACGGCAAGGCGACTACCGTCTCTGCGCCAGACGACACCCCGTTGCTGTGGGTGCTGCGAGACCATGTCGGCCTGACCGGAACAAAGTTTGGCTGCGGCATGGCAGTGTGTGGCGCCTGTACCGTGCATCTTGACGGCACACCGGTGCGCGCCTGCACGACGCCCCTGTCGGCGGCGGTCGGCAAGAAGGTGACGACGATCGAAGGCATCAGCGCCACGCGTACCGGCAAGGCGGTGCAGGCGGCCTGGCTCGAGATCGGCGTGCCGCAATGCGGCTACTGCCAGGCCGGCCAGATCATGACGGCGTCCGCACTGCTGCAGAAGAACCCGAAACCAAGTGACGCCGATATCGATGGCGCCATGAGCGGCAACATCTGCCGCTGCGGCACCTACACGCGGATTCGCAGCGCCATCAAGGTCGCGGCCGGCCTCAAGCAGGAGACAACATGAACATCCCCTTCAACACCGCCACCACCCAGCGCGCTGGCACCAGCCGCCGGTCATTTCTGAAAACGGTCCCGGCGCTGTCGGGCCTGGTGCTCTACGTCGGCCTGCCCGGCGTCGGGCAGGCTGCCGACGAGCCGAAGAAGTACGGCGGCGACGGCATGCCGAACGGTCTGCAAGACAGCCCGAAGGTTTTTGTCTCGATCGGCGCCGACGGCATCGTCAGCATCATCGCGCATCGCTCCGAGATGGGCCAGGGCGTGCGCACCAGCCTGCCAAAGATCGTCGCCGACGAACTCGAAGCCGACTGGAAGTATGTTCGCGTGGTGCAGGCACCCGGCGACGAAGCCAAGTACGGCAACCAAGACACCGACGGTTCGCGCAGCGCCCGCCATTGGTTGGACCCGATGCGCCGCTGCGGTGCAAGTGCCCGCACCATGCTCGAACAGGCTGCGGCGGCACAGTGGAAGGTGCCGCTGGCCGAGGTCGCAGCGAAGAACCACCAGGTGGTGCACCAGCCCAGCGGCCGCAAGCTCGGCTACGGCGCGCTTGCAGTCGCCGCCTCGAAGCTGGATGTGCCAACGCGCGAAACGCTGAAGCTGAAAGATCCGGCGGCTTTCCGCTACATCGGCAAGCTTGACACGCACCTGGTTGACGGCCAGGCGATCGTCACCGGCAAGGCGCAATACGGCATCGACACGCGATTGCCTGGCATGTTGTATGCCGTGATCGCACGGCCACCGGTGCTCGGCGGCAAGGTCAAGACCTTCGACGCCAGCGAGGCCATGAAGGTGGCCGGCGTCATCAAGGTGTTCCAGCTCGACGGCACGCCACCGCCCTCGGAGTTTCAGCCGATCGGTGGTGTTGTGGTTGTCGCCAAAGACACCTGGGCCGCAATCAAGGGCCGTACCGCGTTGAAGATCGAGTGGGACGACGGCGCGCATGCCAGCTACGACTCGGTGGCCTACCGCGCCGAACTCGAAGCGGCGGTGCTCAAGACGGGCGGCAAGGAGGTGCGCAACGAAGGCGACGTCTACACCGCGCTGTCCAAGGCCGCGAAGAAGCTTGAGGCCAACTACTACGTGCCGCACTATGCGCACGCCACGATGGAAGCCCCGGCGGCAACCGCGCGCATCGTGGGTGGCCGCTGCGAGGTCTGGGCCCCGAGCCAGTCGCCACAGGCGGTGCGCGACCGGGTCTCCAAACGCCTGAAGCTGTCGATGGACAACGTCACCGTCCACGTCCCCTTGCTCGGCGGCGGTTTCGGTCGCAAATCGAAGGCGGATTTTGCCGTCGAAGCGGCGCTCGTCTCTGAGGCGATGGCTGGCGCGCCGGTCAAGCTCACCTGGACCCGCGAAGACGACCTGCATCACGACTACTTCCACGCCGTCTCGGCACAGCACCTTGAGGCCGGGCTGGACGCGAACGGCAAGGTCACAGCGTGGCTGCACCGCACGGCCGAACCGACGTTTATGTCGCTCTTCGCGCCCGATCAGACGCATCTCTCCGGCATCGAGCTTGGCCTGGGGCTGGTCAGCTTGCCGTATGCGATCCCGAACCTGCGCATCGAGAACCCGGCAGCAACGGCCCATGCGCGCATCGGCTGGTTGCGCTCGGTGAACAACATCCAGCACGCGTTCGCGTCGCAGTCGTTCATTGCCGAGATCGCGCAGTCGCTGGGCAAGGATCATCGCGATTTCCTGATCGAGCTGCTGGGCGCTGATCGCCTGATCGACCCGAGCAAGATCGGCGACGGCTGGAACCACGGCGAATCACCGGAGCGCTACCCGATCAACACGGGTCGGCTGCGCAAGGTGATTGAGCGGGTCACAAAAGAGGCCAACTGGGGCCGCAAGATGCCAGCCGGCCAAGGGCTGGGGCTGGCGACGCATTACAGCTTCGTCAGCTACTTCGCGGCGGTGGTCGAAGTGGCGGTGAATTCAAAGGGCGAGGTGTCGATCCCGCGCATCGACGTGGCGGTCGATTGCGGTCCGCAAGTGAACCCGGACCGCGTGCGGTCGCAGATCGAAGGCGCCTGCATCAATGGCCTGAGCCAAGCCCTGTTGAGCGAAATCACCTTCAAGAACGGCCGGGTGGTGCAAGACAATCTGCACCAATACGAGATCGCACGTATGGCACTGGCGCCGAAAAAGATCGTCCTGCACTTGATGCCGTCGTCGTTTGATGTGCCGCTCGGCGGTGTCGGCGAACCGGGCGTGCCGGCGATCGCGCCGGCGCTGATGAACGCGATCAGTGCAGCCACCGGCAAGCGCATCCGGCAGTTGCCGCTGCGCGACCAGTTGTCGTCGCCAGCCTGATCGCGGCAGCAACGAGCCCCAGAGACCAGCGCGCTTGCCCGTGACCGGGCAGCGCGCCGTTCCGGCAACGGCCCTGCCGCCAGACCTGGGACATGCACTGATGCACTGATGCACTGATGCACGCCATGCCGGCGGCTTGCACATTGCAAACCTTCAGCGTCAGCAAGACCATCCCCCTGTACGACCTGACCAACCCCTGTTTCGAGGGCGTCGCTGCGGGGCGGTCAAGGCCAAACGCGGCCACAGCCAGCAGCGCCGCAGCGACTGCCCGCTGGTGACCCTGGCCATCGTGCGGGACGGCAGCGGGTTGCCGCGCCGCAGCCGGGTGTTTGCCGGCAACGCCAGCGAGCCGGCCACGCTCAAGGACATGCTCAGCGGCCTGGGCGCGCCCCCCGGCGCGACGGTGGTGATGGACGCAGGCATCGCCACCGAGGCCAACCTGACCTGGCTGCGCGCTCAGCGCTATCACTACGTGGTCGTCTCGCGCCTGCGCGAGCGCCAGTTCGATCCGGCGCTGGCCACTGAGGTGCAGACGGCCGGCGATGTGACGATCAAGATCCAGCGCGTGCTCGACGAGCAGGGGCACGCGCTGCTGTACTGCCACTCACCCGCGCGAGAACAAAAGGACCGGGCCATCGACGCGGCCAAGACGGCTGGCTTCGAGGCGGTGTTGCTCAAGCT
>JAYVCL010000277.1:0-7799 GCA_043749975.1 Burkholderiales bacterium
GCCAGAAATTCAAATCGTGGACACCCATGAATCGCTCGAAACCCACTCCAGCATTGGCTTTGCGGCTGGCTGACTTCAAATTAACCGGACACTACTGAAGCAATGCGCAGAATGAACTTCATCGGTCGAGTGATCGGCCTCACGGCGAGCAGCCTGGTTCTGGGTGCCGCAACCCCGCTGGCGCGCGCGGCACCGGGTGGCCTGCCGGCACCCGCGACCCACACCGATTCATCGCCCGAATGGGAAAGCCTGCGCGAAAAACTGTTCCAGTCGCGGCCCATCGACGCCACGCCGGGCACGGTGCAGGTCATCGCCCCGCTGCGTGCCGCGTACGGCGCTTCGGTGCCGGTCAAGATCGTCTCCAAGCTGCCGCAAACGTCTGGCCTGTATGTGAAGCGGCTGTACCTGTTGGTCGACAAAAATCCATCGCCGATTGCCGCCGTGCTCGACCTCACCACCGAGGTCGGCCAAGCCGATTTCGAGACCCGGCTGCGGGTCGACGAATACAGCCACGTGCGCGTCGTGGCCGAGCTGTCGAACGGCCAACTGCACATGGATTCGCGCTACGTCAAAACATCGGGCGGATGCTCGGCCCCGCCCAACCGCAGCGCGCTGAACCTGATCGGCAAGACGGTGTTGAAGGTGCCCGAGCAGGTGACGATGGAGCAGCCCACCACCGCCGACGTGACCGTGGTGCACCCCAACGACACCGGCTTCGAGTTGAACAACGTGACCGTGATGTACATCCCGGCGCACTTCGTGCGGTCCATCAAGGTGAGCTACGGCGACCGCAAGGTGTTCGATGCCGACCTCGATTTTTCGATCAGCGAGAACCCGACCCTGCGCTTCAACTTCGTTCCGCACGGCCAGGGCCAACTGAGGGCCGAGGTCGAGGATTCAAAAGACGGGCGCTGGGTGGGCACGCTGGCGGTGCGCTGACGGCCCCGCTCGTCACTGCCCGCCGGAGATCAGCCCATGCATCGACTCATCACTGCTTCAATTTTTGCGACCTGGCTTGCGCTGATTCCCTGCGTCGCAGCCGCAGGCATTCCGGCCGCGTATTCCCCCATCGTGGTTCAGCCCAGCGCAGCACCCGCGCGCTACGAGTTCGATCTGAGCCCGGCGCTCGAGCGGGCCAAGCGCGAGAAAAAGCGCCTCTACGTTTATCTCGGCGCCAGCGACTGCCCTTACTGCCGCAAGTACGAGGCGTTTTTGGAGCAGAACGCCAAAGAGCTGACACCGCATTTTTCGCCGCAATACATCGTCGTCGATCTGCGCAGCGCGCTGTCGGCCACGGCGAAAGTGCTGTTCATCCGCATCGGCGAGCGCAGCCTGCCCTACGCCGATTTTCAGCGCGCGATCGGTGATGAACGCGCCCGCATGCTGGTCTATCCGAGCGTGTGGTTGTTCGACGCCGATGCGAAGCCATTGATGCAGATGCCCGCCGGTACCGGCACGTTCCAGACCGTGCCCGAGCAGTTGGAAATCCTGCGGCTGGAGCAGTAGGCAGAAGGGCGACTACGAGGCGACTATGGCTGGGCTCAGGCGTCTTGAGTTCGCCGGCTCGCGAAAAACAAGTGGATGCTCGACGACGCGGGCCGGTGTCATGTTGCCGGCGCGTTCAACAGCCTCTTGCACCAGATGATGCTGCGGGCTCTTCACGCACACCGGGTCGGCAGCAGCGGGGTCGTTGGCCAGCATGAAGGCCTGGCAGCGGCAGCCGCCCAGGTCCTGCTCCTTGAACTCGCAGCTCGAACACGGCTCTTTCATCCAGCCCGTGCCGCGGTAGCGGTTGAAGCCTTCCGAGTCGAACCAGATGTCGCGCAGGCTGTGCTCACGCACGTTCGGAAAGCTCAGGCCCGGCAGCATCTTCGCGGTGTGGCAAGGCAGCGCCGTGCCGTCGGGTGCCACGGTGAGAAACATGCTGCCCCAACCGTTGACGCACTTCTTGGCCTTGCCTTCGTGGTAGTCGGGCGCGACGAAGAAGATGCGCATCTTGCCAGCCAGTTTTTCGCGCCACGCGTCGGTCACAGCTTCGGCGTGCCTGAGCTGCTCATGCGTCGGCAGCAACTGGTCGCGGTTCAAGTAGGCCCACGAGTAGTACTGCGTGTTCGCAAGTTCCAGGTACTCGGCACCCAGATCGGCCGCCATGCCGATGATGCGGTCGATGTGGTCGATGTTCATGCGGTGGATCACCACATTCATCACCATCGGCCAGCCTTGATCCTTGACGATCTTGGCCACCCGGTTCTTCAGATCGAAGGTCTTGGTGTGCGACAAAAAGTCGTTCATCTCCTTGGTGGAGTCCTGAAACGACAACTGCACGTGTTCGAGGCCGGCCGCCTTCAGCGACGCAGCGCGCTCGGCTGTCAAGCCCACGCCCGAGGTCAGCAGGTTGGTGTAGTAGCCGAGGCGGCTCGCCTCGGCCACGATCAGCTCCAGGTCGTCGCGCACCAGCGGCTCGCCGCCCGACAGGCCGAGCTGCACCGCGCCCAGTTCGCGCCCCTGGCGCAGCACGCGCAACCAGTCTTCGGTGCTGAGCTCTTCTTCCTGGCGCGCGAAGTCGACCGGGTTGTAGCAAAACACGCAGTGCAGCGGGCAGCGGTAGGTCAGTTCGGCCAGCAGCCACAGCGGCGGGCCGACGGGCGCAGGGGTGGTCATCGTTTGCATTGCATCCGTTTCAAAAATCAGTCCCAGGCCAGCCAGTTTTGCTTGCCGGCCATGTCCACGAACGCCAGCACATCAGCGCTCAAATCGGGGGCCGAGAAGGCTTGCTCCAGCTCGGTCGTGATGCCGGCGACGCTGCGCTGCCCGTCGCAGCGTTTCATGATCTCGCCGCTGCTTTGATTCAACTTGACCATGCCTTCAGGGTAGAGCAAGACATGGCAGTTCTGCACCGGCTCCCATTGCAAGCGGAAACCAGGACCGACGCGCGGTTGGGTGGCGGGGGTCAGCGTCATCGGGATGAAGCTGCTTCGGTCGTACCGTATTTCAACGCCATCGCGTCGTTCAGCGCCCACAAAATGTCGAGCTTGAACTGCAACACCTCCAGCGCCCGCTCCTGCAATGGCCGCGTCGTGAAATGCGCCAGCGTGATCGACAGACCCTGCTCCACATCGCGGCGCGCCTGGCTCACGCGGTTGCGGAAATAGGCCATGCCTTCGGGCTCGATCCACGGGTAGTGCTCGGGCCAGGTCGCAAGGCGCTGCTTGTGGATCTCGGGCGCGAACAATTCGGTCAGCGACGAGCACACCGCCTCTTGCCACGGCGCGCGGCGTGCGAAGTTGACGTAGGCGTCTACCGCAAAGCGCAGTGCCGGCGTGACGTGGCGCAGGTCGAGCACCTCTTCGCGCGTGAGGCCCACCGCCTCGGCCAGGCGCAGCCAGGCTTCGATGCCGCCCGCGTCGCGCACACCGTTCAACTCGAAGCCGTCGTGGTCGAGGATGCGTTGCACCCAACCGCGCCGCACCTCGCTGTCGGGGCAGTTGGACAACACCGCCGCGTCCTTGATCGGGATCGCGATCTGGTAATAGAAACGATTGGCGACCCAGCCGCGCACTTGCTCCGGCGTAGCGCGGCCACTGTTCAGCATCTGGTTGAACGGGTGGTGAATGTGGTACGAGCGGCCGCGCTCGCGCAGCTTGACTTCAAACTCTTCGCGCGACCAAGCAGCAGCGTCGACATCGCTGGCGGGGTGGCGGCTGGCCTGGATCATGTCGGCGCGCATCGTGCTCAAACTCGAATCAGCATGTTGTCCTCGCACACCTCGATGCCGGCGCGCGTCAGCGTGGCGCGCTCTGCGGAGTCTTCATCGAGGATCGGGTTGGTGTTGTTGATGTGGATCAGCATGCGCCGCGTGGGTGGCGGCAGGCGGGCCATCCACTCGATCATGCCGCCCGCGCCCGACTGCGGCAGGTGGCCGATGTCGCGCGCTGTCTTTCGGCTCAGGCCCATGCGGGGCATCTCGTCGTCAATGAAAAAGGTGCCGTCGACCATGACGCAATCGGCGCTGGCCATGGCGTCGAAGACCGTCGCTGTGATGTCGCCCAGCCCCGGCGCGTAGAACGCACGCCTGCCACTGTGCTCGTCAGTGATCAGCATGCCGATGTTGTCGCCAGGAACCGGTTGGTCGCGGTGCGGAGAATACGGCGCGGCCTTGCTCGACAACGGCAGCGCACGAAAGCTCAGGCCGGCCACGCCCGGCACGGTGAACGCGCTGCCGTCCAGCGTGATGCGGTGGCGGTCCACGCCGCAGTAGTGCGTCAGCACGCGCAACACCGGGTTGCCCTGCGTCAAGTCTTCTTCGACCGGGTCGGTGCACCACAGCGGCAGCGGCGTGCTGCGTTCGCGCAGCATGAACAGCCCGGTGGCGTGATCGACCTGGCCGTCCATCAGGACCACGCCGGCGATGGCCGAATCGCGCACGGCGCGCCCCGGTTGCAGCGCGGGCTTGCTGCGAATCTGCTCAAGGATGTCGGGGGACGCGTTGAACAGCACGCCGTCGACACTGTCGTCGGGCTGAACGAAGATGGAAGACTGTGTTCGCGCCTTGGCGTTCAACGTGCCCGCGCGCAGGCCGGCGCAGTTGGCGCAGTTGCAATTCCACTGCGGAAAGCCACCGCCGGCGGCCGAACCCAGAACAGTGATGCGCATGGCGAGGAAATTGAAATCAGTTGGTTTTCAGAAAAGTCAACGCCCCGCGAGCTGGTGCTCCGGGGCGTTGACTTGAGCGCAAGCTGGATCAGCGTGCAGCGACGTACATCGTGATTTCGAAGCCGAAGCGGAAGTCAGTCGCGGTGGGGGTTTGCCATTGCATGTGAAATCTCCTGTGGGGGTGGCACAGACACCGAACTGGCGGCTGTGAGGGCTTTGCAGTCCCGTGGCGAATGGTGCAGCCAAGCGCCAGATCGACACAGCCTGCGCGGCATGATTCGAGCCTCATGATTTTCATGAAACGAAACCCGGGTCGGGCCGGCCCCCAGCCGATACCATCGCCTGAATGAACGCTCCCACCCTGAGCCTGCGCCTGAAGATCAACCTCATCGTTGCGGCGCTGACGTTCGTGTTTGCGCTGACGATGCTGGCGCTGCAACTGCGCAATATGCGTGAATCGGTGCACGAAGAAACGGTGGCGGCCAACCGCGTTGCCGCGCAACTGCTGCAGCGCACGGTCTGGCGTTACGCTGCGCAAGGCACGCCGGCGATGCTCGCCTTCCTGCAAGGCATCGGCCGGGTGCGCTCCAACGACATCACCCTGTTCGATGCGCAGGGCCAGGAAATCTACCGCTCGCCGCCGCCCACCTACAAGGCCGGCCGCGACGCGCCGGAGTGGTTCAGCGCACTGATCGACCCGCCGCCGTCGGTGCAGGCGATCGAGTTTCCCGATGGCAAGCTGGTGGTGCGCGCCAACGCCTCGCGCGCCGAGGTCGATGCCTGGGACTACGTGGTGGTGCTGGTGCTCGGTGCCCTGGTGCTGCTGCTGCTGGTCAATGCGGCGGTGTTTTGGCTGGTCGGCCGCGCGGTGCGGCCGTTCGGGCAAATCGTGCAGGCGCTGAACCAGATGCAGGCGGGGCGCTTCGACGCTGCCCTGCCGCCGCTGGCGGGCACCGAGGCGGCGGCCATCGGCGCGGCGTTCAACCGCTTGGTCGGCGAGCTGCAAGGGCACATCGAAACCGAGCGGCGTGCGGTGCGCGCCGAGCTGCAACTGTCCGACAGCCGCGAACTCACGCACTGGATCGACCAGCACGTCGAAGCCGAGCGCCGCATGATCGCGCGCGAACTGCACGACGAACTCGGCCAGTCCGTCACCGCGGTGCGCAGCATGGCCTTGTCGATCGCCACGCGCGTGCGCTTGCTCGACCCGCAGTCCGAGCAGGCCGCGCGGCTGATTGCCGATGAGTCGTCGCGGCTGTACGACGCGATGCACGGCATGATCCCGCGCCTGACGCCCCTGATGCTCGACAACTTCGGCCTGGCCGATGCGCTGACCGACCTGGTCGAGCGCACCCAGCGCAGCCACGCCGACGTGAGCATCGCGCTGAAGGTCGAGTTGGCCGACGCGGTGCTCGGCAGCGATGCGTCTTTGGCGCTGTACCGCGCGGCACAGGAAGGTGTTACCAATGCGATGCGCCACGGGCAGGCGCACCGGGTGCAGCTCACGGTCATGGGCCATGCCGGCGAAGTGACGCTCGAACTCATCGACGACGGCCAGGGGCTGGCACCGGGCTGGGCGCAACGCCCCGGCCACCACGGCCTGCGCTGGCTCGGCGAGCGGGTGCAGGGCCTGGGTGGCAGCTTCGACATCGCCCCCGCCTTGCCACGCGGTGTGCGGCTGCATGTGAGCCTGCCCTTGTCCGTTGCCATGGAGACGACAACATGATCCGCGTGATGCTGGTCGACGACCACGCCTTGGTGCGCATGGGCTTTCGCATGCTGCTGGCCGACGCGCAGGTCGAGGTGGTGGCCGAGGCCGACAGCGGCGAGCAAGCTTGCGCCGATTACCCGCGCGTCAAGCCCGACGTGGTGGTGATGGACTTGTCGATGCCCGGCATGGGCGGCCTCGAAGCGGTGCGCCGCCTGCTGGCGCAAGACCCGAAGGCGCGCGTGCTGGCGCTTTCGGCCCACGAAGACACGGCCCACCCGAGGCGCGTGCTGCGCGCCGGTGCGCTGGGCTACCTGACCAAGCGCAGCGCGCCCGATGCGCTGATCGTTGCCGTGAACGCGGTGGCGCGCGGGCAGCGCTATGTCGATGCCGGCACGGCGCAGGCGCTGGCACTGGCGCAGCTTGACGGCGACGCCAGCCCGGCCGAAACGCTGAGCGAGCGCGAGTTCTCGGTCTTCATCCAGTTGGCGCGCGGCCACAGCGTGGCGCAAATTGCCGACACGCTGAACCTGTCGCCCAGCACCGTGGGCACCCACCTGTACCACGTCAAGCAGAAGCTGGGTGCCAGCAACCAGTCGGAGCTGACCTTGGTGGCGCTGCGCTGGGGGCTGATCCAGGCTTGATCTGCTCGACCAGGCTGCTGCAAGTCGCTGGGGGCTAGAAACCCCTGGCTGCCCGATCAGGCGCCGGCGTCGGGCTCAACGGTAACTGCGGTTCCATAGCAAAGAACCTCCGTGAGACCGGCCATCAGTTCGGTAGCGTCGTAGCGCATTGAAATGATGGCATTGGCGCCATGATTTTCAGCGTGACGGCACATGAGTTGGTACGTTTCGGAGCGAGCCTGCTCACACAGATTCGTGTAGATGGTGATGTTTCCGCCAAACAGCGACTGCAGACCACCGAAGAAATTTCCGACGATCGACCGCGAGCGGACCGTGATCCCTCGAACCACGCCGAAGTTCTTTACGACTCGATACCCTGGCAGGGTGAGCGCTGTTGTGACCATGGAGTCGTGCATAGATGCTCCTGCAGCTTCGTCTTGGCATTCCGGCGACAAAGCATACGACATCGCCGACAGCACCCTGACGACTTGTGGCGGAGTGCGATTTGCGGAGCCCAACGTTTGAAATTAGCGGCCAACGAGCCGTTCCTTGGCCGTATCAAGCGCAGCTATGGCCCTCTCTCGCTGTACTTTGCTGCCGAATGCGAAGTGATTTCTGGGGCCTAACCATTCATGATTCGACCGCGTCGCCCCCGAGCATGAAAGCTCCGGATTGGCGCAATATTCGAGGCGGCACACTGGGCGATTGAGGTCGCATTACGAGTGAGGGCCCGACCCCGACGCCTAACCGGACCTGCACCGGGCTGGCTCGAACCCCCGACTGTCGCGCGGCGCGGCCCATGCCCTTGGGTCGCG
>JAYVCL010000278.1:0-7833 GCA_043749975.1 Burkholderiales bacterium
TCATCTACCAGTTCCACCACCTGCTGCCCGAATTCACCGCGCTCGACAACGTGGCCATGCCGCTGCGCATACGCCGCGTGCCGCAGGCGCAGGCGCGCGAACGTGCCGCCGCCGTGCTCACGCAAGTGGGGCTGGCCGAGCGCATCCAGCACCGCCCCTCGCAACTGTCGGGCGGCGAACGCCAGCGCGTCGCGATCGCCCGGTCCCTCGCCGGCCAGCCCGCCTGCGTGCTGGCCGACGAGCCCACCGGCAACCTCGACCGCGAAACGGCCGACGGCGTCTTCGCGCTGATGCTGGCCCTGGGTCGCCAGCAACACATGGCCTTCGTGCTGGTCACGCACGACGAGTCGCTGGCGGCAAGGTGCGATCGGGTGTTGAGGTTGAGGCTGGGGCGGCTGGTGGGGTGAGGGGGTGGCGAGTGTGTTTCGTGGGGACCACCGAAGGCCCGCAGAACGTTGAGATCGTCGACTACCACTGAAGGAGCAAGAACATGCGCACCGTCCCCCTGTTTCTCCCGGCGAAATGCTGGATGAAGAGTTCTTGAAGCCGCTGGGCCTGACGAAGTACCGTCTGGCCAAGGACATCGGTGTGCCGCCTCAGCGGATCGGGGACATCGTGGCAGGCAAGCGGTCGATCACGGCGGACACCGACCTGCGGCTGTGCCGATATTTCGGGCTCAGCGATAGATGGTGGCTTCGTGGTCAGGCCAACTACGACACGGCCGTCGCGCGCGAAGCCATGGGCGAAGCACTCTCGCGCATCTCGCGCTGCCAACTCCTCGGTGCTTGAGATATTGGCGGAACCTCACGCGTGGCCTGCGCACCACCTTCGGCTCGAAGCTGTATGCCGGCCATGTGTCCGACGAAGACGATGTGGTGGTCGAGCGTCTGCGCGATGCCGGCGCCATCGTCATCGGCAAGACCAACACCTCCGAGTTCGGCTGTGGGGGCTAGAAACCTCTGGCTACCCGATTGGCCATTTCTGCGACGGCAGCGATGACAAGCTGTGGCTCGGTGAACTGTGGAAAGTGGCCACTGTGTGCAGCGACGATTTGCTTGCCAAGTGGGGAGAGACCCGCCAACCGCTGTTGACTTGCCATGCGGGCGGCAATGGCCTGCGGTGCTGTCGCCCAAGCCATTGCAGGCTTGCCGCCAGTGACGACGTTCAGCGGTATGCAAGGAAACGGCGGAGCGAGATCCAGTTCGGCGACGGTTGACCGAACGTGTTGGGTTTCTGCGTTCGGGTTGGGTGGAGCGACGTTCTCCAGCATGCACCTCAGAAAGCGCTGGACTGCGTTCTCATGACTCGCGAGGACCGAAATGTCATCGGCCGCGGTGGCCTCAACCAAGACCGCGGCGGAAACCTCTGACGGATGCAGACGCGCAAAGAGGTTGACGATCAGCCCTCCCAGAGAGTGGCCGACCAAGATGTATGGTGGTGAAAGTTCGGCCGCCCTCAATGCCGCTCGCAGAGAACTGACCGCGTGCGAGCCAACCTGAGGAACCGCAGGCTTTGAACTTCCGCCCATGCCGGGGCGGTTGTACGCGAAGACTTTGGCAAACTCGGCGAGAGCACCGAACACCTCATGCCAGCCTTCGATGGGGCCGCCAGAGCCATTGATCAGAACTATCGTGGAGACCCCGCTGCCGGCCGAGACGTACTCGATTGTTTCGCCCGAGACGAGCGCCTTCTGCTTTGGGGGAAAGCTGTACATGGGAATGCGTGTCCTGAGGCGGCTAACGAATGAAAGGGAACTTCCGGGACCGCGCGGACCCGGGGCGTCTGCCAGCGCCGCCGCCAGCGCTCAGTTCATGTCAACGGCAGCATCACCACGTTGCGGTAGGCGGGCCGCGCGGCCAGGGTGTCGAACCAGCGCTGCAGGTTGCTCAACGCTGGCCGCGCCACCGGCAACGCCATCCAGCGCCACACGGCGCAGCCGACCGCGATGTCGCCCATCGTGAAGGCGGCACCGCCGACGAAGTCGCTGGACGCCAGGTGCGCATCCAGCACTTGCAGCTCGGCGAAACTTTCCAGCCGTGCGGCCTCGATCGCGTGCTCGTCGCGCTGCGCCGTGGGCGTGCGCATGATGGCCCGGAACAAGGGAACCAGCGTGGGCCACAAGCTGGAATTGGCCCAGTCCATCCAGCGGTCGGCGTCGGCGCGGGCCTTCGCGGCTGTGGGCCAGAGCGTGCCTGCGCCATGCGTTGCGCAGAGGTAGCGAACGATGGCATTCGATTCCCAGACCACGAAGCCGTCATCTTCGATGGTGGGCACCAGCCCGTGCGGATTGAGCCGGCGAAACGCCGGCGTGTCGACCACGTCGAAGTGCCGACCGGCATCGATGCGCTCGTACACGAGGTCAAGTTCCTCGCAGCACCACAGCACCTTCTGCACGTTGATGGAATCGGCGTTGCCCCAGATTTTCAACATGCGTGGGTTCCTTCCTTCGATACCTCGGGGCGAACGCAGGCGGGGGTGAGTGACTGACTTCCTGCGAGCGCCGCGCGCACTACAGCGCGCGACACCTACCGAAAGAACGCTTCGACCTTGCCCTTCAACTTGATCATCAGCGGCTGGCCCTTGCGGTCGCGGGCCTTGCCGGCCGGCACCTTGACCCAGCCTTCGCTGATGCAGTACTCCTCGACATCGAAGCGCTCGTGGTCGTTGAGCCGGATGCCGATCTCGCGTTCGAACACGGCCGCCACGTGGTGCGGGCTGCGCGGGTCGACCGACAGGCGGTCGGGCATCGGGGTGTCGGGGGTCGGTTCGGTCATGGCTGTTTTCTGCTGGGCGGTGAGCCGCTATTCTGCGGCTTCACCGGGGCCATGCTGCCGCTGCGCACGCACCGCGCGCCGCCGTCAAAAATCGCACGTCCACCCCAGCGCCAAGGCACTTCGCGGCACCAGTTGAATTCCGTTGACGCGCTGCACCAAGGGCAGTTGCAGATAGGCGTACAGCGTCGACGCAGAACCGACGCCCACGGTGACGCCGGGACTCAAGTCCAGCGTGGTGGCGCCGGAGTTGGCGGGCTCGGCCTGTGCGCCGCTGTCGCGCCCGCGATGGCGCAGGTTCAGTTGCAGCACGGCGCCCAGGTCGTGCGCAAACGCGTGCGACCAACCGGCTGAAATTTCAATCCGCCGTCCCGGTTTGAAGCCCTCGCGCGAGTTCAGCGCCGCCGAGATGTTGGCTTGGCCGACCAGCGCATCGGCCACGCCGATCACCTGCCGACCTGCCACCCCGAGCAGCAGGTCGGTGGTGCCGCTGCCAGGCTGCAGGGACCGCTCTGCGCGGCTGCCCTCACCGTTGACCACCTTGACCGAGCCGGTGGGCAATTTGAGTCCGCCGAAAAGCGCATACGACACCGCGCCGTCGTCGGCCACGAACTGCCGACGGGCGCTGACCTGCACATCACCCAGCCGCGTGAAGCGCCATTGCTCCGGGGTGGCGGCCTGGCCGGTCTGTGCGTCGACCAGGTCGTGTGCGTGATCGCGTTGGACCACCGGCACGCGCAGCGAGACCGACCAGTCCTTGTCGATGCCGTAGGCCAGGGTGGTGACGAGATTCAGGTTGCGGGTGCGGCGCTCGATGGCTTGCTCGCCGGTCACTTGGTCCGCAGAGATGTTTTTCGTGCCGCTGCGCAACTGCTTTTGCGTGATGGCCTCCAGACGGAAGTCGGCGCTCCAGCCCAGGTGCGGCTCGCTCGAACCTTCGGCGTAGCGGTCGGTCATCAACGTGCAGAAGCTGGCACCACACGACGCGCGAGCCGCCGTGCTGACCAGCGTGGCACCGATGGCGACGGCTGACAGCGAAAGGAATCCACGCGCGCAGCGATGCACTCGCGTGCGCCGGGCGGGCGAGGACGGATGAGCGCGAACGGATGTCATGTTCGAGATGACGGGGGCGGTGTTCTTCATCATGAATTCTCCTGACCGCCAGGCGGTGCCCGGCGTGGTGACAACGACGCAGCAGGCCCGCAACGGGCCGTGCAGCAACGCGTGTTTGCAAGCTCAAGAGAAAGCGGGCGGCCCTCGGGGCTGCGGCGTCAGCCACGCATGCGCAGGGCGCCGCGCAGCCAGCCGCGCCACAGGGAACTCGTGGCCGAGCGAGAGGGGCGTAAACAACCCCACCGACACCGGGCCAACGGCCATCGCGCTGGCATGCAGCGAGCAATAAGGGCAGTGCTCGAGCAAGGCCCCGCTGACCGGCACAGAAGACGTGTCGCCAGCGCCGTTGCCGGGCTCAACCCACTTCGAGCCCGCCGACGAACAGACCTGTACCCAGGTCGCCGAGGTGCCGGTGACGAGGGCGTGCGAGATCGCGGGTGCCAGCGCCGCGATCAGCACCGCGGCGACAGCAAACCACAAGCTCAGGGCACGGGTGGTGCGGCGAAATTGCATGCGAATGATTCTACGGGCGACGCGTCAGCCACGCGCTCACGCAGAGCGCGGCTCGCGCAAGCGCAACGCCTTGAAGCCTGGGTCGACACGCCAACGTCCGCGCACCTGACCCTGCCGCGCGACGCTTCAAGCTGCGGCCGGGCCAGCGAGGTGCGCGACATCGAGGTGCTGTGCGGCACGTGTCTTGCTCAAGCGCGCTGCATGCGGTCCACTGTGTGGCACTGCCAATCCCAATCCCAGGAGAAACCGTGATGCAGCACACCACCGAAACCATCCCCTCGACAGCGGATGCACTGGTCAACGAATTCCTGCGCGTGGTGATGATTCCCGACCCGGCCGCCGCGCGGCGCTTCGTGTCGCCCGCGCTGCGCATTCGCTTCACCGGCGGGCGGCTGATGCACGACCCCGCTGAAACGGCGGCCTTCAACGCGGGCCGCTACCGCTGGGTGAAAAAACGCATCGAGCACACCGAAACCGTGGCCGGCGCAACGCCGGCGCACAGCGTCGTCTACAGCCTGGGCGCCCTGCACGGCGAGTGGCCCGACGGCACCCCGTTCGAGGGCAACCGTTACGTCGACCGCTACGTGGTGAGCCATGGGCTGATCACGCAGATGGATGTGTGGAACGACAGCGCCGAATGGATGCTGGTGCGCGCCGGCCTGGCCACGCTCTGACGTCGGGGCGACCATGTCTGCACAGTACCTCGGCCCGCTGCCCGATCACGGCCGCTTCGACTATCGGCCGATCACGCGCCGGCCCGATTACCGCTGGCCCGGTGGCGCGCGGCTGGCGGTGTACCTCGGCTTCAACCTCGAACACTTCGCCTTCGGCGAGGGCCTGGGCGCAGCCATCGGCCCGGCCTCGCCGCAACCCGACGTGCTGAACTTCAGTTGGCGTGAATACGGCAACCGGGTCGGTGCCTGGCGTTGCCTGGAACTTTTCGATCGGCTGGTGCTGCCGACGGGTGCCCTCGTCAACACCGCGCTGTACGACCACTGCCCCGAACTGGTCGACGCCTTCGTGGCCCGTGGCGACGAGCTGATCGGTCACGGCCACAGCAACGCCGAGCGGCAGGGTGGCCTGGATGAAGCGGCCGAGCGGGAGCTGCTGGCCCTGTGCCGCAGTCGCATGCAGGCGCGCAGCGGTGTTGCGCCATCGGGCTGGCTGTCGCCGTGGATCTCGGAGAGCGCCAGCACGCCCGACCTGCTGGCCGAGACCGGCTATCGCTACAGCTTGAACTGGTGCCACGACGATCAACCGGTGCGCCTGCGCACACGCCACGCACAGGGCCTGTGGGCGGTGCCGTATCCGCAGGAACTGAACGACATTCCGATGCTCTTAGGGCGGCTGATGGACGCTAAGGACTTCGCGCAAATCATCATCGACCAGTTCGACGAGATGCTCGAGCAGTCGCGCCGCCAGCCGCTGGTGATGGGCGTCGCCCTGCATCCGTACCTGGTCGGCCAACCCTACCGGCTGCGGCACCTGCGCAGGGCGCTCGAACACATCGCCGCCGTGCGCGACCGGGGCGGCGTGTGGTTCACTACGCCGGGTGCGATCTGCGCGCATGTCGAGGGGCTGGCAGCGGCCGACCCCGTCGCCTGGGGCTGACCCCGCAGCGCCGGGGCCTTGGCACCCGAATTGCTCCCGTACTTCCGTCAACGCAACCCAAGGAGACGAACCATGGCAAAAGAAATCTTGTGCGGTTTTGGAGTCGATGTCGACGCGGTGGCCGGCTGGATCGGCTCGTATGGCGGTGCCGATTCACCCGACGACATCTCGCGCGGCATGTTCTCGGGCGAGGTGGGCAGCCCGCGCCTGGTCAAGCTGTTCGATCGGCTGGGCATCAAGACAACGTGGTTCATTCCTGGCCATTCCATCGAAACTTTTCCGGCGCAAATGGCCGCGGTGGCTGCCGCCGGCCACGAGATCGGCATCCACGGCTACACGCATGAAAACCCGATCGAGATGACGCGCGAGCAAGAGACCGCCGTGCTCGACAAGTCGATCGAACTGGTGACCCGGCTCAGCGGCAAACGCCCGACCGGCTACGTGGCGCCGTGGTGGGAGTTTTCACGCGTGACCAACGAGCTGTTGCTCGAGCGCGGCATCAAGTACGACCATTCGCTGATGCACGACGACCACACGCCCTACTACGTGCGCGTGGGCGACAGTTGGACCAAGATCGACTACGCGAAGAAGCCGTCCGACTGGATGCTGCCGCTGCAGCGCGGCCATGAAACCGAGCTGATCGAAATCCCGGCCAGTTGGTACCTCGACGACCTGCCGCCGATGATGTTCATCAAGAAGTCGCCCAACAGCCACGGCTTCGTGAACCCGCGCGACATCGAGCAGATGTGGCGCGACCAGTTCGACTGGGTCTACCGCGAAATGGACTACGCCGTGTTTCCCATGACCATCCACCCCGACGTGGCGGGCCGCCCGCATGTGCTGCTGATGCTCGAGCGGCTCTACCACCACATGGCCAGCCAGCCCGGCGTGCGCTTCGTCACGCTGAATGAAATGGCCGACGACTTCGCTCGCCGCTCGCCGCGCAAGCCCTGACCGACGGCAGCGAACCATGTGCGGCTTGTGCGGCGTTCTGGGCGGGCCCGCACACTGGACCGACGCTGCGGCGCGGCCCGGTGTCTTCACCCGCAACACCGACGACATCGAGCGTCGCCGCGAGCGCCGCAACCGCGTGCTTCAGGCCGGGCGGGTGTTGCGGCATTTCGGCGTCAAGATCGAAGACTGGCACGGCAGCGCGTTCATCCTTTCCAACCGCACCGGCAGCAGCGAACTGGTCGACGACCTGGCCCACCTCTGGGCCGCCGCCGAGCGCCTTTCCGGCGCGGCGTGCGACCCGCTGGCGCTGGATGTGATCGAGGCGATGGAATTGACGCATGCCAGCGGCGACGCCTGAGTTCACACCGGTCAACCTGATCACCGGCTTTCTCGGTTCGGGCAAGACGACGCTGCTCAAGCGCCTGCTGGTGCAGCCGGGGCTGGCCGACGCGGCCGTGCTCATCAACGAGTTCGGCCAGATCGGGCTCGACCACCACCTGCTCGAGCGCATCGACGAGACGATGGTGCTGCTGCCTTCGGGCTGCCTGTGCTGCACCATTCGCGGCGAACTGGCCGACGCGCTGCGCGCACTGCACTCGCGGCGCGAGCGCGGCGAGGTGCCCTGGTTTCGTCGCGTGGTGATTGAAAGCACCGGCCTCGCAGACCCGTTTCCCATCGCCTCGACGGTGCATTCCGACCCGGTGCTGCGGCACCATTTCCGGCTCGGCCAGATCGTCACCGTGGTCGACGCGGTGCATGCCGAGAGCCAGTTCGAAGCGCACGAGCAGAGCGTGCGGCAGGCCGCCGTGGCCGACCAGTTGGTGCTGACCAAGACGGCGCTGGCCGGGCCGCTGCGCACCCAGGTCCTGAT
>JAYVCL010000279.1:0-4466 GCA_043749975.1 Burkholderiales bacterium
AGCGGTTCGGCGACGCCTGCCTTGTCGGTGACATCGACGAACTTCGGCATGCGGCCGCCAAGGTTGCGGAACAGGTGGTTGGGCCCGTTCATCACCGACACATAAAGGTCCGGTCGGCCGTCGTTGTCGTAGTCGTCGGCCGCAGCACCCTTGATCATGCCGTCGACGCGTATGCCCGACTCGGGGCCGGCGTCGACGAACCGGCCGTTCCCCTGGTTGATGTAGAGCCGAAAGTTCTTCGCGTCGGGTGCCCACTTCACCTGGTCGCGCACGATCTCGTTGCCAACGAAAAGGTCGAGCAGCCCGTCTCCGTTGAAGTCGGCCCATACCGCTGTCTGAGTCGGGTAGTTGTTGAGCACGCCGGCCTCGGCGGTTACGTCGGTGAAGGTTCCATCGCAGTTGTTGTGCAGCAGCGAGCTTGGAATCTGGCCCTTGTCGTGATACCAGGCGCCGCGCGGCACGAACACGTCGATGCAGCCATCGTTGTCGTAATCCGCCTGCACCATGTTCAGGCCGCCGAGCAAGCCCTTCAAGCCGGCGCGTTCGGTCAGGCGCGTGAACCTGCCGTCGCCGTTGTTGTGGAAGTACTCGAGTTGATCGTCGTAGCCGAAGTGCGAGACCATCAGATCAAGGTGACCGTCGTTGTCGAAGTCTTCGAGAATCGCGCCGCCAGCGCGGCCGAATTCGACGATGCCGCGCGAGGCGGCGACTTCCTTGAAGCGGCCGATGTCGTAGTCAGAGGCGAAGACCTTCGGGTCGATCAACCACTGCTTCGGAACGGCTTCGGGATAGCGCCCGATTTGCATCTCGCAGATGTTGAGCATCCAGCGGTAGAGCAGCGCGTTCTCAGCATCCACTTCTTTATCGGCCAGCAACTGTTCGTAGATCTTCGCGGCTTCCGAAGCGCCGAGCTTCTGCCGGTGAATCGCTGAAACGCTGAGCGGAAAGATGCAGGTCTCGGCATCGACGCCGGTGGCGCAGTTGCCTTGTTCGCCGACGCGGAAGTAGGCGAAGGCCAGATCGGAACGCAGCGTTTCCAAGTCCTGCCGAGAGACGCTGTCGCGGTACGCTTCGATCACCTTTTCCAGCAGGGCGATCGCCGGCTCGGGCGTGCCGCCGTTGACGTATTGCTGAGCGATCTCGCGCTGCAGGATCAAACGCTGAACCGGATCGCGCTCGCGTTGCAGATCGAGTTCGAGGCTTGCGATCTTGCGGCCCTGTTGGTCCCACGGCGTGTCCCAGGCGCCTTCGTCGCGAGCGATCGCGGCCAAGGTCCGGACCATGTCGAAACGCTGCCGACGATGGTCCTTCCACACCACCATCGCCAATGCGGCAACGATCAACAAGCCGCAGAAAATCCCGATCGCGCCGCAGCGCCGGGGCTTGCGCCACCAGCGCATCGAACGCGTCAGTTCTGGCTCAGCGATGTCGTGCTTGAACTGAACGGCCAGGTGTTGTCCCCGTTGAATTGCAACACGACGAGTCCGTTGTCCTGGCACATCGTGATCAACTGCTTCTTCGCGAAATCGAAGTCGAGACGAGACGCGCACCAGTCAGGGCCACCGGCCTTCCACTGCCCGAACACCGCATGGCTCGATCCGGCCATCGAACCGGTCGACGGCGGGTTGTAATACGCGATCTCCTTCGGCCGTGCCGGGTTGCGGATGTCGAAGACCCGTATTCCCGAGTTGAAGTACGAGCAGGCCAGTGCAGTCGCGTTGTCTCGGTTGTCGACGCTGCAGTAATGGCTGCCGTAGGTGAAGATCGACAAGCCCACGATGTCCGGGATGACCTGGTCGCAGTTTTTCGTGTCGTGGGTTTCCAGCATCAATTTCGAGACCACCGTCGGGTTCTTCTCGTCGCTGATGTCGAAGATGCGCGCCATCGGGAACGGCGGCAATCCGGCCGCGCAGGCGATCTTCGCAGCCGCAGGGCTCGCCAGGCCTGCAGAGCCGCCTTCATCGACCATCACCATGTACTGCTTGCCGCCGATGGTGATTGGAATGGTGTGCTGGGCGATCGAGCCGTCCTGGAACAGAGTCTTCGAGACGACCTTGATCTGCGCATTGGGCAGGCGTTGCTGGACTTCCGAGGTGTCGAAGATCGCGAAACCGTTGTCCAGCTTCGCCGGGTCGGCGATCGCTGGCGTCGTCACGGTACCGATGCCGCCGAGAATGGTGCCGTACATGCGGTTGCCGTCGTTGCTGATCGATATGCCGTGCACCGTGCTGTTTGCGCTCAGCGACTTGATCGGGAAGCTCGCGATCATCTTCGGCTTCGTCGTGTTGGCGACATCGACCGCGTAGTAGTACGCATTCCCAAGGTCGCCGACGTAATACGTCAGCCCGTCGGGCGAAATGTTGCCTTCGTGACCGATCGGTGCCTTCGCCAACACGATGCCGCCGTCGTTTCCGGTGCCGACCGCCATCGTCGACATCAACTGCGGCGAACGGCAGTCGCCCGAAATGTCGTAGATGTCCACTTCCGGTCCGCCGCCGCCGTTTTGGCCGTTGTCGGCGATCAGGATCTGACGCCGCGGGCTGACGCGCAACGACTCCCACGGGTCCGTCATCGACGGCGTCGTCAGCGACGTGACACGCAGCGGTTTGGTCCGGTCTGTGATGTCGATCACCGGAACGCCAGGGTTCTTGCGGTTCGCCTTCGGCACCGCAGTCGCGTGATAAGCGCAACTGTGACCCGCGCCGTCGGTGAACGAAGCCGACGACCAGTTGCCGCCTTCGTTCTGCGATTGACCGACCAAGCTCAGGTTGCAATTGAAGCCTTTGAAACCGGAGGCACGCATCGCCGCAGGCACTTGTCCCTGAAGTCCCGTCTCAGGCGTGCTCCCGGAGTCGCAGGACGCAACCTTTGGAACAGTGAGCGGTACCACGCCGGGGTCGGGGCTGGCGTCGGAGCCACCGCAGGCTGCAAGAATGGCAGCCGCCGCGATCGGCAACAGTACGAGGACGGCTTGCGTCTGATTGCGCCTGCTGATCATGTGTGTGTCTCCAGTGTTGCCGGGTGGTTTCGCTGCCGAAGAGAGCGCGGGCAGTCCAGTCTCATTGAATACCGAATGCAATGGCAGGTCTTTCATAAAAGCGTCCGGTCGCGCAGGGCAAACCCGAGTGTTGTCCGCCGCGATGGCAGCAGATACGCTGCGCGGCATCGATGCAGAACATTCCACCGCCGAACCGCATTCGCATGAAATTCAGACCGTGCTGCTTGGCCCTTGTGTTGCTTCCGAACGCAGCGAGCGCACATGTTTTTGCGCAGCCCTATTCCTTGCCGGTGCCCTTCTGGATCTACGCCTATGCCGCGACCGGTGCGCTGCTGCTGTCGTTCGTCGTCATCGGGATGTTCTCGGCCGCACCGTCGCTTGGCCGCTTGAGAGTTGCGCCCGTGGCGACCGTCAAGCGCGGTACCGCATCGCATCCCTGGGTGACAGCCGGCCAGATCGCCAGCGTCGGATTGCTGGCGCTGTGCATCCTCACCGGCTGGTTCGGCAGCCAGAACGCCTTCGTCAACTTCAACATGACGTTCTTCTGGATCGGTTTCGTGCTCGGCCTCCCGTACTCGGTCGCGCTGCTCGGCGACTTCTATGCTCCGATCAACCCGTGGAAGGCGCTGACGGTGTGGCTCGAGCGGGCCACGGGGCTTTCGTTTGCAGCGCGCATTCGCTATCCCGCCGCGGCTTTGGGCTACGCGCCGGCGCTGCTGTTCTACATGGTCTTCATCTGGCTCGAGCTCTTCGGCGAATTGAGGCCGCGCGGCTTGTCGACGGTTCTGGCCGGGTACACCTTGGTGAACCTCGCGGGTGCCTGTGTGTTTGGCCGGCTGGCGTGGTTCAAATACGGCGAGTTCTTCGGCGTCTTGCTTCGGCTCATCGGCATGATGTCGCCAAGGGCTCGCCCCTGGGGTGCGGACGACCCTGCGGATGAGAACAGATCCGAACCCGCTGCCACCGACACACGCCGCTGGCGCCCTCCCTTCGTCGGCTTGCTCGACGAGGCGGCGCCGCACCTGAGCCTTGTGTTGTTCATCTTGTTCATGCTGTCGTCGACCGCGTTCGACGGCCTGCATTCGACGCTGCCGTGGGTGTCGCTTTACTGGAAGCACCTCTACCCTGAAATCGCACCCTGGTTCAATCCCGCGCCCGGCCAGCAGTTCATGCTGTCGACGAAGATCTACTACCTCTGGCAGTGGCTGTCGCTGCTGCTGTCGCCGCTGATCTATCTGGCGGTGTTCGCCGGGTTTGTTCGCGTGGCGAAGGCGGTCACCCGCGCGCCGGAGTCCTTGCACGAACTGGTGCTGCGGTTTGCGATGGCACTGGTGCCGATCGCCTTCGTCTACCACCTGACGCACTACTACACCGTGTTCCTGGTGCAGGCCGGCCAGATCGTCAAGCTGGCATCCGATCCGTTCGGCTTCGGATGGAATTTGTTCGGTACCGCCCGCTGGACGATCGA
>JAYVCL010000280.1:0-3317 GCA_043749975.1 Burkholderiales bacterium
CAACGCCGTGGTGCAGAACGCCATCGTCGGCGACGGCAGCCTCATCGGGCCGATGGCCCGCGTGCTCGGTTCCGACCCGGACCGGCCGATCGTGATTCCCGACGCGAGCCTGGTGCTGTTCGGCGCGCGCATCACCAGCCAGGAGGAGGTCGCCGCGAACACCATCCCGGTGCCGGCGCCGTTCACGATTTTCGCCGCCGACGTGAGCGAGGAAAACCTCGTGCTCGCGCGCGGCTACAACCTGCTTTACCGCGCCGCCGCGCGCATCACGCCGTTCTCTGCGGCGGCCGGCCACCCCGGCAATCCGGGTGAGGATTTTCCGAATGTCGCGCAGGCCTTCGGCAAGCTCGCAGTCGCACCAGCCACGGTGTATCGCCGCGGAACCGGCGCGATCCCGGCGCGCACGGCGGGCTTCGGCGACCTGACCTTCGAGCGCTTCGAACCGCAAGCCGGATTCGGCGCACCGGGGCCCGACAGCCCGGCCGCGAGCGCGCGCTTCATCGTGCCGCGAGTCGCTTCGCCCGAGCTGGTCGACGAGGCTGCCATCGTGCTCGGCGGCTGCGACCTCGCCGAGGGCGTGCGCGTCGGGTCCGGAAGCTGCGTGCACGGCGCCGATGCGCCAGCGGTCGCCGTTGGCCGCGGCACGCAAATCGGTCGCAACTCGAGCCTGCACGAACTGTCGCTGAGTTCGTGCCGCATCGGCGCCGATTGCATCATCGGCGACGGGGTGGTGCTGCACGGGCCGCTGGAGGTCGGCGACCGGGTGCGCGTCGGCAACGGCGCGGTGCTGTTCGGGCCGAAGATCGCCGCCGGCGTCAGCATCGGCGCGGGCGCGCTGGTGTTCGGCCCGGTCGAAGTCACCAGCGATGTGCCCGACGGCGCGGTGATCGTGCCGCCGGGGATGGAGTTCCTGATCGCACCGTCGGCAGCGAAGCAACAGGGCTCATTGCCGATCTCGGCCTTGATGCTGGTGTCGTGGCTGGCGCTCCAGCAGGCGGGCGGTTCCGACTGCGGGCTCTGTGCACTGTCGCTGTTGAGTTGAGCTGAGTTGAGTTGAGGTGGAACCGGGAAAGGGCAGGGCCGCTGCGACAATCCCATCGATGTTGAAGTTCGACCTGCTCAAGACCGATGGCCACGCGCGGCGCGGCCGCCTCACGCTCAACCACGGCGTTATCGAGACGCCGGTGTTCATGCCGGTGGGCACCTACGGTACGGTGAAGGGCGTGATGCCTGCGTCGCTGGAGGCGATGGGCGCGAAAATCATCCTGGGCAACACCTTTCACCTGTGGCTGCGCCCCGGGGTGGAGGTGCTGGCGCAGTTCGGCGGCTTGCACCGGTTCGAGAACTGGCAGCGGCCGATCCTGACCGACAGCGGCGGCTTCCAGGTCTGGTCGCTGGGTGAGACACGCAAGATCAGCGAGGAGGGCGTGAAGTTCGCCTCACCGGTGAACGGCGACAAGTTGTTCCTGACGCCCGAAGTGAGCATGCAGGTGCAGCGCGTGCTGAACTCCGACATCGTGATGCAGTTCGACGAGTGCACGCCGTATGAGACCCAGGGCGTGTTGACCACCGAGGCCGATGCTCGCGTTTCGATGGCGCTGAGCCTGCGTTGGGCCAAACGCTGCCTGGCCGAATTCAATCGGGGCGAGAACCCGAACGCGCTGTTCGGAATCGTCCAGGGCGGCATGTTCGAGAATCTGCGTGAAGCGTCGCTTGAGGCGCTGGTCGAACTCGACTTGCCGGGCTATGCGATCGGCGGCGTCAGCGTCGGCGAGCCCAAGGCCGAGATGCAGCGCATCGTCGCGCACACGCCGCACCGGCTGCCGGCAAATAAGCCGCGCTACCTGATGGGCGTGGGCACACCCGAAGACCTGGTCGACAGCGTGAGTGCCGGCGTCGACATGTTCGACTGCGTGATGCCGACACGCAATGCGCGCAACGGCCATTTGTTCACCCGCTTCGGCGACCTGAAAATTCGCAACGCGCGCCACAAGACCGATCAGCAACCGCTGGACGCGACCTGCGGCTGCCACACCTGCCAGGGCACAACGCCCTTCGGTGGCGGCTTCTCGCGCGCCTACCTGCACCACCTGGAGCGCTGCGGCGAAATGCTGGCGCCGATGCTGGCCAGCATCCACAACCTGCACTACTACCTGAACCTGATGCGCGAGGTGCGCGAGGCGCTGGACGCCGGCACGTTCACAGCCTTCGTGCAGCGGTTCCGCGCCGACAGGGCGCGTGGGGTATGAGGGCGCCTCACGATCCGAAGCGCGGTCGTGCGCGCCCTTCAAACGCAGGCACTTGACTCATGAACTTTCTCCCGGCCCAGGCGCGAGAGGTGATTCGGCATCCCGGAGCGTTCGTCTGGCACACATTGAAAGCGTTTCGCGCCAACCAGGGCTTGCTGCTGGCCGGCGCGGTGGCGTATTACGCTTTGCTGTCGATCGTGCCGCTGCTGATCCTGATCGTGGTGGCGTTGTCGCATGTGATCGACCAGGCCGACCTGCTCGCCACGTTGGGGCGCTATCTCGAATGGCTGGTGCCCGGGCAATCCGGCGCCATCGTGCGCGAACTCGCCAACTTCCTGGCGCATCGCGAACTCGTCGGCTGGGTGCTGCTGGTCACGATGCTGTTCTTCAGCTCGCTCGCGTTCACGGTGCTGGAGAACGCGATGTCGGTGATCTTCACGCACCGGGTGGCGATTCGCAGGCGGCACTTTCTGGTCTCGGCGGTGCTGCCCTATCTGTACATCCTGTCGCTCGGCGTGGGCCTGCTGCTGGTCACGCTGGTGGCCGGGAGCCTGCAGGCGGTCGGGCAGGAGCGGGTCGACTTGCTGGGGCGCAGTTGGTCGCTGCGTGGCCTGTCGGGCGCGCTGCTGTACCTGCTCGGGCTGGCGGGCGAGATCTTCGTGCTGACCTCGGTCTACCTGGTGATGCCCGTTGGCCGGCTGCGGCTCAGCCATGCGCTGATCGGCGGCATCACGGCCGCGTTGCTGTGGGAGCTGACGCGCCACGCCTTGCTCTGGTACCTCGCAACCTTGTCGCAGGTCAGCGTGGTTTACGGGTCGCTGACCACCGCGATCGTCGTGCTGTTGAGCCTGGAGCTGGGGGCCACCTTGCTGCTGCTCGGGGCGCAGGTGATTTCGGAGTACGAGCGTTTGGGGCAGGGCGCGCGCATGGCGGCGGCCGGGCCGGTGGATGGGTTCGGAACGCTGTGAGGCTTAGACGTTATCCGTAAATAGTAAACTCTCGTCCCGAGCCGCATCTCACGCGGTTTTCGGACGAAGGCATGGCAACACGCAAGCGAGTTGATTCGTG
>JAYVCL010000281.1:0-5876 GCA_043749975.1 Burkholderiales bacterium
TGAGCTGGGCCGACATGGGCACCATCGGCTGGCTGGTGGATGGCGCGGCGATCATGAACCAGGTGCCGATCTGCCGCTGCTCGTACGCGCCGTATGCCCGCGCGATGGTTCGCATCTGCCGCGAAGAAAGCTTCCATCAGCGGCAGGGTTTCGAGGCGCTGTTGACGATGATGACGAAAGGCACCGAGGCGCAAAAGGCGATGGTGCAAGACGCGGTGAACCGCTGGTGGTGGCCGGCCATCATGATGTTCGGCCCGCCCGACGACCAGTCGCCCAACTCGGCGCAGTCGATGCGCTGGGGCATCAAGCGCATCAGCAACGACGAGCTGCGCCAGAAGTTCATCGACGCGGCCGTCGACCAGGCCAAGGTGCTGGGGGTGAGCTTGCCCGACCCCGACTTGAAGTGGAACGAGGAACGCCAGGCGCATGACTTCGGCGTCATCGACTGGAGCGAGTTCTGGCGTGTGGTGGGCGGTGACGGCGAGTGCAACCGCGAGCGCCTGGCCGCGCGGGTGAAGGCCTGGAACGACGGGGCCTGGGTGCGCGACGCGGCGATGGCGCATGCGGCGAAGCGGCTGGTCACGTCCGTGGCGGCTTGAGAGAATTTTTATCGCAAAGAACGCGAAGGTCACAAAGGACGCCAAGAAGAAAAATGAGTTGTCTTTCCTTTGTGCACTTTGCGCCCTTCGCGTTCTTCGCGATCAAGAAAAGACCTGACAGGACTCCAAAATGACAACGCAAACCGAATGGCCCCTGTGGGAAATCTTCGTGCGCAGCAAGGCCGGCCTCGACCACAAGCACTGCGGCAGCTTGCATGCCGCCGACCCGAAGATGGCAATCCAGCTCGCGCGCGATGTCTACACACGCCGGCAGGAAGGCGTCAGCATCTGGGCCGTTCGCTCGGACCAGATCGTCGCCAGCGACCCCGCCGACAAAGGCATGTATTTCGACCCGATGGAAGACAAGGTGTACCGGCACCCGACCTTCTACGCGCTGCCGAAGTCGGTCGATCACATGTGAGCGGCAGATGACGGCATCGATCAAGATTTCTGCACAGCCTTCGGTTCAGTACGTGCTGCGCCTGGGCGACACCTGCCTGATCCTGGCGCAACGCCTGGGCGAGTGGTGCGGCCATGGGCCGGTGCTCGAAGAAGACATTGCACTGACCAACATGGCGCTCGACCTGGTCGGCCAGGCGCGCGCCTTGCTAACGCACGCGGCACAGCTCGATGGTCAGGGTCACGACGAAGACCAGCTCGCCTTCCTGCGCGACGAACGCGACTATTTGAATGTGACGATGGTCGAGCTGCCGGGCGGACCCAAAGACGGCGACTTCGCCTTCACCGTGCTGCGCAACCTGCTGGTCGCCACCCTGTTGAAGCTGCTGTGGCAGCGCCTGGCCGATTCCAGCGACACCGAGCTGTCGGCCATCGCCGGCAAGGCGGTGAAAGAAGCGCGCTACCACCAGCAACACGCCGCCGACTGGGTGGTGCGGCTGGCTGACGGCACACAGGAGTCACGCCGGCGCACCGAGGCGGCGCTGCGCCAGTTGTGGCTGTACGTGCCGGAGTGGTTCGAGGCCGACGCCGTGGACGACGCTGCGCACGCCAGCGGCCTGGGGCCGCGCTGGTCTGAAGTGCGTGATGCATGGCTGGCTGACATCGCCGCGGTCTTCGGCGAAGCCGGCCTGGAGATGCCCGAAGAGGCGGGCTTTCGCAGCGCCGGCAAGCTCGGCCGCCACAGCGAGCACATGGGTTTCATTCTGAGCACCATGCAGCATCTGCAACGCAGCTTTCCGGGCGGCGTGTGGTGAACACGAGCAATGTCGTTCCTCCGGTTGCACCGGTCGCGACGGATCGTGTTCAGCGTGCATGGCAGGTGCTGGGCGGCGTGCTCGACCCCGAGGTGCCGGCGTTGTCGGTGCGCGACCTGGGCATCGTGCGCGATGTGATCGAGCATGCCGACGGACTGCAGATCGTGCTGACGCCCACCTATTCGGGCTGCCCGGCGACCGAGGTGATCGAGCACGACGTGATCGCCGCCATCGACGCCGCAGGCCTGGGCCCGGCGCGGGTGAGCTTGCAGCGCGCGCCGGCCTGGACCACCGACTGGATCAGCGAACAAGGCCGCCGCAAGCTGTTCGACTACGGCATCGCACCGCCCGGCCCGGTTGAAGCTGTGCGGGCCGACGGCGCAGTGCCGATGCGCTTTTTCGGGCGCACCGACCAGCGCCTGACCTGCCCGCGCTGCGGCAGCCGCAACACCGAGCGCCTGTCGGCCTTCGGCTCCACGGCCTGCAAGGCGCTGCACCGCTGCCTGGCGTGCCGCGAGCCGTTTGAGCATTTCAAACCGATCTGACGGTCCACCGATCCACATGAGCGTCATTTTTCACCCGTTGCGCGTGCGCGCGGTGTTGCCTGACACCGCCGAAGCCGTGGTCGTTTCGTTCGACGTGCCAGACGACTTGCGCGATGTGTTCAGCTTCACCCAGGGCCAGTACCTGACCTTGCGCAAAGACATCGATGGCCAGGACCTGCGGCGCTCGTATTCGATCTGCGCCGGGGTCGACGACGGCGAGTTGCGCGTGGGCGTGCGCAAGGTCAAGGGGGGCGTGTTCTCGAACTGGATCAACGCCCACCTGCGGCCGGGCGACGTGATCAGCGTGATGGCGCCGCAGGGCCGCTTCTTCGTGCCGATCGAGCCGCTTGCGGAGCGCCACCATCTGGGCATCGCCGGTGGCAGCGGCGTGACGCCGATTTTGTCGACCATGAAGACCGTGCTTGCGCGCGAGCCGCACAGCCGCTTCACGCTGATCTACGGCAACCGCCAGCTTCCATCGACGATGTTCAAGGAAGAGCTCGAAGACTTAAAGAACCGCTACCTGACGCGGCTGGTTTTGCATCACGTGTTCTCGGACGAAAGTACCGAGGACGACAGCCCCCACGTCGCTGCGCTCCTGCCCCCCGAGGGGGCGCAAGCCGGGCTTGGGGCGGCCCGGCGCTCCGAGGACGACAGCCCCCACGTCGCTGCGCTCCTGCCCCCCGAGGGGGCGCAAGCCGGGCTTGGGGCGGCCCGGCGCTCCGACTCGCCCCTCAACCACGGCGTTATGAACCGCGGCAAGATCAGCGAATTTCTAAGCAGCGTGGTGCCGGCGGCCAGCATTTCGCACGCCTACATCTGCGGCCCGTTTCAGATGAACGACGAGGCCGAAGCGGCGCTGCTGGCAGCCGGCGTGGCGCAAGAGCGGATCCACATCGAGCGCTTCGGCATTCCACAGCAGCAGGTTGGCGCGGTGATTCACGAAGCCTTGGCTGGCGACGCCGAGACGGCGCGCATCGTCATCGTTCGCGATGGCTTGCGGCGCGAATTCTGCTTCAGCAAGCAGCAACCCAGCATCCTCGACGCGGCTTCGGCGGCCGGCCTGGAAGTGCCGTTCTCGTGCACCTCGGGCGTGTGCGGCACCTGCCGCGCCAAGTGCATCGAGGGCGAGGTGCGCATGGAACGCAACTTCGCGCTCGACAAGGCCGAGGTCGCCGCCGGCTTCGTGCTGACCTGCCAGGCGCACCCGCTCACGCCGCGCGTTGTGCTGTCGTTCGACGAACGGTGAATCGGTGCCGCATCGCGTTATCGGATCGAAAAATTGCAACGTGACGCGACGCGACGCGACGCGAGCGGGTAAACCCTTCCGAACCTGGTTTTGGCCGACTCCTAGAATGAATGTGCACATGCACAATCAGGAGCGCCACCCATGGCCACGACCCGCCGCGCCGCCACCCCCACAGTGAGCGCGGAAGCCGCACACAACGGCTTGCCACGCATCCTCAAGAAGTACCCGAACCGCCGCCTCTACGACACCGAGACCAGCGCCTACATCACGCTGGCCGATGTGAAGAAGATGGTATTGGCCGCGCAAAATTTTGTCGTTCGCGACGCGAAAACATCAGAAGACCTGACGCGCAGCATCTTGTTGCAAATCATTCTTGAAGAAGAGACCGGCGGCGTACCGATGTTTTCCGCGCAGTCGTTGGCGCAGATCATTCGTTTCTACGGCAACGCCATGCAGGGCGTGATGGGCTCTTACCTCGAACACAACCTGCAAACCTTCACCGACATCCAGGCCCGCGTGGCCGAGCAGTCGAAAGGCCTGTACGACCCGAAGGCGGTGACGCCTGAGCTATGGGCGCAGTTCCTGGCCGGCCAGGCTCCGGCAGTGCAGGGGCTGATGGGCAGCTACCTGGAACAGTCCAAAACCATGTTCACCCAGATGCAGGAGCAGATGGCCAAGCAGGCCGAAACGCTGTTCCCGGGCTTGCCGGGGTTGCCGGGGTTCATGCCGCCGAAGCGCTAGGCATTTCAGACTTGAGCTGTTCACACGCCAACCGCACGTCCTCGACGCATGGCGCAACGGGCGCCCGATGCCGATCACCGCTTCAAGCCAAACGCACCTCGAGGTGTCGGCCCAAGGCTCGGGCGGCAGCTTCAATCTGATCCAACCGCGAGGCATGGCGCAGATCGAACAGGCGGTCGACCTGCGGCATGTGCCAGCCGAGGCGGCGGGCCAACTCGGCCTTCTTGATCCCCTGGTCCATCATCGCGCGGTACAACTCCAGCTTCGCTCCCTCCAGGGTCGAAGGGCGAACGGTGCGCTGCCCGCGCTTCGGGCGGCTGGGTGCCGGCAGGGGTCTGCGGGTGTCCACATACAGCGACAGCGCGGTTTCCAGTGCATCCACGGCCTGCAGCAGCGCCTCGTCTGCATCGGCACCGAACGTGATTGCCTCGGGCACATCGGTGAACGTCACCAGCACGGCAGCGCCGTCAGGGGTCAGGGTCACGGGGTAGTCAAGCATCGCTTTGTCCTCACTTCAATCCAAGTTGACGCTTGATTGCGGCTTCCAGCCCCTTGCCCAATTCGGTCGTGCCGTGCATGGGCAGGGTGGACTGGCGGTTGTTCAAAAAGACCTTCAGATGCGAGCCCTTGCCCGGCAGAAAAGTGGCACCCTGTTGCTCAAGCCATCTTTTCATTTGCTTTAAGTTCACCATGTCGATACTAAACACTTCTGTTGCTTTGTCCATCTACAGTGCTCGCTTCCGAAACGGTGACTCCAGGACACCAGAACTGCAGCTTCCCGCACCGCCTGAAGTGCCTGTTTCGATGACGGCGGCGGCATCGGCGAAAATCAGCGCATGACGCAAGAAACGCTCGCCCCTCCAGCTCCTTCAACCACCCCCGCCGCCGCACCCCGCATCGGCTTCGTCTCGCTCGGCTGCCCGAAGGCATTGACCGACTCTGAACTGATCCTCACGCAACTGCGTGCCGAGGGCTACGAGACCTCGAAGACTTTTGCCGGGGCCGATCTGGTGATCGTCAACACCTGCGGCTTCATCGACGACGCGGTGAAGGAAAGCCTGGACACCATCGGCGAGGCGCTGGCCGAGAACGGCAAGGTCATCGTCACCGGTTGCCTGGGGGCCAAGGCAGGCGAGGGTGGCGGCAACCTGGTGCGCCAGATGCACCCCAGCGTGCTGGCGGTCACTGGGCCGCACGCCACGCAGGAGGTGATGGACGCGGTGCACCGACACAGCCCGAAGCCGCACGATCCGTTCATCGACCTGGTTCCGGCCCGCTTTGATTCCAAGATCGGGGTGAAGCTGACGCCGCGCCACTACGCCTATCTGAAAATCAGCGAGGGCTGCAATCACCGCTGTTCGTTCTGCATCATCCCCAGCATGCGCGGCGACCTGGTGTCGCGGCCGATTGGCGATGTGCTCGATGAAGCGCGAGCGCTGTTTGAAGGCGGCGTGAAAGAGCTGCTGGTCATCAGTCAGGACACCTCTGCCTATGGCGTGGACGTCAAGTACCGCACCGGTTTCTGGGA
>JAYVCL010000282.1:0-10471 GCA_043749975.1 Burkholderiales bacterium
CACGCCGATCCTGGTGATGGACATGTACGAGCACTCGTACCAGATGGACTTCGGCGCCGCTGCGGCCAAGTACATCGACGCGTTCTTCCAGAACATCCAATGGGATGTGGTCGCGGCGCGCATGGCGTTGCTGCCGAAGGCGTAGACAGCAAAGTCGAAAGGGACACCCGCTCGCGACCGATGGTCGCAAGGAGGCAGGATGATGAAGACCACGATCACGATGGCAATGGCAATGGCAATGGCGTCGACACTGCTCGCTGCGGGGGTCTCGATGGCGCAGGTGGTGAACTTCGACAAAGACAAGACCGGCGTTGCACCGGGCGATTGGACCTGCGGCGTAACGGGCAGCGGCAAGCCGCGCTGGACGGTTGAGCCCGATCCCGGCGCACCCAGTGCGCCAAACGTTCTGATGCAGTCGGGTGCGGGCGACTACCCGTGGTGCGTGCGGACCGGCCCTGCGATCCAGAACGGCTTCGTCGAAGTGAAGTTCAAGCCGATCCGTGGCCGCGAAGACCAGGCGGGCGGCGTCGTCTGGCGCTGGAAGGACGGGAACAACTACTACGTGGCGCGTGCAAACGCACTGGAAAACAACGTCTCGCTGTACTACACCGAAGGTGGCTCGCGCACGACCCTGAAGTACGTCGATGCACCGGTGCCTGCCAACGCCTGGCATGTGCTGCGAGTCGAGTTCAAGGGGACCAGCATTCGTGTGCTGCTCGATGGCAAGGCGGTGATCCAGTTCGACGATGCGCACATCGCGGGTGCAGGTGCTGTCGGGGTGTGGACCAAGGCCGACAGCGTGACAGCCTTCGATGACTTCAGTTTCGGAGTGGCGGCGAAGCCTTGATGACGAGCACAGCGATCCTTTTTCGGCCTCGGCCTCGGAGCGGTCGGCCGGCAGTTCATGGCCTACAACGTTATCGACACCGCAAGGCTAGGGAAAGACCAGACTGCGCTTTGGCCCGCGCAGGCGGTATCGTCCGTGTCCAATCGATGTCGGATGTGGCCGCGGCGCACCCACAAAGAAGCAGGCGGCGAGCCGAAACAAAAAACGACCCGCGACGATGATTCAGGTTTGAACGAGGCTGGCGCATGCGTGGTGGGTTGACCTGGCTGACGACAACGCGCACTTCGCGTCACGCACCTGCATCCGTCGAACCGATATGGTTCGAGTGGCTCGCGCTCACAGGCATGTTCGTGTTTGCGGCCTGGCTGCTCGGCCTGCAAGGCGTGTGGACGCTGTTGTTCACGTCTGACCCCACAGGCATCACCCTCGTCATCATCGTCGTGTTCACGGTGGCCACGCTGTGGAGCGGTGCCCGCTCGCGCGAACTGGCGCGCCAGCGAGCGGCACTCGACGCCGCTGCAGCACGCAACGGGCGGGCATTGAGCACGGACGAGGGCTGGGCCGAGTCGTATTGGGCGGCATTGCGGGCATCGCCGCGCGACACGAATGCGCCGCTGGACATATTGCTGGAACGCACTCACGGGCCCCACACCACGGCGTGGTGGGTGAATGCGATCCAACTCAAGCTCGGGCTGCTCGGCAAGGTGATCGGTTTCTCGATTCTTGCCTTGCACATCGGGCAAATGCAGAGCTTCGACGCAGCCCAGTCACAGGACCTGCTCAAGAGCCTGACCTCGGGCCTGGGCGTGGCGCTGCTGACCACGATGGTGGGGCTTGTCGGCAACATCCTGCTCGGCTTGCAGCTCACGCGGCTCGACCGCTACGCGGACGAACTGGTCACCCAGGCGCAGCGCCACGGTTTGACTCTGGCGCCCGCGCGGGAGCAAGAGTGAACCGCCATGCGAGCCCGACGCATAACACGCGAGCCGGAGGTCGACCCGTTCTACGACATGTTGTTCAACCTGTTGATCGCCTTCGTGTTCTGCTTCATCGTCGCGCTGTTGGCGATGAACCCGAAGGCGCTCAAGGCGGGCGACATCCCGGCCAAGGCCGAGTTCATCATCACGATGTCGTGGCCCGACTGGAACCCCAACGACATCGACGCCTGGGTTCAAGGGCCGACCGGCGACATGGTGTGGTTTCGCTCGCGCGAAGCCGCGCTGATGCACCTGGACCGCGACGATCGCGGCCTGTCCAACGACACGATCGAAGTCAACGGCAAGAAGATCGTCAACCCGCTGAACCAGGAGGTGGTGACGATTCGCGGCATCGCGCCGGGCGAGTATGTGGTCAACGCCAACTACTACGAGTCGCTCGACCAGCATCCGGTCGAAGTGACCGTCTCGGTCGTGAAGGTCAACCCGCGCGCCGAGGTGGTGTATTACGGCCAGCAAACGCTCGGTCGCAAAGGAGACGAGGTCACGATGGTGCGTTTCACGATTCTGTCGGATGGCAGCGTTACGGGCATCAACACGCTGCCCAAGCGGCTGGTGGAGCGTTTCTAGCATGACGCTCGCACTCGTCATCGCGTACGCGGCCTTGTTGCTGTTGCTCGCCCTGGCCCTGCTGTGGTCGGCGTGGCCCGGCTGGCTGAAGGGCATGCTGGTGGTGGCGGTCACCACGCTGTATTTCTACGGCACCGATGCCGTGCACGCAATCTGGGGCATTCCCAGCGCCGAAGCGCTGCCCGAACGCTTTTTGATGCTGGCCGCCGCAGTTGAAGAGCCGACGCCCAAGACGCCCGGTGCCTTGTTTGTCTGGATCAGCCAGTTGCGCGACGGCAAGCCCACCCTCGAACCTCGGGCCTATCGCCTGCCATACACGCGTGAGCTGCATACGCAGATCAACGACGGCATCAAGAAGGGTCGCGACGGCGTCAGCCAGATGGGCACGGCCGAAATCAAGAATGGCAAGCGCGGTGCCTTCTTCGGGTTGCGTCCGGGCAGCGATGAGCAGGAGATCAAGATCCGCGACCTGCCCTCACCGCAACTGCCGGAAAAGTGACATGCGCAGCCGCTGTATCGCACCGTTGCTTTGCATCCTGGTCGTGGCCTGCAGCCACGGACCTGCCGAAGATCCGATGTTTCCGTTGGCGGGCGGGCGCAGTTGGACTTACCGCACCACCACATCGTATGAAAACGATCTGGCCGACCCGCTGCATGAAGACCTGACCTTGCGCACCCGAGGCATCGAAACCATCGAAGGTCTTCCGGCCTGGCGCAGACGCAGCGACACCGGCGTGGACTACTGGCTGCGCAGCGACGCGAGCGGTACCTACCGCGTGGCGAGCAAGTCCGACGTCGAGCGCGATCCGCGGCTGGACGGCGCGCCGCGCTACGTGTTGCAAAAGCCCTATGTGGTCGGCACGCAGTGGGCGTCGAGCACCACGGCCTACGTGCTGGAGCGGCGCAATGAATTCCTGAAGGAACTGCGCCACAGCACCAAACCGGTGGCAATGAACTACCGCATCGACGCCGTCGATCAGCGGGTGCAGACGCCGGCCGGCAACTTCGACGGTTGCCTGCGGGTGCTCGGGCGCGCCGAGATCAAGTTATACGTCGATGTGGTCGGCCGTTGGGACGCGGTACCGTTGACAACGCTGGAGTGGTACTGTCCAAACGTGGGTCTGGTGCGTCTTGAGCGCAAGGAGCCCTCGCCGTCCAAGCTGATGCGCGGCGGAACGCTGACGATGGAATTGACCGCATGGAAGTAGCTGTTGCGAATCATCCTGAATGCAAGCGGGGCTGTGGACCGGTGCCGCGCAGTGTCGTGCTGTTGCGAAAGGCCCCACCGCAACACGGCCCGCCGCACAGCCGGCATGCCGCGTGTTTCCGCACCAAACGCCTCAAGTTGAGGCCGCGCAGACCGCGCTTGCGAGTCTTTCAGTTGCCCCGTTAGACCCATTCACAACCACAGGAGACAGACAATGAAAAGCTTCATATCCCCGGTCGCCCTCGGCGTCCTGCTCGGCCTGGCCTCGAGCGCCGGTGCCCAGAACTGGCCCGTTTATGGCGGCGATTCGGGCAACACCCGCTTCAGCAAATCGACCCAGATCAACGCCAGTAACGTGAACAAGCTGAAGGTCGACTGGGTGCTGCAGCTCGGTTCGCTGCGCTCGCAAGAATCGACCCCGATCCTGGTCGGCGACACGCTCTACGTCACGTCGTCTTTCGGCCCGAAGAACCTGTTCGCGGTGAACGCGAAGACCGGTGCCGTCAAGTGGCGCTACTCGCCCGAAGTGCCCAAGGGAATCGACCAGTTCGCTTGCTGCGACGTGAACAATCGCGGCGTCGCTCACGCTGACGGGAAAATTTTCGTCGGCCGCCTTGACGCGACCGTGGTCGCCCTCGATGCCGCCAGCGGCAAAGAGCTGTGGAAAACCGCGGTCACCGACTACACCCAGGGTTCCGTCATCACCTCGCCGCCCACCTTGGTCAAGAACCTGGTGATCACCGGCTACGGCGGTGGCGAGTACGGCGCGCGCGGCTCACTCGTGGCGCTCGACCAAACAACAGGCAAGGAGGTGTGGCGCACCTACACCGTGCCGGGCGCCGGTGAAAAAGGCAGCGAAACCTGGAAGGGCGACTCGGGCAAGTTCGGCGGCGGCGTGGCCTGGCACATCGGCTCCTACGACCCTAAGCTCAATCTTGTCTACTACGGCACCAGCAACCCGTCGCCCTGGTCGGCATCGGTGCGCGGCAACGACAGCTCCGAGGTCGGCCAATACACCAACCTGTACACCGCGTCGGTGCTGGCGCTGAATGCCGACACTGGGAAAATCACCTGGCATTACCAGTTCACTCCCCATGACGCCTGGGACTACGACGGTGTCAACGAACTCGTGTTCGCCGACCTGCCGGTCGAAGGCAAGAAGACGCCGGTGCTGATGCAGGCCAACCGCAACGGCTTTTTCTACGTGCTCGAGCGCGCCAACGGAAAACTCGTGTCGGCCAAACCCTATGTTGATGGCGTCAACTGGGCCACGGGCATCGACCTGAAGACCGGCACACCGATCGAGACGGCAGGCAATGTCAAGCGTCCGGGCATGGGGCGCAAGGCAGCCAACATTTGCCCGAACCTGATCGGTGGCAAGAACTGGATGCCGATGTCGTATGACGAGCAAACTGGTCTCGTGTACATCCCGACGATGAACCTGTGCATGGACCTCGAAGGCATTCAAGCCGACTACAAGCGCGGTGCCTTCTACCTGGGCGTGAACTTCGACCTCAACAAGGTAGGCCCCGGCGGCCACATGGGCGGCCTGAAGGCGTGGAATCCGGTGACGCAGAAAGAAGCCTGGTTCAACAAAGACGAACTGCCGTTCTCGGGCGGCATCATGAGCACGGCAGGCGGGGTCGTCTTCCAGGGTGACATCAAGGGCTGGTTCAAGGCGGTCGACGCCAAAACCGGCAAGTTGCTGTGGAAGTTCAACGCCGGTTCGGGCATCTCGGCAGCGCCAATGACCTACACGCTGGACGGCAAGCAGTACATCGCCGTGGTCTCGGGTCGCACACTGTCGATCCCGGCTTTCTTCGGCGCGCTCGGCGAGAAGATGGTCGACGCCAGCCCTGAAGGCGGCGCTCTGTACGTTTTTTCGTTGAACTGATCCGGAGATTGTTTCCATGACGATACGCGGACAGATCAAGCAGTTGGTGATCGCCGCGGCGTGTGCCGCCGGTGCCTTCATGGCATCGGCGGCCACAGCCGAACCCTTGCGCGTTTGCGCAGACCCCGACAACCTGCCGTTCAGCAAATCTGACGGGGCCGAACGCGGCCTGTACGTCGAGCTGGCCGAGATGGTGGCCACGCGGCTCGGCAGCCCGGTGGAATATGTCTGGTGGCTGAGTTTCAACCAGCGCAAGGCACTGCGCAACACGATCCTCGAAGACGGCTGTGACGCGTACTTCGCGCTGCCCTTCGACGCCGACTACAAGACCCGTGGCCTGCTGCGAACGCAGGCCTTCCTCGATGTCAGCTATGCCGTGGTGGCACCGCCCACGTTCAAGTTCGCCGCCTTGCCCGACCTCAAGGGAAAGCGCATCGCGGTGCAGTTCGCGTCCACGCCCCAGATCATCCTGTCGACCCGCGACGGTTATGAGATGACGACATTTCGCACCGCCGGAGAAACTCTCGACGCGCTGGCCAAAGGCGAGGTCGATGCGGCCTTCATTTGGGGGCCGATCGCAGGCTATGAGAACAAGCGCCGCTTCCAGAGCCGTTGGAGCGTGACGCCGGTTTCGGGCAACAGCCTGGCAGGCCAGGTCGCCGTGGCCGTGCCGCGCGGCAAGGACGCCTTGCTGGCCGACATCAACCGCGCGCTGGTCGAACTGCGGCCCGACATTGCTGCACTGGCCGATAAATACGGTTTTCCGCGCGCCACGCCGGTCGACACCGCTCGCGCCGTCTCGCCTCTCGGTTCGCCACTCGCTTCGCGCCTTGCCGCCACGCCGACGCTGCGGCTCGATCGCGTCGCGTACGTCGAGCCACCGGCTGCGCTGCTCGCGCAAGCCGATCCGCAACCCGCGCTGAAGCCCAAGTCGAAGTCCAAAGCCAATGTGACAAAGGCACCCTCGCCTATCGAAACCACCCCTGCCGCCGCGCCGGTCGTGGCCGCTGCCGAACCCGTCTTGAGCGACGCGGCCAAGGCCGGGCGCATCCGCTTCAACGACCAGTGCTCGCACTGCCATTCGGTGGACGGTGCCAGCCCCTTGCCCGAGCGCAACCTGCGCCGCGTGAAGGCACGCTACGACGACAAATGGCGTGAGGTCGCGGTGACGACGATCAAGAACGGCCGACCCGACGTCGGCATGCCGCCGTGGAAAGACGCGCTCAGCGATGCCGACATCGAAAAGTTGATCAGCTTCATCGAGACGATTCAGAAATAGGGCCTGCGCGAAGGCTCGTCACCTCTGCTCGCATGGGTTTCACGCGGCCGCGGCGTGAAGCTGCGGACTTGCTGCCCAGTGGCCTTGCTTGTCCACCGCCAGCACATCGACCTTCCAGTGCCGCGCCAGCGCCAGCGCGTCGGCCACGGTGCCCATGAACATCACCTTGGTCAGCGCGTCGGCCAGTGCGCATGACGGTGCGGCCACCACCACTGACGAGAGCGCCGTCGGCGAATCGCCGATGCGCGGGTCGAGGATGTGGTGATGTCGAAAGTCGCTGCTGAACGTCATCTTGTCGTCGGACGAACACGCGATCGCGCGGCCATCGGCGGTCAGCGTGGCGAGCACCCGATCGGCCGCACGCGGATCGGCGACGCCCAGGCGCCAGGGTTGCGCTTGTGGTGCCGCACCCATAGGCATCCATTCGCCGGTGTTCAGCAGCGCATTGCCGATGCCGTGCGCTTGCAGCCGCGCGCTCGCCAGGTCGGCGGCAAAACCTTGGGCAATGCCGTTCAGCGTCAGCGCCATGCCGGGCCGCGCGAGCCGTATCCGCTCTGCGCTGACCTCCAGGCCGCGCCAGCCGATCCGCGTGCGTGCCCGCTGCAACTCGTTCGACGTGGGCAGCCGGCCTTCGCGGTGCGCGTCGGCCCAGGCGCGCCACAGCGGCTGCACCGTCACGTCGAACGCGCCGGCGCTGGCAGCCGCAACCCGCTGAGCCAGCGTCAACACTTGCACCAGATCAGGATGCGGATCGTGCAGCACGCCTTCGCGGTTCAGCCGGCACAGCGCGCTGTCGGGATCGAACAGGCTCATCTGGTGCTCTACGTGGCGGATCGCGGCGACTGCGGCGTCGAGTCCGGCTTCTGCCGTGGCGGCGTCGCCGTGCGCAGCACGCAGCCACAGCGTTGTGCCGAAGCCGAGCAGCGAGCGCTCGCGCCAGTTCAAACCACGGTCGGAGTCGGCACCGGTGCCGACTCCGACCGCAGCCCATGCGCCCAGCGCCAAGCGCAACCAGCCACGCCGGCTCGGTCGCAAGTTCATCGCACCTGCCCCACGGGTTGAAGCGCAATCACGCGGCGCTTGCGCTCTCGTATCAGCGGCAAACAGCGTGCCGCATCGTCGTGAATCTCGACGCAATCGAGGCACTGAAAACACTCGTCGTAATCGATCTTGCCGGTCGTCTCGATGGCCTGGTAGGCGCAACCGTGCCGGCAGGTCTGGCATGGTGTGCCGCAATCGGCACGGCGCGGTATCCAGTTGAGAAGGCGCACGCGCCCAAGCACGGCCAGCCCCGCCCCAAGCGGGCACAAATACCGGCAGAAACCGCGGTAGACGAAAGCACTCAGAGCGACGCACGCCACGGCCCAGGCGACATAGGGCCACTCGCGCTGAAAAAACAGGCTGATCGACGTCTTGAACGGCTCGATCTCCACCAACTGCTCGGTCCACGGGCCAGACACGAATGCCGCGCCAAGCAGCAGCACCAGCACGCCGTACTTGAGCCACTTGAGCGCAGCGTCCGCGCGCCGGTGCAGTGGCCGCGGCTTCAGCCCGAGCGCACCGGTGATGCGGGCCACCAGCTCCTGCAACGCACCGAACGGGCACAGCCAGCCGCAAAACGTGCCGCGGCCCCAGACCACGAGCGTGACGCCGGTGTAGGCCCACAGCACGACGGCGATCGGATCGGCCAACAAGAAGTCGGCACTGCGACCCGCCGACAGCGCTTCGACCAAGGCCGTGGCGTTGACGATCGTGAGCTGCCCCTGTGCCCACCAGCCGATGAAGCCGAGCGTGAACACCAGGTATCCGGTGCGAAAGATCGCCAGCCGGCGCGGCACGGCCGCGAGCCAACGCTGGCGCGCGAGTGCGATGGTCAGCACCAACAAGCCGATGGCGAGCACGGCCAGATCGGTGCCGCGCTGCACCCATTGCTCGAGCCAGCGCGGCTTCTCGAGCACGGGCCGGTAAGCGGCGGCGTCGGGGATTTCAAAACGACGGCTGAACCCGGCCTCTGCCATCACACCGGGCTCGCCGCCCACACTGCGCAGCACGCGCAATTCGAGGTTCATCGGCTGGGTGATGTCGAATGCCGTCGTGTGGTTCGCAGGCTCGACGGCGAACAGTCGCGTTCTGGAATCGGCCGCCACGCCCGAGTGCTGACCCGACAGCCGCATTGAGTGCCGATACGCCAGCTCGCGCAGCCTGAACGCGCGGTCGCCCTGGCGCAGCGCGAGCGCGCTCGATCGGGTCGGCTGGCTGCCGTCATCGGCGCCGGGCTGCGCCCGCAACGGGTAGCGTCCGCCGTCCAGCACCAACAGCACCGGCGTGCCGTTCTCGCGCAACTCGCGCACCTCGGCCCAGCCCGCGCTGTCGAGCAAGTTGCGCCCGGCCTGCGGCAAGCTGGCCACGGCGATCCAGAGGTCGACGGCGGCGGTGTCGGGTCGCAGCATGCCTTCAGCATCTCGCCCGGCACCCGGTGTGCCCCTGAACCGCGTCTCGACCTCGCGCTGGCTGAGCGTGAATGGCTGCACCAGCCGTGCCGTGGCCAGTGCGTTCCAGCCGGTTCGCTGGTAGCGGTCGTTCGGCCCGTGCGACGCCATCAGCGAAACGCGTGCGTTCGGGTCGTCGAGTCGCGCCTGGGCGACCTGTGCGGCCGCCTCCATGATGCTTTTGTCGATCGCCAGCGCGGTGACGGTGCCGGCCACGATGCCATGCAGCGTGGCGGTCGATTCGGTGTGCACGCGTTGCGCCTTCGGGCTCAGGATCTGGATGCCGTGGTTCACCGACAGGCCGTTGTACTGGCCGGCAAACTCGGCCAGCGTTGCCGTGCCTTTTTCGGAACGAAAGATCGGCTCGGTGTGCGACAGCAGGCGCACCTGCAGGAAGGCGCCATTCGTGTCCATCACCACCAGCACGTTGATCGGCTTGCCCCCGTAGCCGCTCACCGGCTCGATGTCGATTGTCTCGAACGCGTAGGCCTGCAGCACAGGTGCGTCACCGCCGCGGCGGAAAATCGGCCAGACCGGCAAGTTGGCGTTTTTTTCTCCGACCGTCAGCAGCGGCGCAAACATCGCCTCAAGTTGGACGCGCGTGAGCGTTCCAGCAGCCGCCTGGGCCGACAGCAACAGTGCGGCCAGAGCTGCGAAAGCACGCCACAACCCGAACTTGCGCACCGCAGTCTTCCCCATCGATTGCACCCGCGCTGCTCCCGTTACTTGGCCGGAAAGGTAGCATGCACGCCGAAATGACGGTGCGAGGGTTCAGCCGGGATTGCGCTTCTCGCGCGGCTGGGCATGAGGCCGAATGCCTTGCCTTGAAAGGAGTGCGCCATGCGGGCGCACAAAAAATAAGGGCCCGGAATGTTTCCGGGCCCTCGGGTCTGGTGGAGCCGGGGGGAATTGAACCCCCGTCCGCAAGCCATCATCAGGTAGTTCTACATGCGTAGCTGACTGATTTGGATTTAAGGATCCACGTCGCGCAGCAGCACGCTACGTTGATCCCGAGTCACTTGATTTAGTCTTGTGCTGAGTAACCCAGCTCAAGACGAGCCAATGTGTATGACTTCGCAGTCTTCAGGTTGCCCCTCAGACCCAGCCCATCGGCCAACTGTTGCGAAGCTCACCGGTTTTAAGCGGCGAGGGCGTACGAAGAGTCGTTCGCAGTTACTTTGTTTCCAGTG
>JAYVCL010000283.1:0-4464 GCA_043749975.1 Burkholderiales bacterium
CAAGGTGCTCTACGAAATCAACGGCGTTCCCGAAGAACTGGCCCGCGAAGCGTTCAGACTGGCGTCTGCCAAGCTGCCGCTGCGCACCACCTTCGTCGCACGCCAGGTGGGCGCTTGAACCCGACCGGAGACATTCATGAAAGCATCTGAATTCCGCGCCAAGGACGTTGCCGACCTTCAAAAAGAAGTCGGCGACCTGCTCAAGGCCCACTTCGGCCTGCGCATGCAGAAGGCCACCCAACAACTGAGCAACCACACCCAATTGGGCAATACGCGCCGCGACATTGCGCGTGCCAAGACCGTGCTGGCTCAGAAGAAGAAGGAAGCAACCAAATGAGCGAGATCGCTGTTTCAACGAGTCCGCCCGTGGCTCAAGCTGAACCCGCCAAGGCTGCGAAGAACACGCGCACCCTGGTCGGCAAGGTCGTCAGCGACAAGCGCGCCAAAACCATCACCGTCTTGATCGAGCGCCGCACCAAGCATGAACTGTACGGAAAGATCGTCGCGCGGTCGAGCAAGTACCACGCTCACGACGAGTTGAACGAGTACAAGATGGGTGACGTGGTCGAGATCGCCGAGACCCGTCCGATTTCGAAGACCAAGGCCTGGGTCGTGACCCGCCTGGTCGAGAAAGCAATTGTGATCTGAGCTCATTGCTGCGGGGCTTTTTCGAGAGCCTTGGCGCACAACGGTCGGACCGCTGATGTTGGCGTCCGACCTTTTTTCATTGATTTCATCATTCATTGGAGATGGAGATGCTGAAAATTGGCGACAAGCTGCCTGCGTGCAACCTGCAGGAATTCATCGAGGTCGAGGGCAATGGCTGCTCACTCGGGCCGAACAGTTTCGACGTTCAGAAAGCCACTGCGGGCAAGACGATTGCCGTTTTCGCGTTACCGGGTGCCTACACGCCAACCTGCTCTGTGCAACACGTTCCCGGCTACATCACCCACGCCGATGAGTTGAGGGCCGCTGGTGTCGACGAGATTTGGTGCGTGGCGGTCAACGATGCCTTCGTCATGGGTGCCTGGGGCCGCGACCAGCATGCGCTGGGCAAGGTGCGGATGATGGGCGACGGCAGCGCCGAATTCACCAAGGCCACCGGCTTGACCCTCGACCTGAGCAGCCGCGGCATGGGGTTGCGTTCTCAGCGTTACTCGATGTTGGTGGTCGACGGCGTGGTCAAGACGCTGAATGTCGAGGCACCCGGGAAACTCGATGTCAGCAACGCTGAAACGATGTTGACGCAGGCGAAGGCGAACTGAGCACGTCTGATTCAGATGAGACCTGCGTTTGACAGTGGCGCGAACCGCAGTGCATAATCTTAGACTTCGCCGGAAATTCAATTGCACGGCCCCGTGCCAAAGAGAAACCGGTTCCGCCCAAGCAAGATGTGAACGCAAGCTGCGCAATACGCGAAAAGCGATAAGCGAACACTGACTGACGGGCCCAAGACTGACTGCGACGCCGTTCTCCACAGACCGGCCAGCGGTACAAGTTGGGACATAGAACATGATTCAAATGCAGTCGCGACTTGATGTCGCCGACAACACTGGTGCCAAATCCGTCATGTGCATCAAGGTGCTCGGCGGCTCCAAGCGCCGCTATGCCGGCATCGGTGACGTGATCAAGGTCAGCATCAAAGAAGCTGCTCCGCGAGGCCGCGTCAAAAAAGGCGAGGTCTACAGCGCCGTGGTGGTTCGCACCGCCAAAGGCGTGCGCCGTCAAGACGGGTCGCTGGTGAAGTTCGACGGCAATGCTGCCGTCTTGCTGAACGCCAAGCTCGAGCCGATTGGCACCCGCATCTTCGGCCCGGTGACGCGCGAACTGCGCACCGAGCGCTTCATGAAGATCGTCTCGCTCGCTCCCGAAGTGCTTTGAGCCTAGCTTGAAAGACAGCGCATGAACAAGATTCGCAAAGGCGACCAGGTCATTGTCTTGACCGGCCGCGACAAAGGTAAGCGTGGCACGGTGACGCAGCGCGTCGACGAACAACGCATCATAGTCGACGGGATCAACGTGGTAAAAAAACACGTCAAGCCCAATCCCATGAAAGGCACCACGGGCGGTGTGGTCGACAAGACGATGTCGATCCACCAGTCGAATGTGGCCATCTTCAACGCTGCGACCGGCAAGGCTGATCGCGTTGGCATCAGGTTGTTGGACGACGGCAAGAAGGTTCGCATCTTCAAGTCGAGCGGCGAACAGCTCAAGGCGTAAGGGGTTTTCGATATGGCTCAACAGCAAACCGCTCGCCTGCAAGCGATTTTCCGCGACAAGATCGCGCCCGAACTGGTCACCAAGTTCGGCTACAAGTCGGTGATGCAGGTGCCGCGCATCAGCAAGATCACGCTCAACATGGGTGTGAGCGAAGCCGTCTCGGACAAGAAGGTCATGGATCACGCCGTCAGCGATCTGACCAAGATCGCCGGCCAGCGGCCCGTGGTCACCAAGTCGAAGAAGGCAATCGCTGGTTTCAAGATTCGTGATGGCGTTCCCATCGGCTGCATGGTCACCTTGCGTGGCGTGAAGATGTATGAGTTTCTCGACCGTTTTGTCACGATAGCGTTGCCTCGTGTGCGCGACTTTCGCGGCATATCAGGCCGTGCATTCGACGGCCGCGGCAACTACAACATCGGCGTGAAAGAGCAGATCATCTTTCCCGAGATCGAGTACGACAAGGTCGATGCTCTGCGTGGTCTGAACATCAGCATCACCACCACCGCGAAGAGCGACGACGAGTGCAAGGCGCTTCTCGCAGCATTCAAATTCCCGTTCAAGAACTGAGGCTGCCTGTGGCTAAAACTTCCCTCATTCAACGCGAACTCAAGCGCACGCTGCTGGTCGCCAAGTACGCCAAGAAATACGCTGAGCTCAAAGGCACCGCGAACGACGCGAAAAAATCCGACGAGGAGCGCTATGCCGCGCGCCTGGAGTTGCAACGGCTGCCGCGCAATGCCTACCCCACGCGCCAGCGCAACCGCTGTGAGTTGACAGGTCGCCCGCGCGGTACGTTCCGCAAGTTCGGCCTGGGCCGCAACAAGATTCGTGAACTCGCCTTTAAGGGCGACATTCCCGGCATCGTCAAGGCCAGCTGGTAAGCCAGTCCGACCACGCACGATCAGGAGATTTATCTATGAGCATGAGTGATCCAATCGCCGATATGCTGACCCGCATTCGCAATGCACAAATAGTTGAAAAGCCAACTGTGTCGATGCCGGCGTCGAAGCTGAAAGTGGCGATTGCCCAAGTCTTGAAAGACGAAGGCTACGTCGACAGCTTTGCCGTGGTCGGGGACCCGACCAAGCCGCAGCTTGAGATTTCGCTGAAGTATTACGCCGGTCGTCCGGTGATCGAGCGCATCGAGCGTGTGAGCCGTCCCGGCCTGCGTGTCTACAAGGGCCGCCACGATATTCCCAACGTCATGAACGGTTTGGGTGTCGCTATCGTCACCACGCCGAAGGGCGTGATGACCGATCGCAAAGCTCGCCAGGCCGGCATCGGCGGCGAAGTTCTTTGCTACGTTTCCTGAGCAAGGGAGAAGCACGATGTCCCGCGTAGGAAAAATGCCAATCTCCGTGCCCAAGGGTGTGGATGTTTCGATCAGTGCCGAGCAAATCAGCGTCAAGGGTGCGCTGGGCACCTTGGTGCGCCCGGTGAATTCGCTGGTGACGGTGACCAACTCGGAGGGCAAGCTGATGTTTGCCCCGGCCAACGAAAGCGTCGCTGCCGACTCGATGTCAGGCACCATGCGCGCGCTGGTGGCGAACATGGTCGACGGGGTCAGCAAAGGCTTCGAAAGGAGGCTCAGCCTGGTGGGCGTCGGATACCGCGCCCAAGCCACCGGCACCAAGTTGAATTTGCAAATCGGCTTCTCGCATCCGGTGGCGAAGGAGATGCCGGCCGGTATCAAGGTCGAGTGCCCGACGCAAACCGAAATCGTGATCAAAGGTTCTGACCGGCAAGTGGTCGGCCAGATCGCTGCTGAAGTTCGCGCGATTCGCCCGCCAGAGCCGTACAAGGGCAAGGGCATCCGTTACGTCGGCGAGAAAGTCTCTCTCAAAGAGACCAAGAAAAAGTAAGGAGCGAATGACATGTTGAATAAAAAAGATCAGCGGATTCGTCGCTCGCGTCAGACCCGTGCTCGCATTGCCGTGCAACGCGTTGCGCGCTTGACGGTCTATCGCACCAACCTGCACATCTACGCCAGCGTCATCTCCGATGACGGTGCCAAGGTGCTCGCCACCGCCTCGACTGCCGAGCCCGATGTCCGCAAGGAAATTGCGGGTGGTGCAAAGATGGCCGGAAAAGGCGGCAACGTAGCGGCCGCGACGATCATCGGCAAGCGCATCGCTGAAAAAGCGAAGGCGGCCGGCATCGAGAAGGTTGCCTTCGATCGCGCGGGTTTTGCATACCACGGCCGCGTGAAGGCTCTGGCCGAAGCCGCTCGCGAAGCCGGTCTCC
>JAYVCL010000284.1:0-3012 GCA_043749975.1 Burkholderiales bacterium
CGGCCTGCGGCCTCGCGATGACGAAGGTATTTTGGTGATTTCCACGTCCCTTAGCTAGTGGCTAATAAAATGTCAAAGTTGAATCTGATTCTCAATTCAGGGCGCAGCTCAGTCGCAGCCTGAGCCCGTTCGCGCTGTCCACTGGCACGCAGGTGCCAGTGGAGGCGCAGCGCTCACCCTTGCCAGCGCACCGCATCACGGCCCACTCGGGCGCGTCCAACTGCCGTTTCCAGGATCATCCCGGCTCGGCGACAGTCAAGCCATGTTGCGTTGCAATTGCCACCAGCTTCCCGATGTCGGGCTGGTCGGGTGAGATTTCGCGGTCCAACTCGGCAAACAGGCTCGATGCACCGAGCCGCGAGGTCATCGAAACCATCGCGGCGCCACCCTGACGAAAGCGAAACGCGTGCAGCGTGCCCGCAGGCAAATGCACCAGCGTGCCGGTGAGCGCCGTTTGCTGCGCGCCGTCGATGCTGAAATCGACCTCGCCCCGGATCACGAAGAACGATTCGTCCCACGGGTGGCTGTGCGGCACCGGACCACTGCCTTCAGGTCCCTCCTGCAGAAAGATTTCATAGCCACCCGTCGCCGCCCCAGAGGCCAGCACCGTGATGTGCTCGCCGACGACGTTCAAGGGACGGGGATAGTCTTTAGGCGCGACGACAAACGCTTTTGCGGTCATGGGATTTCTCCGGTGCCTGTTTGGCTCAGTTGCTTGCCGGGTGCTCGGCCTTGCCCGCCGTCCAGCGCTGCAGTTTGCTGCGCGCGCCGTTGGTGGCGGGGTCCATCAGGCTGTCGTGCTCGGCGCGTTTCGCGCACAGCTCGATGACATAGCCGTTGGGGTCGCGAAAATAGATCGAATCGACCATGCCGTGGTTCGACGGACCCCGTGTTTCAATGCCCGCCGCCTGGCCTTTGGCCAGCATGGGTGGCAAGGCTTCGGCCCCCACCTCCAGCGCGATATGCAGGTCGAAGTCGTGCTGGCGCTTGAACTCGAAGGGCATGTCGGTGGTTTCAAAAAACGCCAGGTGCGAACCATCTTCCATGCGGTAGAAGGTGTGCAGCGTGTGCGTGCTGCGCCCGGTTTTGGTTTCGCCAAGTTCCAGTGTGCCGACCAGTGGCAGGCCGAGAAAGTCTTCGTAGAAGCCGCGCGTTTCTTCCGAGTCACGGCAGCGGTAGGCATTGTGGTGCAGCTTGCGGATCATGGCTAGCCTCTCGGTCCTTCAAAAGCCGCGTCCTTGTAGGGCGCGACGAAATAAGTGTAGAAACCTTCATTGACCTGGTCCCAGGTCGGCCGGGCCTTCATGGTGGCAATCCAGCGCGACAGATTCTTCCACTGCGCGTAGTCAAGGTGGGCGACCTCGCCGGCCGACAACATGCCGATGCCGAGGTAATCGGCGATGCTGATGTCCTTGCCGCACACATATTCGTTGGCACCGATGATGTCCTTGTCCAGAATGCCCAGCCAGCGGCACGCCTTCTCGCGTGCCCACGCCAGATTGGCCTTTTGCACCGCGGCGTCTTCGCGTTTGTAACTTGGCAACACCTGCGGATAGACCAGGCCGTAGCCCAGATCACGGTACAGGCCGGTGTTGAACCAGTCCATGACTTCATTGATGCGCGCGCGCTTTTGCAGGTCGCTCGGATAGGCCGCCGAGCCGGTTTTCTCGGCCAGGTATTTGAGGATCGCCGAACTCTCCGACAGCCGGAATTCGCCGTCTTCGAGCACCGGCACCTGCTGGCTGGGGTTGATGCTGGCGAAGGCGGGTTGCAAGTGCGCGCCGGTGAACAGATCGACGACCTCATGGTCGAGTGCGATGCCCTCATCGGCGGCCAGCAGCAAAACCGGACGGCTGGTTGTGGATACGGGGTGGTAGTAGAGCTTCATGATGGTGCTTTCAGTAAGGTGGGGGGAAACGCAGGAGCTTGGAGAGCGGTCGCGCGATGCCTTCAATGCGTTGCGACGGTGGGTAAGGCGGCGGCGTTTATCGAACCCCGAATCGGCGACACCGGCTGATGCACAGTCCGCACCAGGAAGTCCGATAGCCGCGCGCCAGCGCGTACCTTCTCCAGCCAGTCTTCGGGTTCGAACTCCACGCCGATGGGGTTGTCGCCATAGCTCGGGTTGCACATGAAGGCGTTTGCTTCGTCGGTGGATGCGAAGGCATCGACCTGGAACTCCATCTGGTTGCCGTCGGGGTCGGCGTAGTACATCGACACCGTCACGCCATGGTGGATGCACCAGTAGGGAACGATGCCCTGGGTCTTGAGCTGCCGGTAGTTTTCGAACAGGTCGTCAAGCGACGCATGGGTGTAGGCCACATGGTCCACGCCGATCAGACCCTGCTTGCCGGCTGGCGCTGCACCATCGGCACGCGGCGCCAAAACATCCATGTTGACGAATGCGAAGCGGTGGTGTTCCTCGTCGTAGGTCAGAAAAGCCAGCGCCGGATTTTGATGCTGGATGCGGGCGTTGAACACGGCCTGGTACCAGGCGAGCATCTGCTCGAAACGGCGGGTGCGGTAGACGACATGGACGAATTTGGCGGGACTGACGAGTGACATGATTTCCCCTTTGCACAAAACGCGCCGAGGGTCGGACCGCTTTGCAGCCCGCCCTTTCGGCTCAGTTGCTTGTCCGGATCGACGGGTTCACGCGGACACCCGGCATGACCCCCGCTTGCCCTGCCCCGTCTGGTCTGTGGCTACAGGGTGTGGGGCTCGAACTCAGCCCTTCGCACTGACCACGAACGATTCGCGCACTGGCGGGCCGGCCAGCAGCGGGGCTATCTTGCCGAGCTGCTGCGCAACGTAGCCACTGGCCTCGCTGGCCTTCTGGTCGGCCTCGGTATCCCACAAAGTCACCGAGATGCCTTTGCCCGTCACGGGGTCGGTCAGCAGCATGGCATCCTTGAAGCCTTTTTGCTGTCTGGCGGCCGGGATGATCGAGTCGCGATAAAGCGTCGCGGCTTCTTTGGTCTTGCCCGGCTGCGTCTGGACGGTGATGACTCT
>JAYVCL010000285.1:0-6130 GCA_043749975.1 Burkholderiales bacterium
GCCACCTGGATGGCCGGCGAGGGCATTCAGGTTTTCGGCGGCAACGGCTACATCAACGACTACCCGCTGGGTCGGCTGTGGCGCGACGCCAAGCTGTACGAGATCGGCGCCGGCACGTCCGAGATCCGCCGCATGCTGATCGGGCGCGAGCTGTTCGCGCAGACGCTGTGAGCGCGCATCGGCGCATCGTCGCGATCGGCGGCGGCGGCTTCTTGTTCGACGACGCAGCCTTGGCGCAAGAGCGCTATCTGCTGTCGCTGTGCCGCCAGACGCAGCCGCGCGCGCTTTACCTCGGTACGGCGGGCGGCGACGGCGAAAGGGCGCAGCTCAAGTTCATCAAGGCGTTCACATCGCTCGGTTGTCGCGCCGACACGCTGCCGTTCTTTCCCTACGAAATGCGGCGCGATTACGCCGCCGCCGTGCGCGAGGCCGACCTGATCTACGTGGGCGGCGGCAACACGCCGGCCATGCTGGCCGTCTGGCGCGAGTTCAGCTTCGACAAGGCCTTGCACGAGGCCTACGAGGCCGGCACCGTCTTGGCCGGCATCAGCGCCGGTGCCAATTGCTGGTTCGAGCAGTACGTGACCGACAGCGTGCCCGGCGGTGGTGTGCGCCCGGGATTGGGCTGGTTGCCCGGCACGTTTTGCCCGCACCTGGACAGCGAAGCCTGGCGACAGCCAATGCTGGCGGCCAGCACCGGGCCGGCAGCGGGCGCTGGCGAAAACGTTGCGGTGCTGTTCGAAGACGAAGGCTGGGTCGAGGCGGTCGGCAATGCTGCGGCTTCAAAGTCGGTTTGCTGCTGGCGCAGGCAGGGTGACGAGCCGCTGGCGTCGGTCGAGCCACGGCGGCTGGGTGTGGATTCGCAGGCGTCATGACAGCGGTGCCACGGCTCCAAGGCCAACGCTGCATGCTGCGCGAATTGCGCATTGACGATGCAACGTGTCTGGCCCGCCACGCCGACAACGAAGCCGTCTGGCGCAACCTCTTCCAAGGTTTTCCGCGGGCAGGCTTTGTCTGGGGTGTGACTGTGGCAGCGCCAGCCGGCGCGGCCTGATCCGCCCTGCGTACACTGATCAAAATCCCTTGCAGCACCATGACCATCGAACTCGACGAACTGTTCCAAAGCAACCGCCGCTGGGCCGCTGAAACCGAGGCACGCACGCCGGGCTTCTTCACCAGCCTGCTCGCGCAGCAGGTGCCGCAGTACCTGTGGATCGGCTGCTCGGACAGCCGCGTGCCCGCCAACGAGATCGTCGGGCTGCTGCCGGGTGAAATGTTCGTGCACCGCAACGTGGCCAACGTGGTGGTGCACTCCGACCTGAACTGCCTCAGCGTGATCGAGTTCGCCATCGACCAACTGAAGGTGCAGCACATCATCGTGGTCGGCCACTACGGTTGCAGCGGCGTGCGGGCGGCCATGTTGAACAAGCGCGTCGGCCTGGCCGACAACTGGCTGCGCCATGTGCAGGATGTGCGCAACAAGCACAAGGCCTGGCTCGACGGCATGCCCGACGAGGCGATGCGGCTGAACGCGATGGCCGAACTGAATGTGCTGGAGCAGTCGCTCAATGTGTGTGAAACCACGGTGGTGCAAGACGCCTGGGCGCGCGGCCAAAGCGTGGTCGTGCACGGCTGGGTCTACGGCCTGCACAACGGCTTGATCGAAGACCTCAAGATGACGGTGAAAAGCGACGCCGAACTGCTGGCCGCTTACGGACTGGCGTTGGGGGCCTTGAAGCATCGCTTCGATGCGTTGCGCAAGCAAGGCAGGCCTTGAGTCAGCAGCGCATGTTCCCGCAAAGCCTGAACGATCCGCGCGCCTTCGACATCGCGCAGGCGATGCTTGATGGTTTCGACCGCCACTACCGGCTTTTTCGACAAACCAGCGCCGACGCGAAGCGCCGCTTCGAAGCTGCCGATTGGCACGGCCAGCAACGCGCGCAGCGCGAGCGCATCGAGTTCTACGACTTGCGCGTGGACGAAGCGGCCGATCGGCTGCAGCGCGATTACCAGGCCTCCGAACTGCCGAAGGATGTGTGGCAGCAGGTCAAGCTGCACTACATCGGCCTGCTCATCGGCCACCACCAGCCCGAGCTGGCCGAGACTTTTTTCAATTCGGTGACGACGAAAATTTTGCACCGCAGCTACTTTCACAACGACTTCATCTTCGTGCGGCCAGCGGTGTCGACCGAATACATCGAAAACGACGAAAAGACCTCGACGCCGACCTACCGCGCCTACTACCCGACCAAGCCGACGATGAGCGAGACCTGGCTGCGCATCGTCGACGACTTCCAGCTCACGCGCGAGTTCGAAGACCTCGGGCGCGACATCGACTGCGTGCTGGCGGCGGTGGCCGAGCAGCTCGGCGACTACCGCATGCGGGCTAACTTCCAGGTGCAGGTGCTCAGCTCGCTGTTCTACCGCAACAAGGGTGCGTACTTGGTCGGCAAGATCATCAACGGCAACAACGAGACGCCGTTCGCGCTGCCGATCCTGCACAGCGAGCAGGCCCAGTTGGTGATCGACACGGTGCTGTTCGGTGAAGACGACCTGCTGCTGTTGTTCAGTTTTGCGCGCGCCTACTTCATGGTGGCGATGGAGGTGCCTTCGGCTTACGTGCAGTTTTTGCGCTCGATGATGCCGCGCAAGCCGCGCTCGGAAATCTACAACGCGCTCGGTCTGGCCAAGCAGGGCAAGAACTCTTTTTACCGCGACTTTCTGTACCACCTGAAGCACTCGAGCGACCGCTTTCGCATCGCGCCGGGCATCAAGGGCATGGTGATGCTGGTGTTCGACCTGCCGAGCTTTCCGTATGTGTTCAAGGTCATCAAAGACTTCTACCCGCTGCAAAAAGAAACCACGCGCGAGTTGATCAAGAGCAAGTACCTGCTGGTCAAGCAGCACGACCGCGTGGGCCGCATGGCCGACACGCTGGAATACAGCAACGTGGCGTTCCCGCGCGAGCGTTTCGAGGCCGAACTGGTCGCCGAACTGAAGCACTTCTGCCCCAGCCTGCTCGAAGAAGACGGCGATGCGCTGGTGATCCGCCATGTCTACATCGAGCGGCGCATGATCCCGCTCAACATCTACCTGCAAGAGGCTTCGCTGACGCAAATCGAATCGGCGGTGGTCGAATACGGCAACGCCATCAAAGACCTGGTGCGCGCCAACATCTTTCCCGGCGACATGCTTTGGAAGAACTTCGGCGTCACCCGCCACGGCAAGGTGGTGTTCTACGATTACGACGAGATCGAATACCTGACCGACTGCAACTTCCGCAAGGTGCCCGAACCGCACAACGAAGAAGAAGAAATGTCGGGCGAAGTCTGGTACCGCGTCGGCCCGAAAGACGTGTTTCCGGAAACCTTCGCGCCCTTTTTGCTCGGCAACCCGGGCGTGCGCGCAGTGTTCATGAAGCACCATGCCGACCTGCTGGAGGCCAGTTTCTGGCACGGCCACAAAGAGCGCATATTGGCCGGCTACGTGCACGATGTTTTTCCGTACGATCCGTCGAAACGCTTTCGCCAGACCACGCCGTTCGCCTGAGTTGCGTTGTTTCGTTCCCCCTGTTCCGAGGAGCCCGCCATGCTTGACACCATCGTCATCGTTTCTGTCGCCCGCACGCCCATCGGCGGTCTGCTGGGTGACTTTTCTTCAATCACCGCAGTGCAACTCGGTGCCATCGCGATTCGGGCAGCGGTCGAACGCGCCGGCGTGCCCGGCGACGCCGTGAACGAGGTGCTGATGGGCAATTGCCTGATGGCCGGCGAGGGCCAGGCACCGGCCCGCCAGGCCGCGCTGGGGGCCGGTCTGCCGCAGTCCACCGGTGCCGTTACTTTGTCGAAAATGTGCGGCTCGGGCATGCGCGCAATGATGTTCGCGCACGACATGCTGAAGGCCGAATCGGTCGACGTGATGGTCGCCGGCGGCATGGAAAGCATGACCAACGCGCCGCACCTGATGTTCGCGCGCAAGGGCGTCAAGTACGGCCAGGCGGCGCTCTACGACCACATGGCGATGGACGGCCTGGAAGACGCCTACGAGAAGCTGCCGGGCGTTGACGGCAAGCCGGGCGGCGGCAAGGCGATGGGCGTGTTCGCCGAAGAGTGCGTCGCCAAATACCGCTTCACGCGCGAGACGATGGACGCGTTCGCGATCGCCTCCACCGAACGCGCCAGGCGCGCCAACGAAGACGGCAGCTTCGATTGGGAAATGGCCCCGGTGAAAGTGACGGGCAAGAGCGGCGACACGCTGGTCAAGTTCGACGAGCAGCCGTTCAAGGCCAAGCTCGACAAGATCGCCGGCTTGAAGCCCGCGTTCAAGAAAGACGGCTTGATCACCGCCGCCACTTCATCCAGCATTTCCGACGGTGCCGCTGCCCTGGTGCTGATGCGCGAAAGCACGGCCCTGAAAATGGGCGTCCAGCCGATCGCGCGCGTCCACGCCCACGCCGTGCATGCGCAAGCGCCCAACCTGTTCTCGACCTCACCGGTGGGGGCCATCGACAAGCTGCTCAAGAAAACCGGCTGGACCGCGAAAGACGTGGACCTGTGGGAAGTCAATGAAGCCTTCGCCGCCGTCACCCTGGCCGCGATGACCGAGTTCAAGCTGCCGCACGAAATCGTCAACGTGCACGGCGGCGCGTGTGCGCTGGGCCACCCGATCGGTGCCAGTGGCGCGCGCATCGTGGTCACCTTGCTCGGCGCATTGCGCAAGCGCGGTTTGAAAAAAGGCGTGGCGGCTTTGTGCATCGGCGGCGGCGAGGCCACGGCCTTGTCGGTCGAGCTGCTGTGATGTCGGGCGGCCTCGGCCTGCACAGCCTGCCGCTGTTCGCGCTGGCGGTGCTGGTGCTCAACGCCACGCCCGGCGTCGACATGCTGTTGACGGTGGGGCGCACCTTGGCCGGCGGGCTGCGCGCGGGGCTGGCGGCGGCTGCCGGCATCAGCGCCGGCTGTGTGGTGCACGTGCTGGCGGCGGCGTTCGGGTTGGCGGCCTTGCTGGCGGTCTCGAACGCCGCGTTTGCCTTTGTCAAGGCGGCCGGCGCGCTGTACCTGCTGTGGCTGGCCTGGGGCATGCTGCGTGCCGCGTGGCGGCCCGGGCGGTCGACCGCCACGCGGCAAGAACTTGCCACAGCCCCGCCCGTGCGCCTGGGTGCAGACTTCAGGCGCGGCCTGTTGACGAATGTGCTGAACCCCAAGGTGGCGCTGTTCGTGCTGGCGTTTTTGCCGCAGTTCATCGCTGGCGACTCGGCGCACAAGACGCTGGCTTTTCTGGCGCTGGGCGGGTTGATGGTGGCGCAAGGCACGCTGTTCCTGGTGCTGCTGGTGGCGCTGTCGGCACGCCTGCGCCGCGTTGGCAGCTCGCCGGTGCTGGCGCGCAGTCTGAATGCAATGGGTGCGACGCTCTTCGTCGCGATGGCCTGGCGTTTGCTGGGAAGTCGGCCTGTGGCCGGAGGTTGATATGAAAGTTCTCATCATCGGTGCATCGCGCGGCCTCGGCCTCGAATTCGTTCGCCAATACCGCGCCGACGGCGCCAGCGTGACCGCCACCGCGCGCGACGACGCTGGTCTCGCACGCCTGCACGCGCTGAACGCCCATGCGATCCAACTCGACCTGACCGACGCGGCCAGCGTCTCGGGCCTGGCCTGGCCGCTGGACGGCGAAGCCTTCGACGTGGTCGTCTGCAACGCCGGCGTCTACGGCCCGAACACCAGCGGTTTGCAAACGCCGTCCGCTGCCGATTTCAATGCCGTGATGCACGCCAACGTGCTCGGCGCGATGCGCGTGCTGCCGCTGGTCGTGGACATGCTGGCCCCCGGCGCGAAGCTGACGGTGACCTCGTCCAGGATGGGCTCGATCGGAGACCGAACGTCGGCCTCGGGCTGGTTGTACCGGGCCTCGAAAGCGGCGCTGAACTCGGTGCTGAAAGATGTCTCGATCACGCTCGAAGGCAAGGCGGTCTGCGTGGCGTTTCACCCGGGCTGGGTGCAAACCGACATGGGCGGCGCGGGTGCCGACCTGACGCCTGCGCAAAGCGTGTCCGACATGCGCGGCGTCATCAAGGGCTTGCGCCCGGCCGACAGCGGACGATTCCTGAACCACGACGGCAGCGCCATCGACTGGTAAC
>JAYVCL010000286.1:0-2717 GCA_043749975.1 Burkholderiales bacterium
AGACATGTCGCGCTGGCTCAACAAATGGATCATGAATTACGTCGACGGCGACCCGGCCAATTCGTCCGAGGAGGTGAAGGCGCGCAAACCGCTGGCCGCTGCCGAAGTCGTGGTCGAAGAAGTTCCAGGCAACCCCGGCTACTACTCATCGAAGATTTTCCTGCGCCCCCACTATCAACTGGAAGGCCTGACCGTGTCGTTGCGGCTGGTCTCGACGCTGCCTTCGCAAAAGGCGGCGTGACCACAACAGGTGCAGGAACTGCAAGCGGCACATGCGCGTCGTGTGTGCTGCCTGAACCCCGATAGATTCAACGACGCGCAACATTCTTGGAGTCAAGCATCATGGCAAACGTAGACTATTTCCTGAAGATCGAAGGCGTGGACGGCGAGTCCACCGATGACAAGCACAAGGGCGAAATCGAGCTCGAATCGTGGAGCGTTGGGGCGGTCAACGCTGGCTCGTTCTCCAGCGGCGGCGGCGGCGGCAGCGGCAAGGTCGCGATGGGGGATTTCAACTTCACCAAGAAGACCGACAAGGCCTCGGCGAAGCTGCTGGCGGCGTGCGCAACCGGCGAGCACCTGAAGAAGGCCACGCTCGTGTGTCGCAAGGCAGGCACCGACCAGCAAGAGTTCCTGACGATCATCCTGTCGCCTTTGCTCGTGAGTGCGTATCAAACGGCCGGCTCTGCCCACGGCGACGTCATCCCGTTTGAACAGATCGCGCTGAACTTCGGCAAGATCGAATACAAATACAAAGAACAAAAGCCGGACGGCTCGCTCGGCGGCGAAGTGATCGGCGGCTGGGACGTGACGACCAACAAGAAGGTTTGAACGTTGTTGCGGGGGCGTCGCGCCGGGGCTGCTTGCGGCCATGGCAATGCGGTCGCGCGCTCGGCAACCTCGTTGAAGGAGACCCGACATGCCAGTCGAGATCAAGGAACTCCAGGTCAAAGCACTTTCCGGTGAGGCGGCGTCCGACATTTTTCTGCACGTTCAAACCAAACGTGCCGGCAAGATCAAGGGCGAAGTCACCACCGAGGGCCACGAGGACGACATCGGTGTGTTCACCTGGGCCTGGGGCGTCAGCGCCAACACCGCGATCGGCTCCACCGCTGCGACGGCGCGTCGGGCCTATCGGCACCTGGTGCTGAGCAAGGGCATCGATTCGGCATCGACCGCCTTGCTCAGCGCGCTCGTCTCCAACGACGAGGTGCGCGAGGCCAGGCTGACCCTGCGCAAAGGGGGCGGCACGGCGCTCGACTATTTCCGCATGACGCTGAAAGAGGCGCGCATCGTGGCCATCGACATCGAGGTGCACGCCGACGGCCGCCCGGTCGAGCGCGTGTCGATCGCGTTCACGAAGGTCGAAATCGAGTACCTGCCCCAACAATCCGCAGGCAGCGGTGGCGGCGCGTACATCTTCACCGATGAAGTCATGCCGCCATGACCATGGCCACCGCACAAGACCTGGTGGCTGCGGGCGACCCGCAGGGTGCGCTCGAAGGCTTGCAGCGGCAGGTGCGCCAGCATGCCGCCGATCCCAAACTGCGCGTGTTTCTGTTTCAGTTGTTGTGCGTGCTCGGCCAATGGCAACGCGCGTCGACCCAGTTGCAGGTGTGCGGCGAGCTCGACGCCGCCACCTTGCCCATGGTCAACACCTACCGCGAGGCCTTGCAGTGCGAGCTGGTTCGCGAGGCGGTGTTCGCCGGCAAGACCACGCCGATCGCCTTCGGCCAGCCGCAGGCCTGGGTCGCGTGGCTGGCCGAGGCCTTGCAGGCCGATGCGCGCGGCGATGCGGCCGGTGCCGCGCGCTTGCGAGTGCAGGCGTTCGATGCCGCACCGGTCACCGCCGGCAGCTTGAACGGCACGCCGTTCGAGTGGATCGCCGATGCCGACTCGCGCCTGGGCCCGGTGCTCGAAGCCGTCATCAACGGGCGCTATTGCTGGGTGCCGTATGGGGCAGTGAGCAAGGTGGTGATCGAGGCCCCGGTCGATTTGCGCGACCTCGTCTGGGTGCCGGCCCGCTTCGAGTTGCCCAACGGAGGGGAAACGGTGGCGCTGCTGCCCACGCGCTACCCCGGCTCGGGTGCGTGCGCCGATGGCGCGCTGCAGTTGTCGCGCAAAACCGAGTGGCTTGAACTCGCGCCCGGGCAATACCGGGGTCTTGGGCAGCGGCTGTTGACGACCAGCGGGCTCGAGTCGGGACTGTTGGAGGCGCGCGAGATCGTCTTGCAAGCGCCGCCGGCCAACGCTGCCGACGCTGCCGATCCCGAGCACTGAAGCCACCACCATGGCCAACGGCGATGTGCGCAATCGACTTCAGCCGGCGCTGCTGGATCGGCTGACCGACGACGCTCGCGGCGAACGTGTCGAGGTCGACGACCACCGCGTGATGTCGAAGGCCCAGTTGCGCCAGGCCGTGCTGCGCGATCTGAGCGCGTTGTTCAACGCGGTGCAGCCCCTCGGCGCCGACGCCGACGCCTACCCGCTGCTGGCCGACAGCGTTTTGAACTACGGCCTGCCGCCGCTGTCGGGGCAACTCGCCTCCAGGCTCGATGTCGGCCTGCTGGAACGCGCCATTCGCCAGGCCATCGTGCGTTACGAGCCGCGCATCCTGGCCGACACGCTGCAGGTGCGCGCACTCGAAGCCACCAGCGTGCTCGACACCCACAACGTGATCGAGTTCGAGATTCGCGGCCACCTGTGGTCGCAGCCGG
>JAYVCL010000287.1:0-8319 GCA_043749975.1 Burkholderiales bacterium
CCTTGGCTCAGCCAGCGGTCCAGGGTCTGGATCAAGCCGGCCTGGTGGGCGCTGCGCACGAAATCCCCACGCGACGGCAGCTTGCCGAAATACGCGAGCGGCACCGTCATCGCGCGGCTCATCTGCGCACTCCGGACGCCGCAGCCGACACAGCCGCCACGGGCTGCAAATCGACACCCACGACAAGGTTGGGCAGCTTCACGCCGCGCAGCCCGGCCACGCCGGCAGGTGCGGCTGGGGCGGCGCTGCTGCTGGTGCCGACAGCGCCACCACCTGAAGCAGGCACCGCGCCGGGTTGGCTCACGATGCGCAAATGCACGGTCACGACGTTGCTTGCGTTCGCCCACGACAGTTCGTAGAGGTTGTCTTTCAGAATCTTTCGCTTGGCCGCCTCCAGCATCTTGGTCAGGGCGAAGCGCCCCGGCTCATTCAAAATTTCAATGGCCGCGCCGTCGTTGGTAACCGCCGAGATTCGCGCGCCCGGCGTGCCGCTTGCGTTCGGCCAGGTGAACTGTTCCCACGCCGGGGCAGCGTTGCGGTAGCGCAGCTTCTGGCCGTCGATTTCGACCGTGTACTCCGACAAGCCCGGTGCGCCCTGCGGCAAGATCTGGAACACCGTCTGCGAAGCGCTCGGTGCCGCCGCACTGCCGCCCCCACCCCCCGCCGCGCTGTTGCCTCCGCCCCCCTGGGCCGGCGCCGCACCGCCTTCGAGCGGGGCGACCCAACCCGCGAAGCCGGCTGAGAATTCCGGACGCAAACGCACCCCGATGTCGGCCCAGGTGCGTGGCGCCAGCGTGTCGCCGCGCCGCACGATGAGTGGCGTCAGCGTCTCGGTGGTGAACTTCGAGACCGCCCCGTCGGGGCCGAACACCTTGGCGATTTCTGCCGGCGCAGCCTCGATCTTGGACGCCGGATCGAACGGGTATTTGGCCACGAGCAGGCGCTGAAACGGCTCTTGCACTTGGGCTGCCCAAACCCGGTTGATCTCGGTTTCGGTCGGGCTGATGATCACGGCAAAGGCCTGCATCAGCGGGCGCACCAGGAGCGGGCGAAGCGTGGCGCGGGCGCTGTCGGTCATGCCCACGAGCATCTGCTCGTCGACGTACTTCAGCGCATCGGCCAGTTCGGAACCCGATGAGCTGAGCGTGGCGGCCATCATCTGGCGTGCCGCAGGGCCGGGGTCGCCCTGCGTCTTGACCTGGTTGAACTTGGTGCGCACTTTGGACAGGCTGTCCAGGTAGCCGGCCATCTGCGTCGGGCTGTTGTCGCGCGACATCATCAGCCGGGCCAGCACTGCGAACTCGCGTCCGATCGGGCCCATCGGAATCTCGGCCTTGGGTCCGCCCACGTTCAGGTTCACATCCACGCGCGACGGCGCCTGGCGCAGCAGGGTCTGCTTGATCCAATCCATGAAGCCGCGCTGCGCCAGCCCCAGGCGCTCGTTCAGCAAAGACGGGTTGTCCCACGAGGTCTGGTCGAACAAGGTCTGCATGATCTTCTTGATCGGCGACTGCGCTGGGTCACCGAGACGGTTCATGCGCGCCACCGCGATCTCGAAGCTGTTGAAGTCGGCCACCGAGATGCCCTGCACGAAGCGCTGCCATTCCTTCACGTACTCGGCCTTGTACAGGTCGGTCAGCGCTTTGCGAATTTGCTCCGGGCTGCCTTCGAGCGTGAGGTCGTCGCGCGCAGCGGTTTTCAGCACCCAGTCGGCGCTTTGCAGTTCTTTCGTCGCGGCTTCCTTGAAGGCAGCTTCGATGTAGCCGTCCCACGCCTCGCGGGTGAAGGTGCCGGGGATGGCATAGCTGCCGGCGATCACCTCGCGGTCCAGGTCGCCGACGATGCGCGCCACGGTCATCTGTGGGAAGCGGGTCGAGGCGCGCGCCTTCACATCGGCATACACGCGTTCACGCGCCGCCATGCCGCGCACCACGCGCTTCAGGCTTTCGCGCGTCTGGTCGACCAGGCTCAGGTTGTTGGCCAGCACCGGGAAGGCCGGATCTTGCAGGTTGGCGAGCGTGAAACCGATCATGCGTTCGGCGCTGCGGATCATGCGGTCGCGCGGCATCGCGCCTCGGTTCGCCTCCAGCCAGCCGCGCCAGAAGCGTGTCATCTGGTCGGTCAGGTGCCCGGCCTCCATGTGCTGGCGGTCGGCGAGCATCAGGTAGGTCTTGAGCGCGTTGTAGGCGTCTTCCACGCTCTCGGGCGAGGCTTCGGTGAACAGGCCGGCGCTCTGCACGGGTCGCGGTGCTGCCGCTCCCATCGCACCCGCCGATGCCGCTGCACCAGACACCGCCGCCGACGAGGCCAACGGTGCCGCCGCCGATTCAGGCGCGCGCGTCATAGGTTGCAGCCGTGCGGCGTTCACGTTCACCTCACCGAGAAATCCTTCCAGTGCCTGCGCCACAGGCTGCATCATGATTTGCCTGACACCGGCGAAATACTCCTGGCGAAGCTTGGCATCGATCGCCTCGCCCTGGTACAGACCCAGGCCGATCGACAGCGGCCGGCTCGCGCGGTAACTGTCGAGTTGCTCGATGCGGTCTTGCAGCACTTCGAGCGCTTCAACGCGCGAGGCCAGGTCGGCGCGTTCGCGCTGCACAAGAATGACCTTGTCCAGATCGGCCTGCACATTGGCGGTGAGTTGGCGGTTGCCGAGATAGGCCCAGGTCCAGCCGCCGAGGGCGACGGCGAGCGCGGCCACTGCGGCAGCAAAGGTGACTGTGCGGGCGCGCAGCTTGTTGCGGCTGGTGTACTGCTTGACGAGGTTGCGGTCGGCGAAGATCACGCGCGAGAACAAATCCTTCAAGAAGAAACCGTTGTCGGCGACAACCATCGCCACCGTGTGCTCCGGCCGGTCGTTGAGCGCAAACTGGCGCGCCACATGTTCACTCGCGCGGCTGCTGGCAGCGCCTTCCTGGAGTGCGCTGGTGAAATAGAAACCCCGGAACACAGGCGCGAACTGATATGGGTTTTCCTCGAACAGCGTCGCCACGAATGCGCGCAGCGCCGGCTTGACGGCTGCAAATTCGAGCGGAAACGTGAGCACGCCGGGCGGCAGCGATTGCCCTCGGTTGAGCGACATGCGCGCAATCGACATCTCTTTCAGCCCGTCGAACAATTCGTCGAAGTGTTTGTCGAACTGCGTCACGCTGTCGGCCTTGGCGAGCGGGTCGTACGGCAGCGTGGCTCCCCACACCCGTTCGCGTTCGGAACGGTCGCGGTCCTCGAAGAACTCGGTGAACCCGGCGATCAGGTCGGCCTTGGTGAACACGAGATACACGGGCGCGAAAACTTCGAGCGTCTCGGTCAGTTCCTGCACCCGCTGGCGCAGGTTCTTGGCGAGTTGGATCGCGGCCTCGGGGCGCGCTTGCGAAAGCTCGGCCAGACTGGCCGCGATCAGGATGCCGTTGATGGGCGCCTTCGGGCGCTGCTTCTTCAGCAGACCGAGAAAGCCGATCCACTCGGAGCGGTCTTCTTCATGCACCGCATAGCGGCCCGCGGTGTCGAGCAAGATGCCTTCGCTGGTGAAAAACCAGTCGCAGTTGCGGGTGCCGCCAATGCCCTGAATCACGCTGCCGGCCTTGTCGGCAAACGGAAACTTCAGCCCCGATTTCACGACCGCCGTGCTCTTGCCCGCCGCCGGGTTGCCGATCACGATGTACCACGGCAACTCGTACAACGCGGCACTGCCGGTGGTTTGGCCAAGGCGCGACGTCTTGATGGTCTTGACCGCTTCGCGCATGCGCGAATGCACCGCTTCGACCTGGGCCCTGTCCTTCGCCGGAGCGGCCCTGCGCGCTTGTTCGCCCTGGTCTTCAATCACCTGTTCGATGCGCCGCGCCGCGCGCCGCGCCAGCAGCTTGCGCACGATCCAGACAACCAGCCAGACGGTCAGGATCAGGCCCAGCGCCACGCCGGCATATACCAGCGCGATTTGCAAGGTGTCGGCACCCAGAAACAGAAAAGCGGCGAGCGCCGCCAGACCGAGCACGCTCAGCACGCGCACGTCCAGCAAGAAAGTCCAAATTCGGTTCATCGAAAATCGTTCGGCAAAACAGGGTCAGGGCAAGGGCGGCATTCTGACAGCAGCGCTGCGGCGCGTCGGACATGACAACTCGGTTGCCGCCCCGCTTGTGAAATCACGCTGCGGCGTTGGCTGGCGTCGCTGCGGCGACGGTCTTGGGCAGCGGCGGCCCGGGCAGCGCCAGCAACGCCAGCCGCAAAAATGGGTCGCCAAGCGTGGCTGCAAGGCATGGTTTCCCGCATGCCTTGGCCCGCTCGGCGGCACAAGCCAAGACAAGCAGTGCGCTGACCGCGCCCACCGCGCCAGTGACGGTGGCGATAAGGCGCATGTCTTCGCCGCTGTCGAGATGCGGCAACAAGCCCAGCCCGCCGCCAAAAAACTCGGGGCCGCGCGCGCTGTGCTGGTCGGCGTCGCAGGCCAGCGCCGCCACCGCATCGGCACCGAGCCCGCTGGCAGCCAGTGCCTGGGTCATGGCCTGCAACACGATATCGCTGCTGATGCGTCCCGGCGCATCAGCCGACTTATCTCGTCGCAGCACGGCCGGGCGATGCAAATGCGGCACCGGTGCATCGCCGTCGGCATCGGGCGCGGCCGGCCAATCGGTCGCAGCGATCAGGAGCGCAGCGGCGGCTTCGCCGGGCATGCGCCCTTTCGGCCGCTTCTGGCTTGAATACAGCAAGCCATCGCGCTCGAGCGCCTGGAGTGCGCCCTCTCCGACCGCGCTGTGGCACGCAGCGACGATCAGCGGCTCATCCCGCCCCTCACGCGCCAGCGTTTGCAGCAAACGATCCGCGTGCAGCAGCAGATCTTCGCCACTGCCGGCGTGCGAGGTGATTGCAAAGCACGCTACTGGAATCGGCGCAGCACCGCCCTGGGCGATCAACCGGGTGGCAAAGCTGCGGCCGAGTTCTTGCTCGAATGCGCTCCAGTCTGCCGGCCAGCCCAGCAGCACACGCACGCGCCGCTCGGCGGGCTGGCCCGGCGGCGCGCCGGGGCCAGGCTCGAAGCGCGCACTCCAGGGCACGAGTGCTGCCAAGGTGCTTGCCAGTGGCTCTTGCAGTGCCGCGAGCGCGCGCTGCACATGCCCGGGCGCGCCGAGCCCGGCCCATTCGGGTCGCTGGGCGCATGTGGCCGCCAACAGGGGTTCAAGCAGCGGCCCGAAAGCTGCCAGGTCCAGGTCTTTGATTCGCGCGGTCAGCACCTGCAGGCCGTCTTCGTCGATCAATTCGGAGTCGAGTGCTGGTCGCGGCATGCCTTCCTTCGCGGCCGCTTGCAATTCGGCAGCCGACGCGCCTGCTGCACACACGAGGTGCACGGCAAGCAACTGAACCGTCGCGTGGCGTCGTGCGTCGTCGGCATCGGTTGCAGCACCCGACGCCGTCGCAACCCCCGCAGCGGGCACCGCCGCGGCCTCTGCATGGCGCTGCGCCGCACCGAGCCAAGCCCATCGCAGCAACAGCGCCAGGCCGAACACCGTGAGCGGCAGCAGGCCGAGGTAGACGACGATGTCGCGCGTGTTCATGTCGCGCGCCGTCGACTCCCAGCGCCACAGCACCGCGACCCAGACGCCGCAACTGATCAGCACGAACAGGGCGATGCCCTTGAAGAAATTGCTCATCAAAGGCGGTGCTTCCGGCGGGAGGGCCGGCGCGGCTGCAACGACCTCTCAAGGAAATGTGGCTTTGCCACTTTCCTTGATCCCCGCGGGGAACGGTCGGCTTTGGCCGGCCTTGGGGCGCTCATCAATCGGTGGTGGCCGCCTGCGACGACAGCAACGTAGCGCCGCAAGCGGTCTTGTCGCCGTGGCGCGCAGCGGGCTGGCCGTCGATGATGCAGGTCGGGTCGCCGGTGGCGATCACCGTTGTGCCGCCATGGCCCCTTTTCGGGCAGGTGACTTGGTCGCCCACGCGGGCAATGGGCGTACCGTTGACATCAGAGCCGCTGGTGCCCTGGATGACGACGCCGCCGTGGTCGGTCTTGTCTCCCACCACGATGAAAGGTTTGCTCACGATGCCTCCGCAATATCGGTTGAAAAATGGGGGTCAGTGCACATGCTGCGCCGCAGGCTGCTCAGCATCGGAGCGACGTTGCAGCACGCCGTCTCGGCGCAACTCGACATGCCCGAAATCCTTGATGCTGCGCCAGCCACCGCCCCAGACGAAGCCGACCGAACGCGCCACTTCACCGTAGGCCGCGTAACCGCTCGCGGCCCATGGGTCTTGCTCGGAGATGACGATGCGGCCGTCGCGCATGAACGCGCAGTCGGCCGCAAGGCCGTACTGATGCCAGCTCTCGAAGGCACCAGCGCGGGTCACCTGCGGGCCAAGTGCGGCCAGTTGCGTTTGGCGCTCGGGGCTGCGATAGCCCTCGAGCAACACCATCTCGTAGCCATGCCGTTCGCGCATCAGCTTGAAAACCACCAGCAGCCGCTGGCGGAAGTCTGCGTCCAGAAGTTCCCACTGCCGGCTCGCGCCGCGGATCATCGGCCGGGCCTGCTCGACTTCGCGCGTGGTGAACAGCTCGGGCGGCACCAACGGCGGCGGAACGAGCTGTTCACCCCGCAGCAGCGCGGCGACCTGCTCGTTCACCTCGCGGCTCACGCGGTGGTCGAAACCATCGAGCTGTAGCGAGCCGCGCAACGCCAGTGGCAACAGCGGGGCGGCGATCAGCGCCGCGCCACCCGTCAGAATCCAGCGCCGCTGCTGCACCACCCAGCCAGCCGTCTGCGCCGACTGCGTGCCCACCGCGCGAGCCATGCGGCCCGCGTTGCGCTGGCTGCGGGCGGCAATTGATCGGTGTGCCGCCGCACCACCCGAGAGCAGTCGCTGCGCCCAGCCGATGGCCTGCGCTCGCGCCTGCGGCAGAAGCAGCAGTGCCAGCGCCGCTGTGGCGAGCGAGAAATACAAGAGAACAGCAACAATCATTGGATCAACACAGCACGTGGATGTTGGACAGCCGGCGGAGTATGCCCGCGCGCGTCGCGTGCGGTCATCCCCCATCAGGGTGGCTTGTCGACACAACTCGTTGCTTGCCGCTGCCCTAGAATTCGCGCACTCCTGCAGGAGCCCCCCGAAACAGCCGTGCGCACGTTGCGCGTTGGCGTCGATTCGCCCAGGAGTCAGATTTGCGGAACCGCGATGACAAACGAGAGCCGGCTTCGCTGCGGCCGACCACCGGCAAGCCCAGCCTGATGGACGGCCCAGGTGCCGCGCGCCCGGGCGCGGACGGCGGCGCAGACAACCTTCGCATGCTGGTCGAACTCGAGTCGAGCGCGCTGTCCATGAACGGCGAATCTGCGTGGCACGCGCCGAGTTGGATCGCTGCGCTGGTGCTTGTCGCCGCCGCCGCCGGTGGCGCTTGGTGGTGGGGTCAACAACCGGCAGCGCCGTCCTTGCCCGCAACCGAAGCATCGCCCGCACGTTTGATCGCAACCGCGCCGACCACACCCACATCCCTGCCGACTCCGATCGCCGCGCCTGCCAGCGCGGTGGCCGATGCGCCAGTCGCGCGAATTGAAGCCGTGCCCGAGAGCCGGGCTGCGCAACCGGTGCCCAGTCAATCGACCGCAGCGGTCGTCGCGACAAAACCGTCCGAACCGGCCGCAGCGCCAGCGCAATTGGCCGAGAAGCCTGGCGTGAACGCGCAGCCCGAGACAAGCACGAAGCGATCGGCCAAGCCGTCGACCAAGGCCGCGGCTGCGCCGAAACATGCACCCACGCACTCCGCTGCCGCGACCACCGAGGCCGGCCCGCGACCGCACTCGACCGCCGCAGCCGCGGCACCCGCCATCAGCGCGTCTGGTACAGACACCGCCAGCAGCGGCAGCCCCAACAGAGACGCGGACATCGCGCTGCTCACCGCTTTGCTGGCCCACGTGTCCCGCGACAGCCCGGCCCGCCCACTGGGCACGCAAACCCAATCGACGATCGCGCAAATCGTGCAGCGTTGCGAGACGCGCGACGGCAAAGACACCAAAGAAGCACGCGAATGCCGTCGCCGCATCTGCGATGGTTACTGGGGCAAGGCTGAGGCCTGCCCCGCGCGTTTGGCACCCAAGAAAGACTGACTCCATGCCCCCGATGCTCCCGATGCCCCTGCGCCCCCTGCTCGATCAAGACGCCCTGCACTTCGACAGCAGCACCCGGCTGTACCGCATGCAAGCCGAAGGCGAGATGTCCGAGCTGATGGTCGAAGCCTGGAGCCTGCAAGAAGAACTCAGCCAGCCGTGGACGCTCCAGCTCAGCGCCCTGGGCCTGAACGCCTGGCTCGAACCCGCCGCCATGCTCAACCAG